>CAXTKM010000007.1:0-41185 GCA_964244795.1 uncultured Enterovirga sp.
ATGCCAACGCGTGCAAAGGCGCAGCGAAAGGTGTGGCGCCGACGCGATCGCATCGAGAAAAGTCATGGGCTTGCAGGGTTGCCTGCGGACCATCCGTCGGCGTCTGTGCACGAGCCCGGCAGCCTGACACTTCCATCCCGCTGCGGCCGGCCGGTCCTTCGCGGGCAAGGAGCGAAACAGCTCGTCACGACGTGAGGACCGCATTTGATAGGGCGGCGTTCCCGGGAACGTGGTGCAAGCAATGATCGTCGGCCACGGACCAGGCACCGACGCCAGAGAGACCTGCGCGCTCCCGCCTAGCGACGACGGAGCGGTGCATGCCTCGTTACCATTTCAACGTCCATGACGGTTACAGCACGTTCGATATCGAGGGCATCGAACTGCTCGATTGGCCGACGGCCCGTCGCGAAGCCATCCGTCTGGCGGGAACGGTCCTGGCGGAAGAAGTCGACAGGCTGGTGCCCGGCGAGGATTGGAGACTGGAGGTCACCGACAAGACGGGTCTCATCCTGTTCCGGGTCGATTTCAGCTTCTCGGAATCGGCGGCCGTGGGATGGAAGGGAGCCCGCACCCTTGGTGCCTTCGCTCCATAAGGCCGCTACGATTACCAAGCGCTCTCCCGTCCGATGTGCGGTGGATTCGACGAATGTCGCTTCCTCTTCATTTGCCGGCGGCCAGGGGCTGTAGGCGGCTCTGCGCGGGCCGTCAGGTCGCTCAAGCCTCAGGCATCCCGCGGTTTCCAGGTGAAGACCTCGGCGCCGAGTTCGTTCAGGATGCGTACGCCATCCGGTGCCTGCGGCATCTCCAGGGTCTCGAAGAGGGATCGAGCCCTGATCTTCGCGGCTTCGAGGGTCGGTGCGTCCTGCGCGACGCGATCCAGCATCGCACGGGCGTCATCCCGGGGCCTGATCCTAAAAAACTCGTAGATGAAGTACACGGCGGACTCCTGCTTGAGCGTAAGTAGAATCCCGCCTCCACTGTCCCGCCTCGCACTGCGCCACCATATCGGGTGACGCAGAAGGACCACGGCCATGATCGCCCCTCGTCGTGCCCATTACGCGAGTGACAGCGCCGTCGACGCGCTGTTGCGGACGATGGTGACGGGCGGGTACGAGCGTCGCGTCGCCAAGCCGGGTGGTGCGGATTTCGGCCCGCTCGCCGCGACCGACCGCGTGGATCTGTGTCGACATGGCGAAGGCATCCACGCCGCAGGCGGCATCGACGCCTTGGACGAGGCCATCTTCGCCATCGCCGAGATGGATCCGGCGGAGGCAGGCTCGCGAACCATCATCCTGGAACGCTCGTGGGGTGAGATCGGGAGAGATGCGGCATGACCATTGTCTGAGATTTCGGAGCGCCTTCATCGGCCCTGCCCATTCTTACGACGCATGATGCGCGGATCGGGCCGCCGCCGGGCACGGCATGGCGAGCGACAAGGGATGGGGCTGCGGGCGACTGTTGCTGTGCTCGCCCCCTTATATTCCTCCAGGCGGATACGGGCCCCGGCCATGGTCTTCGCGGAGGCCAAGTGCAGAGATTACTCGGAGTTGAGGGCGGCGCATGTACGCATCTACGAAAGTCCGCTTCGTCAATTTTGGCGCGTAAAGCGAACCGACGGCTCTCGGCCAAATGCAGACCTTGAGCATCGTCGATCGAACGTCTCGGACGAGCCGACAGCCGCCTGTCACGAACGGTCGGATTTCAAACAGGGTCCCCTGTCGACCGCCTCGCAATCACCGGCAGCAGCCCTCGCGAGGCGGGGCCGTTCGGGGCGCGTTCCGGTCCCTGGGACGGCCTGGGACAGGCGGGACATCCGTCCCGAAATACGGGCCGCCGCCCGCGCTGTTCATTCATCCTCCACGACATCGGGACGAACGCCGCGCCGGCTCAACCCAAAAAACCCAAAAAATCTCACCCCTTCGGCTTTTCGCGCGGCCCGTAGCTCTTGAAGCGCTCGACGGTGCGCGCGATCTCGTCGTCGCCGAGCACCTGGGGCGTGCCGACCTGGAGCGCGATGGCGTATTGCCGGCACAGGGCCTCGACCTCGACGGCGAGCCAGAGCGCCTTGGCGAGCGTCGGCCCCGTCGCGATCAGGCCGTGGTTGGCCAGCAGGCAGGCCGTGCGGTCCTGCAGCGCTTCGAGCGCCAGCGCCGACAGTTCCTCCGTGCCGTAGGGCGCATAGGGCGCGCAGCGGATGCCGGGACCGCCCGCCATCGCGATCATGTAATGCACCGCGGGGATCGCCTGGCCGCAGATCGCGAAGGCGGTGGCGTAGGGCGGGTGCGCGTGCACCACCGCCCCGAGTTCCGGCCGCGAATGCAGGATGTCGCGGTGGAAGCGCCATTCGGAGGAGGGCCGGAGCGCGTGCCCGGTCGAGCCGTCGGCCGCGAGCGCCACGATGTCGGCGGGCTCGATCGCGTCCGGCGGGATGCCGGAGGGCGTGATCAGGAGCCCGTCGCCCCAGCGCACCGAGACGTTGCCCGACGTGCCCTGGCTGAGCCCGAGCGCGACGAGGTGGCGCGAGGCGTCCACGATCGCGCGCCGGAGCGAGGCCTCGTCGGCCGGAGCGTCGCGATTCGAGGCGGAGGCGGCAGGCATGGTCGTCTCCCGAACCGCCTCGGCACGCATGGCGGGAGGCCGTCTTGTGCCCGCCGGACGCGTCGGTGTCACCGGGCCGCCTTTTCAGGGTCTGCCCGGAATGGTGAAACCTCTCCTCATGCTGGGGACCGTTGCGCGGATCGCGGGTTCCCGACGGCTTCGCCGTCGCCGGGGATGACACCGCGATCGGCGCGCAGAGGTTTTCACGCTGCGGTGCTCGCCTGTCCGGCAAAGCCGCACAGCGGCGCACTTCAGGATGAGGAGCGTGGGCCCTCCGGACCAGCCTCTCAGGACGGCCGAAACCGCTCGCGGCTTGCCGGGCCGGCGGGGGCGCGATACCCCGGCGGCCACGGGAGAGCGAGGCGAGGCATTCGATGGAGCTGTCCGGGCGGACCTACGACGAGGTCTACGGGAATTTCCGCTGGCGCGTGCCCGAGCGGTTCAACATCGCCGAGGCGATCTGCGACCGGCACGTCGGAGAGAACCGGACGGCGCTCATCGCCGAGATCGGGCAGGACGCGAGGGCGCTGACCTTCGAGCACCTTCAGGAGCGCTCGCGCCGCCTCGCGAACGCGCTCGCGGCGCAGAGCATCGGGCGCGGCGACCGGATCGGGATCCTCCTGCCGCAATGCGAGGAGGCGCTGGTCGCGCATCTCGCGGCCTACCGGATGGGCGCGATCGCGCTGCCGCTGTTCACCCTCTTCGGCCCCGACGCGCTCGAGTACCGGCTGAACGACAGCGGCGCGAAGGCGGTGGTGTCGAACGGGGAGGGGATCGAGAAGCTCGTAGGGCTCCGGGACCGCCTCACCGCGAACCCCTGCCTCGTCAGCATCGACGATCGCCGCGACGGGCGGGTCCTCGGCTGGACCGCGCTGATCGAGGCGGCCTCCTCCGACCACCTCCGGGTCGACACGCTGGCCGAGGACCCGGCCATCATCGTCTACACGTCCGGCACCACCGGCAACCCGAAGGGCGTGCTCCACGCGCACCGGGTGCTGCTCGGCCACCTGCCCGGCGTGGAGCTTCCGCACGAGTTCTTCCCGCAAGCCGGCGACCGGATGTGGACCCCGGCCGACTGGGCCTGGGCCGGCGGCCTCATGGACGTGCTCCTGCCCTCGCTGTTCCACGGGATCCCGGTGGTCGCGAAGCGGCTCGCGAAGTTCGATCCCGAGGAGGCCTTCGCGCTGCTGGCGCGCCACGAGGTCCGCAACGCCTTCATGCCCCCGACCGCTCTGAAGATGATGCGGCAGGTCGCCGACCCGCAGCGCCGGTTCGGCTACCGGATGCGGAGCGTCGCCAGCGGCGGCGAGCGGCTCGGCGACGAGATGCTGGACTGGGGCCGCGAGACCTTCGGGGTCACCATGAACGAGTTCTACGGGCAGACCGAGGCGAACCTGACCGTCGCGAACTGCGCCTCGATCATGGAGCTCCGGCCGGGCTCGATGGGTCGCGCCGTGCCGGGCCACGTCCTCGAGGTCGTGGACGACGAGGGCCACCCGGTGCCGCCCGGCGAGACCGGCACGATCGCGGTGAAAGCCCCCGACCCGGTCTTCTTCCTGCGCTACTGGAACAAGCCGGAGGCGACGGAGGACAAGTTCCGGAACGGCTGGCTCCTCACCGGCGACACGGGCCATCGCGACCGTGACGGGTACTTCTGGTTCCACGGCCGCAACGACGACGTCATCATCTCGGGCGGCTACCGGATCGGCCCGACCGAGATCGAGGATTGCCTCATGCGCCATCCCGCGGTCGCGATGGTCGCGGTGGTGGGGGTGCCGGACCCGGTCCGGGGCGAGGTCGTGCGGGCCTACATCGTGCCCCGCGAGGGCATCGCGGGGGACGCCGCCCTGCAGGAGGAGGTGCAGCGCTTCGTCAAGGCGCAGCTCTCCGCGCACGAATATCCGCGCCAGATCGCGTTCCGGGAGAGCCTTCCGATGACGATCACGGGCAAGATCCGCCGCAAGGACCTGCGCGACGAGGCCGCTGCCGCCGCCGCGCCGGGCCCGGCCTGATGGGCCGCGTCTTCGACGAGTTCGCCGTGGGCCAGCGCTTCGTCACGCCGGGCCGGACGATCACCGAGGGCGACATCGGGGCCTTCGCGGGCCTGACCGGCGACTGGAACCCGGTCCACACCGACGAGAGCTTCGCGGCCGCGACCCCGTTCGGCAGCCGCATCGCGCATGGCCCGATGGGCATCGGCATCGCGTTCGGGCTCGCGGCCCGGCTCGACCTGATCGACGGAACCGTGGTCGCGCTGCTCGGCGTCACCTGGGATTTCCGAGCCCCGATGCGGCCCGGCGACACGATCCGGGCCGTGATCGAGGTCACCGATACGCGTGCCGTGAAGCAGCCGGACCGCGGCCTCGTCGCCTGGGCGATCGAGATCCTGGACGGCCGCGACACCCTCCTCCAGGCGGGAACCGCCCGCCTCCTGATCCGCCGCGAACGCCCGCCGGCCGCCATATGGGGCCCGATCGCGACGCCGGCCGGCCCGACCTAAGTCCGTCCGGTTCGGCATCGGATCAGGTCTGCGCGCGACCTCCGAGCCTTACGCGCGCAGAGCCGCTGCCGCGAGCGCGACTCCGGGCCGATGGCGCGCACCCGCACGCGCCCGGTCGTCGCGGATCCACGCATGCCGGTTCCGCTCGCATGCAATCCAACGCCATCCCGACACCAAGCGACGGTGAAGTTCTGCCTTATAAGGCAGATGGAGGAGTGCCGTGGCTTCGGGCGAGCCGGTGCGGGGCGGACAGGGACGGGGGGTCAAGGATCGTGCGGGAGAGGTGACGGGGGAACGGGGTACGGCCCCTCGACGTCTCGGGGCTCGTCTCCGCCGTCATCCTCAGGCTCGTCCCGGAGCCAGCGTTGCGCCGTGCAGGCTTCATCGCTGATCGACGCCGATATCGCAGATCGATCTGGCCCTCGTCGCATCCATCAACGCATCCATCCGTGTCTTATAAGGTTCAATCTTATAAGACGCGGATATCGCGGCGGGGCAGGCGAGTGGAGCCGGACCGGGTTGTGCACGGTGAGGTTCGGCGGGCGCGCGCGGCGGGCCGGATCGGGGATCGTGCCGCAGGAGCAGGTCGATTCAAGTCGCTCGATCTCGGAATCCGCGGCCGTCCGCCCGGACTGCGTCGGCCGCGCCTCACGGCTCGACCGACCGACGTGCCCGCGAGCCGTCCCGGGAGAACGCTGGTCGCCCCGATCCTGTCAGGCCGGGGCGCGGTTCGCCGCGGGCCCGAAATGGTCGACGTAGCGGCCCCGCATCTCGCTGATCGGCATGAGCACGAACACGTCCGTGGTCCCGAAGGCGCGGTCGATCACGGCGCCGTCGCCGACCGTCGCGCCGACCCGGAGATAGCCCTTCACGAGCGGCGGCAGCGTCTTGAACGCGGCCCGGACGTCGACCGCCTCGCGCGGCAGGAGGTCCATCCGGGAGTGTCGGCCGGGCAGCGCCCGGACCCGCCACTCCGCCGGCGACGGGGCGTGGTGATGGAGATAGCTCAGCGGCAGGGCGAGGGCGTGGGGATCCGTGCCGGGCAGGCTCGCGCAGCCGATCATCGCCTCGCAGCCGTGCCGGGTGACGTAGGCCCAGATGCCCTGCCACAGGAGGTCGACGGTCTTCTTGGACCGGTACGGCTTCAGCACGCAGGAGCGGCCGAGCTCGACGAGCCGCAGGTCCGGCCGGGTCGCGAGCAGCGGCGCGAGGTCGAACTCGCGGGCCGAGTAGAAGCCGAGCGCGGCCTCGGCCACCTCGCGGCGGAGCAGCCGGTAGGTGCCGACGACCTTCGGCTTCGGCTTCCGGAACGGCTTCGGGGCGACCGCGTGGTCCAGCACGACGAGATGGTCGCAGATCGCGTCGAACGCGTCCGCGTCTCGCCGGGACAGCCGGGCGACCGGCGAGGGCACAGCCGCCATCTCCTCGAAGAACACCTTGTAGCGCAGCCGCTGCGCGCGCCGGACCTCCTTCGAGGTCTCCGCGAGCCGGACCTCCAGCGCCGCGGCCCGGCCGGCCGGGGCCGGAAGGGCGATTCGGCGCGCCGCCTCGCCGGGAAACAGCCAGGCCGGCCCGCTCGCGGCGAGCGCCCGGTATCCCGGCTGGAGCACGGAGAGAAACCGCGAGTCCCGTCCGGCGGCCGGCTCGACCTGGGGCAGCATGGGAGCCTTTCTGCCGTCCTGGGCGCGCGATTCTCCGGCGCCGTGCGGCCCCTATCTTATGTCACGGACAGCACACATCCATGTGACAGGTGAGACCGATCGTCACGAGGCCGACGCGAGCCGGGCCGACCCGCCGATCTCGGCCGCGAGCGCCTCGACGTCGAACGGCTTCTTCAGGAGGCCGTCGAAGCCCCCGGTCCCGATCATCGCCTCCCCCCCGCCCATGACGCTCGCCGTGACCGCGATGATCCTGAGCCGCTCGGCACCGCCGCGCTCGGCCTCGAGCGCCCGGACCCGGCGCGTCACCGCGTGGCCGTCGAGCCCGGGCATCCGGACGTCCATCAGCGCGACGTCGAAGGGCAGCGCCGTCCCGCCGAGGCTCGCCTCGAGGCGGGCCATCGCCTCCGTCCCGTCCCGGGCCCATTCCACCACGGCGCCGATGCGCTCGAGCGCCTTCATGGCCAGGAGGGCGTTCACCTCGTTGTCCTCGGCCAGGAGCACGCGACGGCCGCGGCCGGTGTGCCGGACGGCCCGCCCGGCCGCGACCGGGGCCATGGCCACGTCCCTCGGCCCGGCCGCGAGCTGCTCGAAGAGCGAGCGCGCCCGCACCGGCTTCACGAGGTAGCCGTCGAAGCCGGCCGTGTGCGGCGAGCCGAAATCGCGCCGCTCGAAGGGCGACAGCAGCACGACGCTGCGGCCGATGCCGCGCCGGCGCGCCTCGCGGGCCGCGACCCGGGCGTCCCCGTCCTGGAGGGCGTGATCGGCCACGAGGGCGTCGTAGCTGCCGCCCGCCATGTGGGCGAGCGCCTCGTCCAGCGTCGACGCGACGGTCGCGCTCCCGCCCGCTTCCGTCAGCGTCCGGGCGAGGTACGGGGCCTCGAAGGGCGATCCGGACAGGATCAGCACCCGCTGCGGCGGGCCCGGCGGGGCGATGCCGACGTCGCCCGATGCGGCCGTGAGGGGAAGCGCGAACCGGAAGCGCGAGCCGGTTCCGACCTCGCTCTCGAGCGCGACCGCGCCGCCCATGCGGTCGACCAGTCGGCGCGTGATCGCGAGGCCGAGGCCGGTCCCGGTCTCGCCGGCGCTGGCCGGGCCGGCCTGCACGAACTCCTCGAAGATCGCGGCCACGCGCTCCGGCGCGATGCCGGGCCCGGTGTCGGAGACCGAGAACGCGATCCGGCCGTCCGGCTCGCGCAGGACCGCGACCCCGACTCCGCCGGTCTCGGTGAACTTCACGGCGTTGCCGGCGAGGTTGAACAGGACCTGCCGGAGCCGATCGGCGTCGCCCCTGACGATCCGGGGCACGTCGCGCCCGACGAAGCAGGCGACCTCGGTCCCCTTGCCCTGAGCGCGCGGCGCCAGGAGCTCGACCACGCCGCCGACGAGCGCCCGCAGGTCGAAGGGCTCGTCCGCGAGGTCGATCCGGCCGGCCTCGATCTTCGCGAAGTCCAGGATGTCGTCGACGAGGGACAGGAAGGCCCCGGCCGAGCTCCGGACGGCCTGGACATAGGTCCGCTGCTCGGCGTCGAGGCCGGTGTCGAGGAGCAGCCCGGTCATCCCCAGGATCCCGTTCAGAGGCGTCCGGAACTCGTGGCTGACGGTCGCGAGGAAGCGGGACTTCGCCTCGTTCGCGGCCTCCGCCCGGGCGCGAGCCTCGTCCGGCGCCCGCTCCTGTCCGGCCGGCTGCACGGCTGGACGGAGCCCGATCGCCTCCCGCTCCCGGGCGAGCGACACGGTCCGGCGGACCAGGAGAAGGATCGCCGCGACCCCGATCGCCGCGACCAGGGTCGCGCCGGCGAGCAGCGTCTCGGCCTCAGGAACCAGGACCGACGGCATGGTGGACGTTCTCCCTGCGACCGAGACCCAGAGTCCTAGGCGCGGAAGGCTCAGGAACAGTTGAGGAACATCGTTGCCGAACCGTGCCGGGCACCGCTAAAATGCGACCGGTCGCGAGCCGTGCCGGGCCGGAGCGCCTGCCATGATCCGCCGCCTCGCGCCGCTCATCTTCATCCTGGTGCCGGTCGCGGCCGGGATCGCGGCCTCGCTCGCGCTCGGCCCGGACGTGTTCCGGGCCGACACGATCCTGGCCCGGCGCGACGCGCTGCGGGCCGCGGCCGAGGCCGAGCCGGTCCTGTTCCTCGTCCTGTTCACGGCGGTCTACTTCGCGATCATCTCGTCGGCGCTGCCGGTCGGGCCGCCGATGAGCCTGATGGCCGGCTTCCTGTTCGGCCGCTGGGTCGGAACCGCCGCGATCCTGGTCGCCGCGACCGCGGGCGCGGCCGTGGTGTTCACGGTGGCCAGGCTCACGGCCGGAACCGCGTTCGGCCTTCGGCTCCGGGCCCGGGCCGGGCCGCTCGGCGACACGGTCGTGGCCGACCTCCGGGCGAACGCGTTCGGCTATCTCCTCGTGATGCGGCTCGTGCCGCTGTTCCCGTTCTTCCTCGTGAACGTGCTGGCCGGCCTCGCGGCCCTGCCGCTCCGGACCTTCGTGCTGGCGACGATCCTCGGGCGGCTGCCGGCGGCCTTCCTCTACGTCAGCCTGGGCGAGGAGGTCGGTCGCGTGTCGAGCTTCGCCGAGCTCGCGTCGGGCCGGATCGTTGCGACGCTCTGCGGGCTCGCGCTCCTCGCGCTCGTGCCGGTCGTCGTCGCGCACCGGCGAGGCCGGACGGTGGACCCGCCTTCGGGGGAGGGCCGATCGTAGGATTGCGTGCCCGCAGCCGTTCGGCCATCGTCCCGCGTCATGACGCGAGCCGCAGGCCCGGGCACACCGGCCGCGAGGGAGAACGCTCGAATGAACCGGTTTCTTTCGCTGGCCCTCGGGGCGGCGGCGCTGCTGTCCTGCGCGGTCGGCGCCGAGGCTCAGCCCTACCCGAACCGCCCGGTCCGGGTGATCGTGCCCTTCGCGGCCGGCGGCACGACCGACATCTTCGCGCGGCTCATCGCCGACAAGGTCGGTCAGAGCCTCGGCCAGCAGTTCATCATCGAGAACCGCGGCGGCGCGGGCGGCAATATCGGGACGGACGCGGTCGCGAAATCGCCCCCCGACGGCTACACGCTCGTCATGGGGACGGTCGGCACGCACGCGATCAACCCGGCCCTCTACGCCCGGATGCCCTACGACCCGCTCACCGACTTCATACCGGTCGCCTTCGCGGCGGGCGTTCCGAACCTGATGGTCGTGAACCCGAAGAACGTGAAGGCCACGACGGTGAAGGAGTTCATCGCCGAGGCCAAGGCGACGACGCGCCGGTTCAACATGGCGTCGTCCGGCAACGGGACCTCGATCCATCTCTCGGGCGAGATGTTCAAGCAGGCGGCCGGGGTCGAGATGCCGCACGTGCCGTATCGCGGCTCGGGGCCGGCCATCAACGACATGGTCGGCGGCCAGGTCGACGTCATGTTCGACAACCTGCCCTCCTGCATCGAGCAGGTCCGGGCCGGCAACCTCAGGGCGCTCGCCGTGACCTCCGCGACCCGGTCGGCCGCGATCCCGGACGCGCCGACGCTGCAGGAGGCGGGACTGCCCGGCTTCGAGGCGTCGAGCTGGTTCGCGCTCTTCGCCCCGAAGGGCACGCCGCCCGAGATCGCCGCGAAGCTGAACGGGGAGGTCGTGCGGGCCCTCGCCCAGCCGGAGCTGAAGGCCCGCTTCGCCGAGCTCGGCGGCGAGATCAAGCTCATGACCCCGGACGAACTCGGGGCCTACGTGAGGGCCGAGCACACGAAATGGGCGGCAGCCGTCAAGGCCGCGGGCGTCCGCCTCGAATGAGGGCGGTCGGGACCCGGTTCGCGGAGCGAGCGCCCCGTCTCCCGCTCTTGATCGGGAGGCGACATCGTGCACAAGGGGCGGGGACCGAGAAGGCCGCCGGGCGGCCCCGCGACAACCCATCCGACATAAACGGGAGGAAGTGATATGGCGGCAGAAGCCGACGGCCTCGCCACGTCGAGCGGACCGATCCGAAGCCCGCAGAGCCTCGTCTCGGGGCTCGCCCTCGTGGCGCTCGCGGTGTTCGCGATCTGGCTCGTGCGCGACCTGCCGCAGGGAACGCTCCGGTCGATGGGGCCCGCCATGCTGCCGCGCTGGCTCGCGATCGGGGTCGGAATCTGCGGCGCCGCCCTGGTGCTCGCGGCCTTCCTGCAGCGCGGCTCCGAGCTCGAGGCCTACACCTTCCGCGGACCCGCGATGGTGGTGCTCGGCGTGCTGGCCTTCGGGGCCACGATCCGGGGCGTCCAGATCGGCTCGCTCAACATCCCGGCGCTCGGCATGATCGTGGCCGGCCCGCTCGCGATGTTCATCGGGGGGTTCGCGACCCCGGAGGTGCGCTGGCGCGAGCTGATGATCCTGGCCTTCGCCCTGACGGCCGCCTGCATGATCCTGTTCGGGGATCTCCTGAACCTGCCGATCCCGCTCTACCCGCAATGGATGTCCGACCTCTACCCGACGGGCTGGAGCAACGATCTGCGCATGCGGGTCACGGCCGGCGCCCTCACGGCCGCCGCGGCCGCGATCTACTTCGTCAGCCCGGCGCATCCGGATTCGGAGCCGGTCGACGTCGTGCGGGACGAACACGCGGGAGTGGTGTGAGCGTGCCCTTCCTTCTCCTCGCAGCGATCCGGAGGGCCTGATGGGCGACCTTTTCGCGAACCTCGCCCTCGGTTTCGGCGTCGTCTTCCAGTTCGTCCCGGTAGACATCCCGCTGCTCGGCATGGTGCCGCTGCCGATCAACATCTTCCTCTGCTTCGTCGGCTGCCTCGTCGGCACGCTGGTCGGCGTGCTGCCGGGCGTGGGTCCCGTCGCCTCGATCGCGATGCTGCTCCCGATCACCTTCAAGTTCGACCCGGTCGGCGCGCTGATCATGCTGGCCGGCATCTATTACGGCGCGCAATACGGAGGCTCGACAACGGCGATCCTCGTGAACATCCCGGGCGAGGCGACGTCGGTCGTGACGACGCTCGACGGCCACCAGATGGCGCGGCGCGGGCGGGCCGGCGTCGCGCTCGGGATCGCGGCGATCGGGTCGTTCTTCGCCGGCTGCGTCGCGACCGTGTTCATCGCGGCGTTGGGCGCGCCCTTGACGAAGCTCGCGCTGATCTTCGGGCCGGCCGAATACTTCTCGCTGATGGTGATGGGCCTCGTCTTCGCGGTCGTGCTCGCGCGCGGCTCGATCCTGAAGGCCTTCGCGATGATCCTGGTCGGGATCCTGTTCTCGACGGTCGGGACCGACCTCGAGACCGGCCAGGAGCGCATGACCTTCGGGCTGCAGTTCCTGTCGGACGGGATCGACTTCGCGGTCCTGGCGATGGGCCTGTTCGGCATCGCCGAGATCCTCCGGAACCTCGACAACACCGAGGTGCGCGACGTCGTCCGCCAGGCGATCGGGCGCCTGCTCCCGAACTGGCAGGACATCAAGGACTCGACCTGGCCGATCCTGCGCGGGACCGCGGTCGGCGGCATCCTGGGCATCCTGCCCGGCAACGGCGCCGTGCTCGGCCCGTTCGCGTCCTACACGATCGAGAAGAAGCTCGCGAAGGACCCGCGCCGCTTCGGGCAGGGCGCGATCGAGGGCGTCGCCGGGCCGGAGAGCGCGAACAACGCCGGCGCCCAGACCTCCTTCATCCCGCTCCTGACGCTCGGCATCCCGCCGAACGCCGTCATGGCCCTGATGGTCGGCGCCATGACGATCCACGGCATCGTGCCGGGCCCGCAGGTCATGACCAAGAATCCGAACCTCTTCTGGGGCATGATCGCCTCGATGTGGGTCGGCAACCTCATGCTGCTCATCATCAACCTGCCGCTGGTCGGGATGTGGGTGCGGCTCCTGAAGGTGCCCTACCGCCTGATGTTCCCGGCGATCCTGATGTTCTGCTGCATCGGCATCTACTCGATCAACTCGCTGCCGACGGACGTGATGTTCATCGCGTTCTTCGGGCTGATCGGCTACGCGCTGATCAAGTTCGGCTTCGAGCCGGCACCGCTGCTGCTCGGCTTCGTGCTGGGCAAGCTGATGGAGGAGAACCTACGGCGGGCGCTCATCATCTCGCGCGGCGACATGATGACGTTCATCGATCGCCCGGTCTCGGCCGGGCTCCTCGCGGTCGCGGTCATCCTGCTCGTCATCGCGCTGCTGCCGTCGATCCGGAAGGGTCGCGACGAGGTCTTCACCGAGTAGGC
The DNA here is from genome assembly GCA_964244795.1 of uncultured Enterovirga sp. Taxonomy (GTDB): domain Bacteria; phylum Pseudomonadota; class Alphaproteobacteria; order Rhizobiales; family Beijerinckiaceae; genus Enterovirga. The sequence continues at coordinate 12,929 of CAXTKM010000007.1, forward strand.
GGCCTGCGCCTCACCCGAAAGGCCAAGGGCCTCCGGGCGGGTTCGGGCTTGCCTCGGGCGGGCCCGGCCACGATGTGCTGGCGTCAAGAATGACGCCTGGGAGGATGTGAGTTGAAGCAAACCCTCGTCGCGGCCGCAGCGGTCGCGCTTTCCGCCGCCGCTGCCCTCGCGCAGGCCTATCCCTCCCGCCCGATCACGATGACGGTGCCGTTCGCGGCCGGCGGCCCGACCGATATCGTGGCCCGGGTCGTCGGCGAGCACATGACCCGCACCCTCGGCCAGCAGGTCGTGGTCGAGAACGTCTCCGGGGCCGGCGGCACGACCGGCATCACCCGGGCGAGCCAGGCGGCCCCCGACGGCTACACGATCATGATGGGCCACATGGGCACGCACGGCGCGGCGCCGGCCCTGTACCCGAACCTCAAGTACGATCCCGCGAAGAGCTTCGCGCCGATCGGGCTCGCGGCCGGAACCCCGATCGTGATCGTGACCCGGAAGGATTTCCCGGCCGCGAACCTCAAGGAGTTCCTGGAGCAGCTCCGGACCAATGGGGCGAAGCTGAACGAGGCCAACGCGGGCGTCGGCTCCGTCTCGCACACGACCTGCACGATGCTCCAGGCGTTGACCGGCGCGAAGTTCACCCGCGTCGCCTACCGGGGCACCGGCCCGTCGCTGAACGACCTCGTGGCCGGCCAGGTCGATTTCGGCTGCGACCAGATCGTGAACCTCGTGCCGCAGATCCAGGCCGGCACGATCAAGGCGATGGCGGTCGCGACGCCCGAGCGCTCGCCCTCGTTGCCCGACCTGCCGACCACGAAGGAAGGCGGCTTCCCGGACTACCAGGTGAGCGCCTGGAACGCGATCTTCGCGCCCAAGGGCACCCCGCCCGAGATCGTGGCGAAGCTGTCGAACGCGCTCGACAAGGCGCTCGACGACGAGACCGTCCGCAAGCGTCTCATCGACCTCGGCGGGGTCATCCCGGACAAGCAGGGCCGGACTCCGGCCGCCCTGCAGACGCTCGTCGAGACCGAGGTCGCCCGCTGGACGCCGATCCTGAAGGCGGCAGGCGTCGTCGGCAACTGACTCGTCGCCGGGTGCGACCGGTTGCCGTTCCGGGGCTCGCGAAGCGAGAGCCCGGAGCCCATGAAAGCTGACGGTTTCAGCTCTGACATCGTGGGTGTCGTATCGACGGCGTCGACGTTCATGGGTTCCGGGCTCGGCTTCGCCGCCCCGGAACGACGGGGGCGTGAGGAGCCATCGTTCTTTTTAACGAACGATCGCGTTGACAGAACGGTTCGGCTCGCCACATCTGGCGGACCGAGCCGACCACCGCATCAAGCTCGGCCACCCGCGTCACGTTGCCGAGAGCCGTCGACCCATGGACCGCATCGACAAGGAGATCCTCCGCATCCTGCAGCGCGACGGGTCGGTCGCGATCGCGGCGATCGCCGAGCAGGTCGGCCTGTCGCAGACGCCATGCTGGAAGCGCATCCGGCGGCTCGAGACGACAGGCGTCATCGAGAAGCGGGTGGCGCTCCTCAACCCCGAGAAGCTCGGCCTCGGGATCACGGTCTTCGTGTCGATCCAGGCGCCCGACCACTCGACGGAATGGCTCGCCCGCTTCGCCGAGAGCGTGTCCGCGCTGCCGGAGGTGATGGAGTTCTACAGGATGGCCGGCGACGTCGACTACATGCTCCGGGTCGTCGTGCCGGACATGCCGGCCTACGACGCCTTCTACAAGCGCCTCATCGGCATCGTGCCGCTCCGGCAGGTCACGTCGCGTTTCGCGATGGAGCGGATCAAGTCCGAGACGGCCTACGTCATCGCCTGAGCGCGCGGGGCCTCGGCCGAAGCCGCCGGAGGTGAGGCCGCCCCGAGCGCCGCCCCGATCAGGATGACGACCGGTCCATCCTCGGGCAGCGCCGAGCCGGCCGCGAGCCCGGCGACATCCATCGCGGCCGAGACCTGATCGGGTCGGGACGCGTTCGACACGGCGATCACCGGCGTCCCGGGCGCGAGCCCCGCAGCGAGCAGGCGCCCCGCGAGCGCCGCGCCGGTCCGGCGTCCCATGTAGACGACGAGCGTCGTCCGGCTGTCCGCCAGCGCGGCGATGTCGAGGTCCTCGGGCAGCGCGCCGTGCCGGTCGTGCCCGGTCACGAACTGCACCCGCTGGGCGTGGTCGCGATGCGTGAGCGAGAGGTCGAGCGAGGCCGCGGCGGCGCTCGCGCTGGTGACGCCCGGCACGATCCGGACCGGGATCCCGGCCCGCCGGCACGCCTCGACCTCCTCGCCCGTGCGCCCGAAGATCGCCGGATCGCCGCCCTTCAGCCTGACCACCCGCTCGCCCGCGAGCGCGAGATCGACCAGCAGCGCGGAGATGTCCTCCTGCCGGCAGGCGGCCCCGTGCCCCTCCTTGCCGACATGGATGCGGCGCGCCTCGCGGCGGCCGAGCTCCAGCACGGCGGGCGTCACGAGGCGGTCGTAGACGATGGCGTCGGCCGCCTGCAGCTCGCGCATCGCCTTCAGGGTCAGGAGCTCCGGGTCGCCCGGCCCCGCGCCCACGATCGCGACGGATCCGATCCGGCCCCGGCCGCGCGACGCCTGACCCACCTCGCCCGCGAGCCGCTCCAGCAGGGCCGGATGCTCGGTCGCGGGTGCGGGCGACGCGAAGGCCGCGTCGACGAAGCGTTCCCAGAAGACGCGCCTGTCCGCCCGGCCGGGCAGGAGCGCGGCCAGCCCGTCGCGAAACCCCTTGGCCGAACGCGCCCAGCCCGCGAGCCCCGGCGGCAGCACGGCCTCGATCCGGCGCCGGATCGCCTGGCCCAGGATCGGCGCCGAGCCGTCCGTCATGATCCCGACCACGACCGGCGAGCGGTTCACGATCGTGCCGAACTGGAAGGAGCAATGGGCGGGCTTGTCGATGACGTTCACCGGAAGCCCGCGCGCACCCGCCGCCGCGGCGAGGCGGGCGGCGTCGTCCGGGTCGTCGAGGTCGGCCACCACGACCGCGACGCCGTCGAGATCGGCCGGTTCCCAGTCTCGTCGGTCGAGGCTGGCACGATCGCTTTCGCCCAAGAGCGCGAGGAGGTCCGGATGCGGGTCCCGGGCGAGGACCGCGAGAGATGCGCCCGCCGCGAGCAGCAGCTCTGCCTTCCAGACGGCCGGCTCGCCGCCGCCGACCAGCAGCACGCGGCGCCCGGCGAGATCGAGGAAGACCGGGAGCTTCGCGAGCGGCGCAAGCCGGGGTGGGCGGTTCAGCGCAGGGGTCATTGGAGGTTCGTCAAGCAAAGGCTGCGCCTCGTGCCACGACGTGCGTCCCCCTCTCCCGAGAGGGAGAGGGTTGGGGTGAGGGACCGACGCCGGCGGCGGAGCCCGCGATGACGGCATCCAGGACCGTTTGCAGGCGCCGCCGTCGATGGCTCACCCTCACCCGGTCGGCTCCGCCGACCCGACCTCTCCCAACCGGGAGAGGTGGCGCGCGCCCGTCTGCTCGTGGAAATCGCGGCCGTTGTCGGTGCGGCCCACGAACCCGGCCCGCACGACGAAATCCCCGAACCGCTCCCCCGGCTCCCGCTCGCGCGAATAGGCGGCGAAGAGGGGATCGAGCGCGTCCAGGATGGCCTCCTGGTCCACGTCCTCGGCATAGAGCTTCGACAGCCGCGAGCCGTCGAAGCCGGCGCCGAGGTAGAGGTGGTAGCGGCCGAGGCCGCGGCCGACGAGGCCGATCTCGGCGATGTAGGGCCGGGCGCAGCCGTTCGGGCAGCCGGTCATCCGGATCGTGATCTCGTCCTCGGCGAGCCCGTGCGCGGCGAGGCGCTCCTCGAGGAGGGTCACGAGGTCTGGCAGGTAGCGCTCGCTTTCCGCGAGCGCCAGGCCGCAGGTCGGCAGCGCCACGCAGGCGATCGCGCTTCGGCGGAGCGCGCTCGCGCCGTCGAGCAGCCCGAACTCGGCGACCGCGGCCTCGATCGCCGCCCGGTTCTCGGGCGCGATATCGGCCACCATGACGTTCTGGTTCGCGGTGAGCCGGAACGTCCCGTCGTGGATCTCGGCGATGCGGCGCAGGCCGGAGAGGGCGCGCGGGCCGCCGTCCCGGTCCTGGACCCGGCCGCTCTCGACGAAGAGCGTCAGGTGGTGGCGGCCGTCCTCGCCCTCCTGCCAGCCGTAGCGGTCCCCGTTGGACTCGAACCGGAACGGCCGCGGGTCCTCGAAGGCGCGGCCGAGCCGGCGCTCGACCTCGGCCCGGAAGGCCGGGAGCCCGTGGCGCTCGATCGTGTATTTCAGCCGGGCGGCCTTCCGGTTGGTCCGGTCGCCCCAGTCCCGCTGCACCGTCATCACGGCCTCGGCGACCGCGACCGCGTCGTCGGTGCTGCAGAAGAGGAGCGGGTCGGCGAGGCGCGGGAAGGTGTCCGGTTCGCCGTGCGTCATGCCCATCCCGCCCCCGACCGTGACGGTCCAGCCTTCGACGGCGCCGGCCGGATCGAGGATCGCCACGAACCCGAGATCGTGGGCGTAGACGTCGACCTCGTTCGTGGGCGGAACCGCGATCACGGACTTGAACTTCCGGGGTAGGTAGGTGCGGCCGTAGACGGGCTCGTCCTCCGGTTCGCCGCCCGCGACCCGCTCGCCGTCGAGCCAGATCTCGCGCCAGGCACCGGTCTTCGGCAGGAGGTCGTCCGAGATCCGCCGCGCGAGATCGAGCGCGGCCCGGTGGGCGCCGGGTTGATGCGGGTTCGTGGCCGCGAGCACGTTGCGGTTGACGTCGCCGCAGGCCGCGATCGTGTCGAGGAGCGCGGAATCGATCATCCTCATGGCGCGCTTCAGGTTCGACTTGATGACGCCGTGATACTGGAAGGTCTGGCGGGTCGTCGCCCGGAGCGTGCCGTTGGCGTAGGTCGTCGCGAGATCGTCGAGGATCAGCCACTGCTTCGGGGTCACGACCCCGCCCGGGATCCGGAGCCGGATCATGAAGGAATAGGCTTTCTCGAGCTTCTTCTTCGTCCGCTCGGCCCGAAGGTCCCGGTCGTCCTGCAGGTACATGCCGTGGAACTTCACGAGCTGGCCGTCGTCCTCGGAGATCGCCCCCGTGACATCCTTCAGGATGCCCTCGGCCAGCGTGCCGCGGAGCAGGCCCGAGGCCTCCTTGATGTGCTCGTTCCGGGAGCGGCTGTCGGTGCTCATCTTCGTTGTCCTGTTCGCACGGCGTTTTCGGCGCTCTCCCCTCCCCTTGCGGGGAAGGTCGACTCGCGCCGCAGGCGTGACCGGGGTGGGGGTCGCGTCGCGAACTCGACGATCGGTCATGCGCGGAGCGACCCCCACCCCGGTCCTCCGCTTCGCTCCGGCTCGACCCTCCCGCCGGGCTGCGCCCGGACCGCAAGGGGGCGGGAAGGCCGGCCTAATACACGTCGGTCAGATACCGCTTCTCGCGCTCCAGCCGGCGCACCGCGTCCTCCGCCGCCTCGTGCGTCAGCGCCTTCACGTCGGCGAACGCCCTGACGAGCGACGACCTCACGTCCTTCGCCATCGCGTTCGCGTCCCCGCAGACGTAGACGATCGCTCCGCCCTCGATCCACTCGACGAGGTCGCGGCGGCGGTCGTAGAGCCGGTCCTGGACGTAGATCTTCTCCGGCTGGTCGCGCGAGAAGGCGAGGTCCATTCGGGTGAGGCTGCCGTCCTCCAGCGCCTCCTGCCATTCGAGCTGGTACAGGAAGTCGTGGGTGAAGCGGCGGTCGCCGAAGAAGAGCCACGAGCGTCCGGTCGCCCCGATCGCGCGCCGCTCCTGCGTGAAGGCCCGGAACGGAGCGATGCCGGTCCCCGGACCGACCATGACGATGTCGGTCGCGGGATCGGCCGGAAGGCGAAAATGCCGGTTCGGTCGCAGCCGAACACGAAGCCTGGCGCCGTTCCGGATCCGGTCGGCGACATGCGAGGACGCGACGCCCTCCCGGTCGCGCCCCTGAGAGGCGTAGCGGACGGCCGCGACGAGAAGATGGGCCTCGTCGCCGACCTCCTTCCGCGAGGACGCGATCGAGTAGGCGCGCGGCGGCAGCGGCCGCGTCACGGCAGCGAGCGCCTCGGTCGAAAGGGCAGCCGGGTAGGTCTGCAGGAGGTCGACGAGATGTCGCCCAGCGATCCAGGCCTTGGCCTCGCCGCCCTCGACGAGACGGCGCGCCTCGGCATGCCCGGTCGCGGCGACGAAGCGCTCGATCGTGGCCGCGGACAGCGTCGTGACGTCGCGTTCGGAGAGGAGCGTCCGCCGCAGCGCGTCGTCGCCCGAGAGCCCGGTCGCGGCCAGGATCTCGTCGACGAGGGCCGGATCGTTCTCCGGATAGAGCTCGAGCGAGTCGCCCGGCTCGTAGGCGGGCGCGCCATCGTCGAAGCCGAGCGCGAGGTGGATCGTCTCCTTGTCGGAGCGCGACGAGTTGAGGTCGACGTGATCGACGACCTCCGCCACCACGGGCTCGCGGCCCGGCTCCGCGTCGTCGTCAGGATCGGCGACGCCGCGACCGAAATCCACCGCGACGACGTTCCCGGACACCGCCTCCGCGGCCGGTGCGAGAGCCCCCAGCGTGGCGGCGATCCAGGCCGCGGCGGGCTTCGCGTAATCGAGATCGAGATCGGCCCGATCCTGCGCCCGCATGCCGCCGAGCGCCTCAAGCCGCGCGTCGATCGCCTGCCCAGCCGCGCAGAACTCCGCGTACGCCGTATCGCCGAGCGCCAGCACCGCGAACCGCACTCCGTCGAGCCGCGGCGCGCCCTCGCCCATCAACGCGGCGTAGGCTTCGGCCGAGCGGCCCGGCGGCTCGCCCTCGCCCCAGGTCGCCACGACCACGACGAGGTTCTTCGCACGTGCGAGATCGGCCAGATCGAGGTCGGCCAGATCCACGACCTTCGGCTTGAACCCGCTCTTGCGGGCGCGCTTCGCGGTGTCGTTCGCGAGCGCTTCGCTGTTTCCGGACTCGGTCGCGTAGACGATCAGGAGAGGCTCGGCCGCGCGCGGCGGGGACGCCGGCACCGCGACCGGCGCCGCGCCGCCAGCGTCCATCCCGGCCAGGAAGCCGGACAGCCAGGCTCGCTGCATCGGGCTCGCAGGCGCGAGCACACGATCGAGGCTCGCGATATCGTCCGCCCCGAAAGGCGCCGTGCGGGGCAGGAGAGCGACTGCGGACATGATGGAGAACGCTGCTCGGCCGGGTCAGTTCACGAGGAGCGAGGAGATCGAGGCCATCTGCGTGCCCACGAAGGACGCCATGCGGGAGGCCGCGATCTCGTCGAACAACGCGACCCTTGCCCCGAGCAACACGCCGATCACCACCCAGAACCCGGCCGCGAGCGCAAGGCCCCGACGCCCCGCCGAGGCGCCGAGCGAGGACGCACGATCGCGGCCGGCGTCGTCGCTGGTCTCCGAAAGCAGGAGGCCGGCCGCCGCCGGCCGTGCAGGTGTCCGAGATCGCATTCGCATGCCGTAAAGATCGGATCGGCACACCCGACGGTCAAGCGAAGCAAACGTCAAAGTTCGAGCCAAGCCGAGACGAAATCTCCTTCCCGATCTCGGGAAGGAGATAATCGATCCCTTCGCCCTCGACCCCCCCCGCTTACCGGGCGGCGGGCCGGATCGACCCGGTAACCAGATCCCGGTCGTCAGCCCGGCCCATCGCGGCGGGACCGCAATGGCCGGCGGCCTCCGTCGCACCCATGCGATCGGCCCGAGCGCAATCGTCGCGCCAGAAGGAGTACATCGGGCAGACCTCCTCGCTCGACAGCTTGCGGGACGGCTTGCCGTCGGCGCCGGGCGCGGTGCAGGCGGCGGCGCTGGGGCTCGTCTGTGTCGCGCCCGACCCACCGCCCGCCCCCTGCGCCAGCACCGGGACGGTTCCGAACGCGAGAAGCACGATCGCTGTAGAGATGATACGTCGCATGGCACGTCTCCTGGTTTGCATGGCTCGACGCCATGCAGTCATGAAGAAGACGATCCCGATCGCGTTTTGTTTCGCGACAGTTCCGTGAATTGTTTTTGACGAACCTAAGCTTCGGCAAATCCAAGGGTCCGCGCTCGGTCTTCGCGACGGGCGGCCGACGTCGGGCGGGTGAGCGGGAGACGAGGCCTCGGCTCAGCCAAGGACCTCGGCCACGTTCCTGCCACAGGTGACGGTGTCCGCATTGCCGCCGAGGTCGCGCGTCCGGAGCGTCCGCTCCGCCAGCACGTGCTCGATCGCCCCGACGATCTCGGCCGCGGCCTCCCGCTCGCCGAGATGCTCCAGCATCATCGCGCCGGACCAGATCTGGCCGATCGGGTTCGCGATGCCCTGTCCGGCGATGTCGGGCGCCGAGCCGTGCACCGGCTCGAACACGGACGGAAAGTCGCCGGGCGGGTTGATGTTGCCGGAGGGTGCGATCCCGATCGTGCCCGTGCAGGCGGGGCCGAGGTCGGACAGGATGTCGCCGAACAGGTTCGAGGCCACCACCACGTCGAACCAGTCCGGATGCAGCACGAAATGCGCGGTCAGGATGTCGATGTGGTACTTGTCCCACCTCACGTCCGGGAACTTCGGTGCCATCGCTTCGACGCGTTCGTCCCAGTAGGGCATCGAGATGGAGATGCCGTTCGACTTCGTCGCGGCCGTGAGGTGCTTCTTCGGGCGCGACTGCGCGAGCTTGAAGGCGTAGTCCAGCACGCGGTCGACGCCGACACGGCTGAACACCGATTCCTGGAGCACCACCTCGCGCTCCGTTCCGGGGAAGATGCGGCCGCCGACCGAGGAGTATTCGCCCTCGGTGTTCTCGCGCACGACCCAGAAGTCGATGTCGCCGGGCTCGCGTCCGACGAGCGGGCATTTCACGCCCGGCATGAGCCGGACCGGGCGCAGGTTGATGTATTGGTCGAACTCGCGCCGGAAGAGGAGGAGCGAGCCCCAGAGCGAAAGATGGTCGGGGATCTTCGCCGGCCAGCCGACGGCCCCGAAGAAGATCGCGTCGTGGGAGCCGACCTGCGCCTTCCAGTCCTCCGGCATCATCCGGCCGTGCTTCGCGTAATAATCGTAGGACGAGAAGTCGAACCAATCGAGCGCGAGCCCGAAGCCGTGCCGCTTCGCGGCCGCCTCGAGGACCCGGACGCCCTCCGGCACGACCTCCTTGCCGATCCCGTCGCCCGGGATCACCGCGATCCGATAGCTGCGTGCCGTCTCACTCATGGACATTCTCCCGAAGCGTGCCGGGCATCCCCGATCGGCCGGCCGGGGTCAACCGCAGGGCCCCCGTCAGATCGACTGGAAGCGGCCGGTGCGCCGGTAGAGCCGGTAGGCGTCGAGCGTGCGGGTCATCACGGGCAGGAGGTCGGGCAGGGCATCGGGCGCGAACCAGCCGACCGCGAGGCTCTCGTCGTTGCCGGAGACGAGCTCGCCCTCGAACGTCCCGGTGGCGAGGAGGAGCGTGAAGTAGTGGCAGCGATCGCCGTTCGGGTAGGTCCAGACCTCGTGCTCCGGATCGGACGCGAAGCCGAAGGCCTGCGGGTTCCGGATCCGGATGCCGGTTTCCTCCAGCGTCTCGCGGATCCCGCAGGCCTCGATCGCCTCGCCTTCGTCCGGCACCCCGCCGGGCAGCCCCCAGCGGCCGTAATCCGACCGGAGCTGAAGCAGCACGGCTCCTTCCTGGTTCTCGACCACGACCCGGACCCCGGGCACGAGCAGGAGCCTCGACCCGACGAGGGCCCGCAGGCCGCCGAGATAGGACCTCGCGAAATCCGACATGGGCGCGCTCCGGAGATGGCGGTGCCGAGGCCGGCAGCCGCGGGCGCGTGCCGGCCTTGTTTTCGGGAGGTCGGAGCGCTACACGCCGCACACGCATGCCGCCATAGCTCAGCTGGTTAGAGCGCTAGATTGTGGATCTAGAGGTCCCCCGTTCAAGCCGGGGTGGCGGTACCATCGACCGGCCGAGTTTCAGGCCTCCGGTGCGATTCGGCCGGGCAGCCGCGGACATCGCCTGCCCGCATATCGTCCCGCGTAATGCCACGAGCCTCCTTGACCAATTCGTATCGCTCGGCGATACTCTCTCGGGGCGCTTCGTGATCCAGGGCTTCAAACACAGAATTGCAGAGGCGGTGTTCAACGGGCAGCGCCCAAAAGGTTTTCCGGCCGATCTGTTCTTGGTTGCTCGGCGAAAGGTGATGATGCTCGATGCGGCTCCCACGCTCGACAGCTTGAAAGCACCGCCCGGAAACAAGCTGCACCTCCTGAAGAAAGATCGCGCGGGACAGCACGCGATCTGGATCAATACCCAGTTCCGTCTGTGCTTCCGATGGACCGACGCAGGTCCGGACGAGGTCGAGATCGTCGACTATCACGATTGAAGAAGAAAAGGGCAGGTGACGGCCATGAGCTCGATCGAGATCGTCGAAACCCTGCCTCCCCTGCACCCGGGCGAGGTGCTGCGGGAAGAGTTCATGAAACCTCACAAGCTTACGGCATATGCCGTTGCGAAGGCTTGTCACATTCCCCGAACCCGGATCGAGCGTATCGCGCGTGAGGAGCTGGGCATCAGCGGGGATACGGCGCTGAGGCTCGGTCGCCTCTTCGGTATCGATCCCCGCTTTTGGATCAACCTGCAGTCTCGTTTCGAGATCGAGAAGGCCAAGCTGGATGTCGGCGCTCGCCTGAATGACATCACGCCACTCGCGGCGTAGTCCCGAGCCGCGCCGCCATCCGCTCCGCGATCATCACCGTCGTGAGGTGCGTGTTGGCCCGCACGACCTCCGGCATGATCGAGGCGTCGATCACCAGGAGCCCCGTCACCCCGATGACCCGGCACTCCGGGTCGACGACGGAGCGCGGGTCGTCGGCGGCGCCCATGCGGCAGGTGCCGCTCGCGTGCTGCGCGTCGGAGCATTCGTCGAAGAGCCAGTCGTCGAGGTCCCGGCCCTCCAGCGCGTCCTCGATGGAGCGCCCGGACAGGCCGTATTCGACCCGCGACGCGATCGCCCGAACGGGGTCGGTCAGGGCCAGCGCCCGGAGCCGGACGACGCCGTCCCGCATGCGCTCGAGGTCGCGCGGATCGGACAGCATCCGCTCGTCGACATGCGGGTCGATCTCAGGGTCCGGCGTCGCGATCCGGACGCTGCCCTGGCTGAAAGCCTGGTAGACGGACACCGCGAGCCGCCCGAGCGTGAAGTCGCCGCCCCCGAAGGAGGCGAGGTTGCCGGCGATGGCGATCATGTCGTTCTCGCCCGCTCCGCCGAGACCCGAGCCGTAGCGCAGGCAGCAATTCGTGTGGCGGTGCATCGGCGTGTCCACGATCGCCTCTTCGTTCAGGCGAAGGAACAGCGGGACGATCGGATGGTCGAGGAGGTTCTCCCCGACGGGCCGGTCCGCCACGACCGGGATGTCGAGCGAGGCCAGGAGCCCGGCGGGTCCGATCCCGGAGCGCTGCAGGATCGCGGGCGAATGGATCGCTCCGGCCGACAGGATCACCTCCCGGGTGGCGCGGGGCGAGACGGCCACGCCCCCGACCCGGACCTCCACCCCGCCGACATGCGGCCGGTTTCCCTCGACGAGGAGCCGGGACACGAGCGCGTTCGCGACCACCGCGAGGTTCGCGCGCCCGCGAGCGGGTTCGAGGTAGCCGTCATTGGTCGAGACCCGGACACCGGCCCGGCTGTTGATCGCGAAGGGCGAGAGGCCCGTGCCGTCCGGCGCGTTGTGATCGTCGCACCAGCCGTAGCCGAGTGCCTCGCCCGCGGCCTTGAGGGCGCGGTCGACCCGCCCCCATTGCGCGAGCGGCGCCCGGTACACCGGGATCGGCCCGGCGTCGCCGTGATAGGATGCATCCGCGAAATCGAGGTCGGTCTCGAGGCGCCGGAAGAACGGCAGGACGTCGTCCCAGCCCCAGCCCCGGCACCCGAGGGCGGCCCAGCGCTCGAAATCATCCGGCACGCCCCGGATCGCGATCTGGCCGTTGATGGTTGAGCTGCCGCCCATCGCCCGGCCGCGCCAGAGGAGCTTCGGCTCCTGCCGCTCGGTGCGGCGCGCGAGCAGTCGTGGCCAGCGATACTCGTCGTCGGCGATCGCCCGCATCGGATTGGGCATCCGGATGTGGTCGGGCGTGTCGGCGGAGCGGAGATCCCGCCCCGCCTCCAGGAGCAGCACCCGGATCGTCGGGTCCTCGCTCAGCCGGGCCGCCATCACGGCGCCGGCGGACCCGGCCCCGATGACGATGTAGTCGTAGTCCGGATCGATCATGCGGGAGGGTCAGCCTGCTGAGCCGGGTCGAGGCGACCCGGAGCCGCACCATCCGGTCTCGGCCACGCCGCCGCAAGGCGGATGTCCCCGCCCGGGAATACCGGCTCAGGCGCGTCCGTCTCGGCCCGCGCCGCCTTCGGGGCTCGTCAGGGCCTTGTACGCGCAATGGCCGGTCGCGCCCCGGATCGCGAGCGCCGAGCCGGCCAGGATCGCGACGAGGCTCAGGATCTTGTTCGGCCGCGGCTGCGCCCCGATCGCGGCCAGCGCGAGGCCGGCCACGACGGAGACGGCCCGCTCCGTCGTGGACAGGTTCGGTTCGCCCGAGAACAGGTGCTGGGCTTCTTCGACGATGGCGTTCGGCATGGGGCTCGCTCCTGCGGCCGCGAAGGACGCGGCCGGCTCGGAGCGAGAACATCGCAAGCCGCCGACCGTTCCGCTCGCGAACCCACCCTGCGGCGGGGTGCCGGGACGAAGGTCCGTGGCCGACGTTCGCGTGAACCTTAACGGACCGTGACGCGACCCAAGGAGGCAGGCAGCGGCTTCGGAGAATGTCATGAACCGGTTCGAGGCGTCCGCGCTCTCCCTCCTTCCCCGGCTCCTCCTTCCCCTGGCCCTGCTTCTCGCAGGTTCGCCGGCGGTTCGGGCGCAGTCCCCCGCGGCGAAGCCGGACGGCCCGGTGTTCAGCGCCGACGACATGAAGCGTGGCATCACCATGTCGGCCACGGATTGCGCGGCCTATCGGTCGACCGTCTATGTCAGGGTCCAGGGCAACGGCCTCTGCTTCCGGTATTATCTCTCGACGGCCGGCGGATCGTCGGCGCAGGCCGCCTACTATCTCGAGGGCGACAGCCCGGCCGACCAGTTCGCGTTCAACCCGGCCGATCTCGACCGGACGGCCGCGAAGATGTCGACCGATTACGGGATCCCGGCCGTGTACCTCGCCAGGATGGGCCTCGACGGCTCGTCCGGATGGCACCGCTACCGCCGGACCTGGCTCGAGGTGGACGCGACGAACCTCGCGATCAGCCTGATCAACGCCCGCCACGGGTTCCGGACCACCCACGTCATGGGGCAATCCGGGGGCGGCCACCTCACGGGATCGCTGATCGGGATCCGGCAGGACATCGGCTGCGCGCTGCCGGGCTCGGGCCGCCTCGCCTTCGACGAGGCCTACCGGGCCGAGCAGGCGAAGAAGTCCGATCCCGCCCTCCGGCACTACGATCCGCAGACGCGGCTGGCCGAGGTGGTGCGCCGCTCCGGCACGACCCGCATCCTGGTCGTGACCGACCCGGGCGACAAGCGCGTCCCGGCCCACATGCAGACGTCCTTCGTCCGGGACGTGCAGCGGGCCGGCGGCCGGATCGCGCAGTTCTTCGTCACGGCGACGGACAAGGACATGCACGGTGCGACGCCCTACATCCGGCGCCTGATGACGGAGTGCCTCAAGGGCACGAGCGACGGGGACATCGCGGCCCTCGTCTCGCGATTGTCCGATCAGCGCTGGCAGCGCGAGCTCGCCCGCGAGCGGGCGACGGCCGGCACGCCCGTGGCGCAGGCCGGGCTCCCGTCGCAGGCTCGCCCGAACGTCTACGTGCCCCAGGGCGGCCTGGCGCAGGTCACGGCGACCTCCTCGGTCACGGCGACCTCGGTCGCGGCGACCGGTCCGGTCGGGACGGCACCGCAGGTGCCCCGGACGGCCCAGGTCTCCCTGCCGGCCCAGGTCTCCCTGCCGGCCCAGGTCTCCCTGCCGGCTCCCGCGGTCCCTGCGCTCCAGGGTCCGAACCAGGCGAGAGCGCCGCTCGCGGCCCAGCCGAAGGCAGCCGTCGACAAGCCCGTGCAGGTCGCCGGCGCGCCCCGATAGGGTTCCGGCCAGGTGCGGAGAGCGTGAGGCAAACGCCGCGTATCAGCCACTCCGCTCGGCACCTCGAAGCCCGACCCGAAATCCCGAACGACCGCCTGCGTCATGCTGAGGAGCGCCGAAGGCGCGTCTCGAAGCACGCACGACGGTCGGTGCGGGCTTCGAGACGAGCCGCGTCGCAGCTCTCCTCAGCATGACGCAGGGGGGATCTGGATTTGAGCCAGCCTCTCACAGCCTGCCCCACACTTGATCCGGGGACGAGGAGGTGGTGGTTAGACCGGGAACTCTCGGCGGAGCGCCCGCAAGCCCTCCCGGTACGTCGGGTAGGCGAGCGTCACGCCGAGCTCCTCGCGCAGCAGCCTGTTGCCGACGCGCTTGTTCTCTCCCCAGAAGCTCGCCGCCATGGGCGAGAGCGCGGCCGCCTCGAAGGGCTGCTCCGGCGGGGGCGCGATGCCTGCGAGGGCCGCGGCTTCCGCGACGACATCCTGAGGCGGCGCCGGCTCGTCGTCCGTGACGGTGTAGACCGCGCCGCCTCGCGGCCGGTCCAGCGAGGCCGCGAGAACCGTCGCGATGTCGTCGACATGGATGCGGTTGAAGACCTGGCCCGGCTTCACGAGCCGCTGCGCCGTCCCGGCCGCGAGCTTGTCGAAGGCGCTCCGGCCAGGGCCGTAGATGCCGGCGAGCCGGAACACCTGGACGGCCTTGCCGCTCTCTCGTCCGAGCCGGAGCCAGGCCTCGTCGGCGGCCAGCCGCCAGCGCGAGCGCCGGCTCGTCGGCCGAGGCACGGTCGCCTCGTCGATCCAGGCGCCGCCATGGTCGCCATAGACCCCGATCGTGGACAGGTAGCCGATCCAGCGCAGCCTCGGGGCCGCCGCGATCGCGTCCCCGAACCGGGCGAGGACCGGGTCCCCCGCCTCGCCCGGCGGGACCGACACGAGAAGCGCGTCGGCCGCCGCGATGTCGGCCTCGAGGGCGGCGTCGTCGCCGGGGAAGAGCCGGATCGCGAGGCCGTCGGCAGCACAGGACGCCGCCTTCTCGGGCGACCGCACGGTGACCGCGACGTCCATGAACCGGGCCCGGACCTTGCGGACGAAGGCGCCGGACGAGTAGCCGTACCCGAAGACCAGGAGATTCACGGGGCGAGCCTCTCGCTCAGCGCCCGAGCGTCGGCAGGATCGCGGCCGGGTCGAGGCCGAAGGCCATGGCGTGATAGCCGGTCCGGTTCGGGTGGAGCTTGTCCCCGGGGCCGCCCGAGGTCGATTCCGGAACGAAGGCCGGCTTCAGTCCGCCGGTGGCCGGGTCCAGCGTCGCGCGCTCGAAATCGATCACGCCGTCGAAGACGCCGGAGCGCCGGATGAAGGCGTTCAGCGCCTTGCGGTTCTGGTCCTGCTCCGGCGAGCCGTGCGCGGCGCTGCTCGACCCGAAGGCCGTCGTGACGGTTGCGCCGACGACCCGGAGGCCGCGCGCCTTCAGGCGTGCGACACCCGCGCGCATCGCCGCCTGCACGGCCTCCTGGGTCGCGTTCCCGTTCCGGCTGAAATCGTTGATGCCCTCGAACCAGACGACGCCCGTCACGCCGGACAGGCTCAGCACGTCCCGGTCGAGGCGCTGGCCCGCCGCCGGGCCGCCCGGGAAGGGTGCGTCCGGCCCGTAGGCCGCGGGGCCGGCGACCTGGTTGCCGCCGATCCCGGCGTTCAGGACCGCGACCCGGTTCGGGCCGAGATCGGCCGCGAGCCGGCGCGCGAACACGTCCGGCCAGCGATCGTCGCCGTTCATGGTCGAGGCCGTGCCGTCCGTGATCGAATCGCCGAACGCCACGACGACCGGCGTCGCGGCGGGTGCCCTGACGTCGAGGGCGTCGAGGAAGAACCAGGAGGCCGTCGCGTAGGGGAAGGCGGCCTCGCCCTCCTGTGCGCCCGTCCGGCCCGCTCCCGGAGCCGTGACGTAGGAGGTCTGCAGGGCTTTCGCGTGCCAGGTCATCGGCCCGCTCTCGCCCGCGACATGCAGGCTGATCGCGAGCTTGCGGCCCTGCAGGAGAGGGCTCGCGGGATCCGACGCGAAGGCGAGGTCGACAGCATCGCTCCACGCCGAACCGCCGGGCTCCACCGTGACGGAGGGCTTGCCCCCGAACAGGGCCGGCCGGTTCGTTCCGGGCACGAGCGCCGCCGATCCGAGCTGCAGCCCGACATGGACGTCGTCGAAGGTGACGGGCCGCGTCCCGAGCGCGTTCGAGAGGCGAACCCGCACCTCGCGACCCCAGAGGCTCGGGCGAACCACGAGGCGGAGCGTCTGGTCCCGCGCGCCCTTGGCCGGATCGGGAAAGGCGAAGCGCTGGTCCGGCTGGGCCGATGGATTGCCGACCGGGTATGGCCCCTGGACCGACGCGACCCAGCTCGTCTTCCAGGCGAGATCCGGGCCGGGCTGGGCAACCGCGGCGACTCCGGCGAACACCGAGGCCGAGGCGAGCACGAGCGACACGAACCGATGCATCCGATCCTCCCACCGTCTTTTATGGAGGCGACCCGAGCACACCGACGGGCCGATCACAACAGAGGATGGCGGAGACGCGTCTGAGGGTTTCGATCGATGGGTCGGGCAGCAGGTCGCCCTCATCGTGTCGGACGTTCCCCCGTCGCCCTCCGGACAGGCCCGAAGATGACGGGGAGCGTCGGACAGGGGCGGGGAGAGGCGACGCGCGGAATCACCCGAAGCGGATGTCTCGGCCACGCTCTCAGACGACGACGGGCTCCAGGACGTCCGTGGGGCGCGTGCAGGTCAGGGCATACGGGCTCGCCTCGACGGTGAGGCGCTCGATGATGCCGTGCTTCGCGAGGACGAGATAGCGACGGGAGCGCTGGCCGAGATGGAGCGAGCGCCCATCGAAGAGGACGCTGAGCTGCCCGGCCAGATCGAGGTTCCCGTCGGCCAGGAACTGGACCTGCCCCTCGGGGTCGATCCGGTCGGCCCAGGCCTTCACGGTCCAGGGATCGTTCGGCACGATGCAGATCACCCGGTCGTAGCCGAGAGATTTCAGATAGCCCGCGCCCGTGACGAATTTCGGCGCGTGCTCGTGCGTGCAGACCGGCGTGAAGGCCCCGATGACCCCGACCATCACGACGCGCTCGTGACGATACGTGTCGAGCAGGGGAACGTCCGTGAGGCTGTCACCATCGATCCGCGACAGGGTGACGGCAGGTAGGCGCATGCCGGGCTTGGTCACGAACGAACCGCCTTCCTGTCCGGTGCGACCGCACCGCATGGGTGGAGAGGCCACGGGCGGCACGAAGATTCGATGAACGGCCGATCTCCGTCCGAAGCCGGACGGCGGCGAATCAGCCGAGGCTTTCCGACCTTGGGAGGGCGTCCGCCCATTCCCGCCGCACGTCCGGATCGGATTCTGTGGCAAGCCTGCGGGACCGGAGCGCCGCGATCGCCGCCGCGGGCACGAGCCGGGAGAGCGCCCACACCGCCATGCCGCGCACGAGCGGCGACGGGTCGTCGAGCAACCGCAGAGCCTCCGGCGCGAGCGCGGGGTCGCCGGAGTTTCCGATCGCCACGAGGACGTTGCGGACGAGGCGGTCTCGACCGGTGCGCTTCACCGGCGTGCCCGCGAAGCGGGCCCGGAAGGACGCGTCGTCGAGGCGGGCGAGCTCGGCCAGCGGCGGGGCCGCGAGATCGTCCCTGAAGGCCATCTTGGCGTCCCGGGCGGCAGAAGCGAAGCGATTCCAGGGGCATACGGCGAGGCAATCGTCGCAGCCGAAGATCCTGTTGCCGATCGCCTCCCGGAACTCCACCGGGATCGGGCCTCGATTCTCGATCGTCAGGTAGGCGATGCAGCGCCGGCTATCGAGCCGGTAGGGGCCCGCGAAGGCGTCCGTCGGGCAGACGTCGAGGCAGCGGGTGCAGGAGCCGCAGCGGTCGGGCTCGGGCGTGTCCGGCGCGAGCAAAGCGGTCGTGAAGATCGCGCCCAGGAGGAGCCAGGATCCGTGCTCGCGCGAGACGACGACCGAGTGCTTGCCGGTCCAGCCGATCCCGGCCGCGGCCGCGAGCGGCTTCTCCATCACGGGCGCCGTGTCGACGAAGACCTTCACGCCGGCCCCGGCCCGGGCGGAGAGGTAGCCGCCGAGCTCCTTCAGGCGGCCCTTCAAGACGTCGTGATAGTCGCGCCGCGACGCGTAGGCGGCGACGAGCCCGCGCTCTCGGCGCAGGAGCCCGTCCCGCGGATCGGCCGGCGGCGCGTAGCTCGTGCCCAGCATGACGACCGACCGGACCTCGGCCCAGAGCGCCGTCGGGCGCGCGCGCCGCTCCGGCGCGTCCGCCAGCCAGTCCATCCCGGCCTCGTGGCCGGCCTCGAGCCAGGCGCCGAGCCGGGACGGCGCCTCCGGGATCGAGTCCGGGGTCGTGACCCGGACGAGATCGAAGCCGAGCCGTCGGGCGCGCTCGTCGATCGCCGCCCGCAGGCGCGGGCCTTCGAGACGTCGACGTTCCTCTAGAAATCGAGATCGGCGTAGTGGGACGGCGGCAGCATCCCCGGGATGCGATCGGCGAGCAGCGTCCGGAACGCCGGGCGCGACTTCACCCGGGCGTACCAGTCCTTCGCCATCTCGTCCTCGTCCCATGGCACGTCGCCGAGATAATCCGCGCAGGACAGGTGGGCCGCGGCCGCGAGGTCCGCGTAGGTCAGGTGGTCGCCGGCGAGCCAGTCGCGCGTGGACGACAGGTAGCCGATATAGCGCAGGTGGTAGCGCATGTTCGAACGCGCCGCCCGGATCGCGGCCGCGTCGGGCGAGCCTCCGCCGTAGCGCTTGAAGATCTTCTCGGTGACGAGGTGCCCGGTGACCTCGTCGTAGAACTTCGCGTTGAACCAGTCGAGCAGCCGGCGCACCTCGACGCGTCCGGCCGGGTCGACCGGCAGGAGACGCCGGCCGTTCATCCCGAGCCCGCGGGTCTCGTCGAGATACTCGGCGATGACGCTCGCGCCCGGGATCGCGATGTCGTTCTCGAGGAAGACCGGCGTCGTGCCGGACGGGTTCATCAGGAGGAAGCTCGTCTCGCGCGCCCAGGGCCGCTCCTCGGCGATGCCGGGCTCGAGGCCCATCTCGCCCATCGCGAGCCGGACGAACCGCGAATGCGGACAGAAAGCGTGGTGGTGCAGGACAGCCATGAGCGACGCGGTTCGGAGCGGAAGGGCGATAGAGCCGCCCGTGGGTTAACGCCCGGTAACCGCACCGACGGGATCGCGCCAGGTCTCTCCGGGGCGTTAACGTGTCGCTAACCATGGCGAGCCATGGCTGGGCAGCGGCGCGCCGCCGCCGGCGGGGCCGGCGGGCGCGGCCGGGACAGGCAGGGCGAGATGGGCGCGACGCAGTGGTGGCAGGCCCTCTTCCTCGGCCTCGTCGAGGGCGCGACCGAGTTCCTGCCGGTCTCCTCGACCGGGCACCTGCTCCTCGTGCAGCATTTCTTCGGCCTCGACGGCGAGGCCGACAAGACCTTCGCGGTGCTGGTCCAGCTCGGCGCGATCCTGGCGATCGTGTCGGCCTATTTCGGCCGGCTGCTGCGCATCGCGGCCGACCTGCCCCGTTCCGCCGACGCCCGCCGCTTCGTGCTCGGCGTGCTCATCGCCTTCCTGCCCGCGGCCGCGATCGGGGCCGTGGCGCACGGCTTCATCAAGGGCGTGCTGTTCAATCCTCTGATCGTCTGCGTGTCGCTCATCGTCGGCGGCCTGGTCCTGATGGTGGTCGATCGGCTCCCGCTCAAGCCGCGCTACACGGACGCGACCACCTTCTCGCTGCCGATGTATCTCGGCATCGGCTTCGTGCAGTGCCTCGCGATGGTGCCGGGCGTGTCGCGCTCGGGCGCCACGATCGTCGGCGCCATGCTGTTCGGGGCCGACAAGCGCTCGGCCGCCGAGTTCTCCTTCTTCCTCGCCATGCCGACGATGGCGGGCGCCTTCGCGTACGACCTCCTCAAGAGCTACAAGGTCCTGGCCTTGAACGACGTCGCCATGATCGCGATCGGGTTCGCGGCGGCGTTCGGAGCCGGCCTCCTGGTCGTCCGGACAGCGCTCGACTACATCTCGCGGCACGGCTTCGCGCCCTTCGCCTGGTGGCGGCTCCTGGTCGGATCCGCCGGCCTCGCGGGCCTCTATGTGTTCGGCTGAGCCCGACGGCGGCCGATGGCCCGCCTGTCCGGCCGGACGCCCACCGATCCGGCCGGACGCCACTTGGCCGGCCGAAGCCGGCCTTCGGGTTGAACGGCGCGCCGGGCGGGCTTACCTCCGGTCCGTGAGGCGCCCCGCCTCGGCGGGACCGACTTAAAGCCTCATGCGCGCCTTCCTGGATTTCGAGAAACCGGTCGCCGAGCTCGAGGCCAAGGTCGAGGAGCTGCGCGCGCTCGGCGAGGCGGGCGACGCGGTCTCGATCGCGGACGACATCGCCCGGCTCGAGGCCAAGGCCGCCTCCGCCCTGAAGGATCTCTACGGCGCGCTCACGCCCTGGCAGAAGACGATGGTCGCGCGCCATCCCGACCGGCCGCGCTTCATGACCTATTGCGAACGGCTCCTCACCGACTGGACCCCGCTCGCGGGCGACCGGAAGTTCGGCGAGGACGAGGCGGTGCTGGCCGGGCTCGGGCGGTTCCGGGGCGAGCCGGTCTGCGTGATCGGCCAGGAGAAGGGCCACTCGACCGAGACCCGCATCCGGCACAATTTCGGCATGGCCCGGCCCGAAGGGTACCGGAAGGCCGCGCGCCTGATGGAGATGGCGGACCGGTTCGGCCTGCCGGTCCTGTTCTTCGTCGACACGGCCGGGGCCTATCCCGGCATCGAGGCCGAGGAGCGCGGCCAGGCCGAGGCGATCGCGCGCTCGACGGAGAGCTGCCTCGCGCTCGGCACCGCGAGCGTCGCGCTCGTCATCGGCGAGGGCGGGTCCGGCGGCGCCATCGCGATCGCGGTCGCGAACACGGTGATCATGCTCGAGCACTCGGTCTACAGCGTGATCTCGCCGGAAGGTGCGGCCTCGATCCTGTGGCGCGATCCGACCCGGGCGCAGGACGCCGCCACCGCGATGAAGATCACGGCGCAGGACCTGCTCCGCTTCGGGATCATCGACGAGATCGTCCCGGAACCTCCCGGCGGCGCGCACCGCGACCCGGACACGCTCGTGCGGCGGGCCGGCGACGCGATCGAGGCCGCGCTCGCCCGCCTCGGCGGCCTTGACCCGGACGCACTCCGCCGCCACCGGGCGGACAAGTTCGAGGCGATCGGCCGCACGCTGGGATAGGGGGGCTCGGTTGAGGCCGAGATTCATGGCCGATCGCCTCGGCAGGAAGCTTGTCCCCGAGCTCAGGCCTGTCATTCCGGGGCGGCAAAGCCGAGCCCGGAACCCGTAAACGCGGACGGTGTCGCGGTGATTCCGGCAGCGTGTGCCCGAAAACGTCAGCGTCTATGGGTTCCGGGCTCTCGCTGCGCGAGCCCCGGAATGACAGCGATCAGGGCCTCAGCATCTCCCGCCGGATGGGCGAGCGCATGGCATTCGAGAGCAAGCTGCGGAGTGCGGACATGCTCTCCGGATCCCATAGTCGCGTCATGACAACCGCTTCCCTGCCTGCCCAGCCCCGCCTGCCGGCCCCCTTCGTCCGCCTTGCCCGGTCGAACCTCGCGGCCCAGTTCTCCGAACAGGTGGCGCTCGCGGCGGCGCCGCTGGTCGCGGTCCTGGCGCTCGGGGCGGGCGCGGCCGAGACGGGCGTCTTGCAGACCGTGCAGACGCTGCCGTTCCTCGTCCTCTCGCTCCCGGCGGGCGTACTCGTGGACCGGATGTCGCGGCGCCGGCTGATGGTCGGGGCCGAGGCGCTCCGGGCCGTGTCGCTGCTCGCCACGCTGGTGCTGCTCGTGTCCGGCACGCTCGGGCTGCCGGCCCTCGCCGCGCTCGGCTGCGTCGGCGCGCTCGGCACGGTGGTGTACAGCGTGGCCGCGCCCGCCCTCGTGCCCGGCCTCGTCGGGCGCGAGGCGCTCTCGGCCGCGAACCGATGGCTCGAGCTCGCCCGGAGCGCGGCCTTCTCGGCCGGGCCGGCGATCGGGGGCGCGATCGTGGGCTGGATGGGCGCCGCCAGCGCCTACGGGCTCGCCACGATGCTGTCCGGCGCGGCGGTCCTGCTGCTCGCGGGCCTGCCGGAGCCGGCCGCCGCGTCCCGCGTCCGGCGGCGCGTCCTCGACGATCTGCGGGAAGGCGCGGGCTTCGTGCTCCGGCATCCGCTGCTGCGGCCTGTGCTCGTCACGAGCGTCTTCTTCAACCTCGCCTGGTTCATCCTGCAGGCGGTCTACGTCGCCTATGCGGTCGACCGGATCGGCCTCACGGCGACCGGCATCGGGCTGACGCTCGGCGCCTACGGGGCCGGGATGGTGGTGGGCGCGGCGCTCGCGCCCCGGCTCGCGCGCCACGTCCCGTTCGGCGGCCTGATCGGGGCCGGGCCGCTCAGCGCGCTCGCGGCCTCCTGCCTGATGCTGCTGACCGTCCTCGTGCCCTCCGGGCTCCTCGCGGGCGCGAGCTTCTTCCTGTTCGGGGCCGGGCCGATCCTGTGGTCGATCACGACCACCACCCTCCGGCAGGCCGTGACGCCGGACGCGCTCCTCGGGCGGGTCTCGGCGATCGTCATGACGGCGAGCTTCGGGGTGCGGCCGATCGGGGCCGCGATCGGCACCGTGCTGGCCGCGAGCGTCGGCGTCGAGGCCTGCCTCTGGGCCTCGACGGCGGCCTTCGCGCTGCAATTCGCGATCCTGTTCGCCTCGCCCGTCCTGCGGCTCTCGCGCCAGCCCGAGCCGGCGTGAACGCGGTCGGCGTTCAGCGCCGGGGCGCCGCTCGAGCCGCCTTGATCGCCAGGATCCGGTCCTGGTCCTCGATCTGCAGATGCCGGCCGCGCTCCAGGATCTCCAGCGTGTATTCCTCGTAGGTGAGGCCGAGCCGCTCGGCCCGGGCGAGGCGGAACAGGGCCGCGTCCCGCGAGGCGGGCCGCCATGCCGCCTGTCTGGCCGCCTTCCAGCCGAAATACCGATAGGGATCGCCCTCGCCCCATTCCGGACGGTGATCATCGAGCGGCGGTCCGCCGTTATGCCCGGCTTGCCCCTGACCGGCCGGAAAGCGATCGGGAGACTGGCTCGGCATCGATGGACGGGCGCTCGCCGGAGGAACCGATACTCTCCGTCTTCGCGCGGGCTTGTCCAGCCGGATCGGCCTCAGCCGATCGCCTTCAGCCGATAGAGCGTCTCCAACGCCTGCCGGGGCGTGAGCTCGTCCGGGTCGATCGCGGCCAATGCCTCGGCGAGAGGCCCGGCCTGGACGACGGCTGCCGGCGGGGTGGCGGGCCGGGCGGCCGCGAAGAGCGGCAGCTCGTCGACGAGCGCGGCCTTCGGGCGCTCGCGGTCCTGCCGTTCCAGCTCCGTCAGGATCTTTCGCGCACGGGCCACGACGGTGGCCGGCAGTCCCGCGAGCCGGGCGACCTGGAGCCCGTAGCTCCGGTCGGCCGCGCCGGGCACGACCTCGTGCAGGAAGACGACCTCGCCCTCGTATTCCGCGACCCGCAGCGTCGCGTTGAAGAGGCGGGGGAGCCGCGGGGCGAGCGCGGTCAGCTCGTGGAAGTGGGTCGCGAAGAGGGCACGGCAGCGCAATCCGTCATGCAGGTGCTCGATCGCCGCCCAGGCGATCGAGAGCCCGTCGAAGGTCGCGGTCCCGCGCCCGATCTCGTCCAGGATCACGAGCGAGCGCTCGGTCGCCTGGTTCAGGATCGCGGCCGTCTCGACCATCTCGACCATGAAGGTCGACCGCCCTCGGGCGAGATCGTCCGCCGCCCCGACGCGCGAGAACAGGCGGTCGACGATCCCGATCGCAGCGTGGCGGGCCGGCACGAAGGAGCCGGCCTGGGCCAGGATCGCGATCAGGGCGGCCTGGCGCAGGTAGGTCGACTTGCCGCCCATGTTCGGGCCGGTGATCAGCAGGATCCGGCCTGGCCCGGCCTCGTCGCCGAGCCGGCAATCGTTCGGGATGAAGGCCTGGCCGTCGCGCCGGAGCGCCGCCTCGACGACGGGGTGGCGCCCGCCCTCGATCCGGAACGCGAGCCCGGGCGCGACCTCCGGCCGGGTCCAGGCGAGGTCCTGGGCAAGGTCCGCGAGTCCGGCCGCGACGTCGATCCGGGCGAGCGCGTCCGCGGCCGAGATGATCGACCCTGAGGCCGCGACGAGGGCTTCCACGAGCGCGTCGAAATGCGCGAGCTCGATCGCGAGCGCGCGCTCCCCGGCCTGGGCGATCTTCGCCTCGAGGCCGCCGAGCTCGACGCTCGTGAACCGCATCGCGCCCGCCATGGTCTGGCGGTGGATCAGGAACGGGTGCGGGCCGCGCAGGAACGCCTCGCCGGCCTGCGCCGGCACCTCGACGAAATAGCCCAGCATCGCGTTGTGCTTGATCCGGAGCGTGCGGCAGCCGGTCTCCTCGGCGTAACGCCCCTGCAGGGCCGCGATGACGCGGCGCGAATCGCCCGCGAGCGCCCGGGTCTCGTCGAGGGCCGGATCGAAGCCCTGCCGGACGAAGCCGCCGTCGCGGCGGTTGAGCGGCAGCGCGTCGCCGAGCGCCGCGTCGAGGGCACCCGCCAGCGCCGGGTCGAGAGACGCGAGGCTCGCGGCCGCGGCGGAGAGCTCCGCCGGCAGCTCGGCCTCGCGGGAGAGAGCGGCCCGGATCGCGGCCGCGGCCACGAGGCCGTCCCGGAGGCAGGCGAGGTCGCGCGGGCCGCCGCGGCCGAGCCCGAGCCGCGCGAGCGCGCGCGCCACGTCCGGCACGCGGGCGAGGTCGGCCCGAAGCCTCGCCCGAAGGTCCGAGGCCTCGGCAAGGCTCGCGACGGCGTCGAGCCGGAGCCCGATCACGGCCGCGTCCGTCAGCGGCCCCGACAGCCGCTCGGCGAGAAGCCGGCTGCCCGCGGCCGTGACGGTGCGGTCGATCGCCCCCAGCAGGCTGCCGGCCCTGTCGCCGGAACCCGTGCGGACGAGCTCGAGATTGGCCCGGCTCGCAGGGTCGATGATGAGCCTGCCGTCCCCCTCTTGGTGCGAGGGCGGCGAGAGCCGCGGCCGGGCGCCGTACTGGGTGCGCTCGAGATAGGCGAGCGCGGCGCCCGCGGCCGCGATCTCCGAGCGGGAGAACGTCCCGAAGCCGTCGAGCGTCGCGACCTCGAAGAAGGCGCAGAGCCGCCGCTCGGCGGACGCGGCGTCGAGCCCGTCGCGGGGAACGGGCGTGATCGCGGCCGCGCTTTCGCGCCAGAGCGACTTCAGGCCGGGGTCGTCGTGAATCGTGTCCGGGACGACGATCTCGCGCGGGTCGATCCGGGCGAGCTCGGCCGCGAGCCCGTCGCCGTCGGTCTCCGAGACCCCGAACCGGCCGGTCGAGACGTCGAGATGGGCGAGCCCATAGCACCAGGCCGTGTCGGAGACCCGGCGCCGGGAGACGGCCGCGAGGATGTTCGGGCGGCCGGGCTCGAGCAGCCGCTCCTCGGTCAGCGTGCCGGGGGTGACGAGCCGGACGACGGCCCGGTGGACGACCGATTTCGGGCCGCGCCGCCGCGCCTCGGCCGGATCCTCGGTCTGCTCGCAGACAGCGACCCGATGGCCGGCGGCGATCAGGCGCGCGAGCGCGTCCTCGCCGCGCTCCAGCGGCACCCCGCACATGGGAATGTCTTCGCCGAGATGTTTTCCCCGTCGCGTCAGGACGATGCCGAGGACCCGGGATGCGATCTCCGCATCCGCGAAGAAAAGTTCGTAGAAGTCGCCCATCCTGTAGAACAGGAGGCTGTCGGGATGGTCCTGCTTGATGGCCCCGAACTGCGCCATCATCGGGGTCACGCGACCGACGTCATCGGGCTCCTGCCGGGACCGATCGGGACCCGCCACGCCCGGATGACTCCTGTCGGGCGAGGTGTTGGAACGCGGATCGGCCGGCATGAGCCGGCTTACCAGCTCACCCCGGCCAAATCATCCGCGCAGCGGCATCGTCGTCCGACGGCCGGCCCCGCGAAAGCAGGACCGGCCGCGAGGGTCGATCAGACCGCCGGGTAGGAGCGGACGCGGTTGCCGCGCGTGGCGGCGTCGCGCACTGCCCCGTCTTCGTCCCGCAGCCCGGTGCCGAGACCCGTCGTCGTCGAGGCCGCGGCGCCGATGGGGCCGCCCGACATCGAACCCGTCGTGCCGGGCGCGTAATCGGGCGCGCCCATGTGCTGGCCCTGCCAGCCCTCCGCCTTCCAGCTCGCGGTGCGCTCGTCCATGTCGATCGTGCCGTCGTGGTCGAGGATGGTCGACACCTCCTCGTAGCGGGCGTCGTCGGTCCTAACGGTCACGAGCGTGCCGCCACGCTGGATGCCCTCGGCGTAGGCATGGGCGTGCGTTTCCTCGATCCCTGCGCCCGTCAGCGCTCCGATCACGCCGCCCGTCGCGGCCCCGACACCGGCTCCGACGAGGGTCGAGGCGAGCCAGCCCGCGGCCACGACCGGACCCAGGCCCGGGATGGCCAGGAGGCCGATGCCGGCGAGAAGGCCCGCTCCGCCGCCGAGCACCGTCCCGAGCGTCGCGCCCGTTCCCGTGCCCTTACCGGTGGTGTCGTGATCGTGGGTCGTCGCGCCGTCGGGGGTGCCGTGGCGGGAGCGTTCGGCCGCGTCGTTCGACACGATGCTGATGTGGTCATGCGAGATGCCGGCGCTCTCGAGCTTGCCGACGGCCTCCGCGGCATGGCCGTAGTCGTCGAACATCGCAGTCACTGTTCTGGAAGCCATCGGAAAATTCCTTTGAATGGAGAGGGCGCGATCCGTCAGGATCACAAAGGGATAGAGACGCTAGAGGCGGGTCAGCCTGCCGCGATGTTGCCCTTGTAGTCGAAGCCGACCGTCATGCTCTTGCCGTCCTTCATGGCCGTGCCGCGCCAGATGCCGTCGGCATCCTTGACGAGGCCGGTCACGTTCGTGAAACCGGCGCCTTCCAGGCGGGTGCGGGCCTGACCCTCCGTGAAGCTGTTCGCGCCCTTCTCGAGCGCGGACATCGCGACCAGCGTCGCTGTGCCGGAGGCGTTGACGGCGGACGGCGCATTGCCGCCGGTGTTCACGGCCGGGTTCGAGGATCCGGTCGGGCTGTCGGTGCCGGGCGAGGCCGGACGGGTCGGGGCCGGCGCAGTCTGGGCAAGGGCGCTGCCGGCGAGCAGCGCGAACGCCGCCGCAATCGTCACATGATGCCGCATTGAGACCTCCATCGATTGAGATACGAACGACACATGGCGCGAGACGCACAACAACGCACAAGGTCTTCCGACCCTGCCATGCCTGCCTGTCCTTTACGCGATGAGCCTTTTCGGTAAGCAGAACACCCTTCGTCGATGAACGTTCCGGGGACGTTCAACGGTTGATCACGGTTTCGGGAATTCGCGTTCGCGAGCGTTCAGTGAAGAACAATGCGGTGCAGGATGGAACCTTCATCGAACCGTCGCGAAGCGATCGTCGCAGCCCCGATGCCGGACGCGAGCGACACCGCGGAACGGGTTGAGCCTGCGGCCCGCTCTCCCTACGGTCGCGTCCGAGGAAACGGACAAAGAGCAGACATGACCGAGCAGACCCCCGTCCGCGCGAAGCGGCCGACGTTCACCGACCAGGAAGCGCTGCAGTTCCATCAGGTCGGCCGGCCCGGCAAGCTCGAGGTGGTGGCCACGAAGCCGATGGCGACGCAGCGCGACCTGTCGCTCGCCTACTCGCCCGGCGTCGCCGTGCCGGTGCTGGCGATCGCCGAGAATCCGGACCTCGCCTACGATTACACGACCAAGGGCAACATGGTGGCCGTGGTCACGAACGGGACCGCGATCCTGGGCCTCGGCAACCGGGGCGCGCTCGCCTCGAAGCCTGTGATGGAGGGCAAGGCGGTCCTCTTCAAGCGCTTCGCGGACATCGATTCCTTCGACATCGAGGTCGACACGGAGGACGCGGACGCGGTCATCAACTGCGTGCGCTACCTCCACCCGTGCTTCGGAGGGATCAACCTCGAGGACATCAAAGCCCCCGAATGCTTCATCATCGAAGAGCGCCTGAAGGAGCTGATGCCGATCCCGGTGTTCCACGACGACCAGCACGGCACCGCGATCATCGCGGCGGCGGGCCTCGTGAACG
>CAXTKM010000008.1:0-2274 GCA_964244795.1 uncultured Enterovirga sp.
AGCGCGATCGTCGAGTGGTCGATGTCGTGCGCGAAATCGAGGAACTCCTCGGGATCGACGCCGTAATCGTCCATCAGGGCCCTGAGCGTCGTGCCGTGGTGGTGGTAGAAGAACTTCTGCAGCGCGCGCGCCGACAGGCCGTCGAGCCCGAACAGGTTCATCACGTAGAGCGTGATCCTGAGGTCGACCTGCGGCCAGACTCTGGCCTCGTGCGGGTAGAGCGTGTTGTCGAGGTCGAAGACCCAGGTCTCGACATGGCCGAAGCCGCGCGCGCCCTGAGCCGAGAGATGAGGCGAATGAGCTTCGGGCATCGCTGACGAAAAAGGGCCCTGTCGGCCCCGTCTCCGCCAGAGATAGCGACTGGTGCCGCGTCGCGGTAGCCCGGGCCGCCCTCAGGCCGCGAGCGCGATCGCGGGCTGGTCGTCGACCGGGACGAGGACGGGCCGGGCGACGCGGTTGCGGCCCTCGTTCTTGGCCCGGTAGAGAGCGACATCGGCCGTCGCGAGCAGCGCGTCGAGGATGTGCCCGGCCTCCTGGGTGGTCGCGATCCCGATGCTGACGGTCGCCGTGAAGGCCTCACGGTCCGTCTCGAAGCGGGCCGA
The DNA here is from genome assembly GCA_964244795.1 of uncultured Enterovirga sp. Lineage (GTDB taxonomy): Bacteria > Pseudomonadota > Alphaproteobacteria > Rhizobiales > Beijerinckiaceae > Enterovirga. The sequence goes on from CAXTKM010000008.1 coordinate 603, forward strand.
CCCGAACCCGCGCCGGATCCCGTCGGCGAGCTGCAGGGCGGCGGCGTCTCCCGCCGGGACGAGGCAGGCGAACTCCTCGCCGCCGATGCGGGCCAGGAGCGCGCCCGGAGGCAGCTCCTGGAGCGCGACGTCGCAGAAGCCGCACAGGACGTCGTCCCCGGCCGCGTGGCCGAAGCTGTCGTTGATGCGCTTGAAGTGGTCGAGGTCGGCGAGGAGCAGCGCGCAAGGTCGGCCTTCGCGCCTGCCGCGGTCGAGCAGCTCCCGGGCGGCCTCGAAGAAGGCGCGGCGGTTGAGGATGCCGGTCAGCGCATCGCGCCCCGCGATCGCCCGCTGCTCGGCCTCGACCCGTTCTTTCGTGATGCCGAGAAGCAGGAACGCGATCGCGACGGTGAAGAGCAGCGCCTCGAAGGCGTGCGGCACGAGCCAGGGTGCGGAGAACACGGTCGATTCGGCACCGGTCCCGGACGCTTGCAGCAGGGGGTAGCGCGACAGCGTCATGAGGGCATGGAGGACGAGGCAGCCGACGATCGGCCAACGCGATCCGAGCCGCTCGGAGCGACCGCGCCAGACCTCGTAGGCGGACGCGAAGCAATAGCTGCTGCTGATGAGAGACGCGATGCCGACCCGCATCTCGAACGATTTGTAGATGTCCGGCACGCCGCAGCTCGCGAGCCACGCGAGCGCCCCCGCGGCCATCCACATCGGATGCGCGTCCCGGCGCTCGAAGACCCGGAACCCGGCCCAGAACACGCCGTAGCCGACGAACAGGATCGCGTTCGCGGCCCCGATCGAGAGCCAGCCGGGCAAGGTGCCGCGCCCGAGCAGGAGCCCGAACGCGACCACCGCGCCGAGGAGGCTCGTGCCCCACCAGCCGAGCGCCTGGACCTGACGGTTCTGCGACCAGGCGAAGAGGAGAAGCAGGCCCACGACCGCCGTGACGAAGACGGTCGCGACCGTGAGCGTGACGAGATCGAGCTTCATGTCCCCGTCGACCGGCGGCGGAAGCGCCGGATCGACCATGACGGGTCAAGCGTTCAGAAAGCCTTGCCGGCTGGGGCTATTTGCCGGCTCGGGACATCGGCGTCAGCGCGCGCACCGGTAGGCGATGCCCTCGACGTAGGACCAGTCGCGGTAGATGCGGCGGGACAGGAGGAGGTCGCTCGCCCCGAGCGTCAGGGCCTGGTCGCGCATCACCTCGACCCGGACCGCGAAGTTCGGGCCGACGATCTCGGCGCCGGCCGGCACCGCGTAGAGCCGGGCGTGCGGCACGAGGCCGGCGGGGACCGGGGTCGTCAGGTCGGAGAAGATGTAGGGGCCAACCCCATCCGTCCGGGCGAGCCCGACCGAGCCGAGCCGGCGGCAGAGGCCGACCTCGCTCGGCGAGGTGACGTAGCGGATCGGGTCCGGCGGCACCGGAAGGTAGCTGCAGCCGCCGAGCAGGGTCGCGGCGGCCAGGGAGGCGGAGGTGAGCAGCTTTCGCATCGTGGACGTGTCCGGTCTCCTGCGTCCGGCTCGCGCGGGCTCCGGGCTGGCGCGTCCGTGGTAGCGAGGCGGGCGGCGCCGGGCAATCGCCAACCCGGAGGCGGCGCGCTATCGGGTCGGGAGTGTGGCGGGAAGGTTGCTGATGGATCAGACGGCCGGGACGGCCTGGAGCCTGCTCGCCCGGCCCGAC
>CAXTKM010000008.1:2284-27413 GCA_964244795.1 uncultured Enterovirga sp.
GCGGTTCTGCGCGGCCCGGTTCTTGGCCGGAACCGCGCTCCAGATGCAGAACGTGGCGGTCGGCTGGCTCGTCTACGACTGGACGCACAGCGCGCTCGCGCTGGGCTTCGTCGGGCTCGCGGCCTTCCTGCCGGCCTTCGGGCTCGTCCTCTTCGCGGGCCAGGTCGCCGACCTCGTCGATCGCCGCCGCGTCCTGGCCGCGGCCTACCTCGTGAATCTCTGCGCCGCGGCCGGCCTGTTCGCCTGCGCGATCGTCGGCGAAGGGGCGCTGCCATGGGCCTTCGCGCTCGTCGCGCTGTCCGGCGGCGCCCGGGCGTTCGGGAATCCGTCCTCGCAGGCGCTCCTGCCGGCCCTCGTGCCGCGCGCCCTGTTCGGCCGGGCGGTGACGCTCGCCTCGACCTCCTGGCAGAGCGCGACGATCCTCGGCCCGGCGCTCGGCGGCCTGCTCTACGTCGCGGGACCGCAGATCGTCTTCGCGCTGGCCGGGCTCGCCTTCGCGGGCGCCTCCGGGGCGGTCCTCTCGATCGCGCATCGCGCGCCGCCCGTGCCGAAGCGGGCCGCCTCCTGGTCGAGCCTCGTCGCCGGGATCGGCTTCATCCGGTCTCGGCCGCTCCTGCTCGGCGCGATCTCGCTCGACCTGTTCGCCGTGCTGCTCGGGGGTGCGACCGCGCTCCTCCCGATCTACGCCCAGACCGTGCTCGAGACCGGTCCCTGGGGGCTCGGCCTTCTCCGCAGCATGCCGGGCGCCGGCGCGGTCGCGATGTCGGCCTGGCTCGCGACCTGCCCGATCGAGCAAGGGGCCGGCCGAAAGCTGTTCGGCGGCGTCGCGGTGTTCGGCTTGGCCACGGTCGCGTTCGGGCTCTCGACCAGCCTCGCGCTGTCGATGCTCTGCCTCCTGGTCGCCGGCGCCGCGGACACGATCAGCGTGGTCGTGCGCCAGACGCTCGTGCAGAGCGAGACGCCGGACGAGATGCGGGGGCGGGTCGCGGCCGTGAACACGATGTTCATCGGCGCCTCGAACGAGCTCGGCGAGTTCGAATCGGGCGTCCTCGCGGCCTGGCTCGGGGCTGTGCCGGCGGTCGTGGCCGGCGGGCTCGGGACGGTCGCGGTGGCGGCGCTCTGGGCGCGGCTCTTTCCCGGCCTCCGGCGCCGGGAGAGGCTGGTGGAGTGAACCGAGGCGCGCCTCAGCAGAGCGCGTCGAGCCGAACCGGCGCCGCGTGCGGCCGGGTCGCCAGCATCTGGTCGATGAGCGCCAGGGCCTCGCGCCGGCCGCTGTTCCGGGCCTGCTCGAACGGTGTCCAGGTCTGGGTGAAGTCGAGCGGGGCGAAGACGTCGCGGTAGCGACGGAGCTCGGCCGGCGTGAGCGGCACGCCGCGCACGAACGCCTTGTGGGCCGAGATCGTGAGCGCGAGGCGCCCATCCTCGGGATCGAGCTCGAACTTGAGCGCATCCCCGCAGAACAGGATCTTCCGGGCCGAGTCGTAGAGGACGGCATGGCCCGCGAAATGGCCGGCCGTGCGGTGGAGCTGAAGGCCCGGCAGCGGATCGAGCCGATCGTCGAACGGCCAGGAGATCGTCAGCGCCGGGGACCAGGCGAAGTCGCCGGCCGCGAGGGCGAGTTCGGGATCGAACCGATCCTGCAACTGCCAGAGCGCGCCGTAGCTGTGCGGATGCGAGGCGGAGAGCACGGACAGGCCGCCGAGCGCCGCGATCTGCTCGAGCGCGGCCGCGCTGTAGACCGTGCAGCCCTCGAACCCCATGTTGCCGGCGGGCGTCGTGACGACGTAGCCCGACGGCCCGATGCCGTGGACGGGATCGTTCCAGAACCGCCAGACGCCCGGCTCGACCTCGGCCCACCGGCACGGGAAGGCGCGCTCCGCCTCCTCGGCCGTGTGGAAGCGCCAGCCGGTCTGGGGCACGACGTGGCGCGCATCGAGGCACATCGGGCAGGCGGGCGGGGCCTCGAAGTGGCGCTGCCAGAAGCCGCAATTGTCGCAGACATAGGCGGGCAGATCGAGCGCGCCCGCGAAGGGGAGATAGCCGGGCATGGGGCGTCCTTCGGGTCAGGCCACGCCGGCCGGGCGCTCGGCCGGTCGGGTGGGTTCGAGGTGGCCCGCGGCCTCCCGGAGCGCCGTCCGGATGCGGAGCGGGTGGGCCGGGCTCGTGCAGACATAGGTCGGGCTCGGATGGGGCATGCGGAGGATGGGCAGGGTCGGGTGCGCCAGCCGCAGGACGGGTTCGGCCGTTGCGGCCGCCCGACCGGCGAGAACCACGACGGCCAATCGCGGCAGGAACGCGAGGAGCGGCGCGAGCCATCCGAGGCCCGCCGCGATCTCGGCCGCTTTCGGGGCGCGGTTCGGTGCGCCTCGTGCGTGGATGACCCAGGGCACCGCGTTCCAGATCAGCGTGTCGCCGCGCGCGATCCCGGCCTCGCGGAGGAAGCGGAACAGGTTCGCCGAGGTCTCAGCCGGGTTGTCGCGCGACACGAACCCCGTCCGCCGGATGCGCGGTCCGGGGGTCTCGAGAAGCAGCAGGAGCCGGGCCTCCGCGCCGCCGTCGAGCGGGTCGGGATCCGGCACCTCGCCGTGCCGCGCCCGGATGGCGGAGAGGAGCGGCGCGAGGGCCGCGATGTGCCGTGCCCCGAGGAGTGCGCGCCGATGCTCCACGGCGAGAGGATCGGCGAGAGACTTGGGGGTGGCGGGCGGCGCGTCGCAGGCGAGGGCGGCCGTCATGCGTCCAGCCTCCGAAGGAGGCCGGCGAGGGTCTTGTTCGCCGTGCCGGTCAGCCGGAAGCGCTCGGAGGGGGGCGAGGCGGCGAGCGCCGCGTCGAGCCCGGCCGATCCGCCGAACTGGAAGCCGAGCTGGCTCGCATAGGCCCGGCAGGCGAGCCGCCGACGATCGGCCGATTCCGGCGTGACCGCGACGGCGATCTCGGGACGCGCGCCCATCCGGTCCGCGAAAGGCTCGCGCGGAGCCGTTCCGCGCGCCGCATACGGGAAATCGCGCCACCACAGGATGGGGCAGGCGGGCGCGAGCACGTGGAGAGCCCGGACCAGCAGGACGTGGTCGACGTGGCCGCCGATCCCCTGCGGGGCGAGCAGGAGATCGGGCCGGAGCGCGTCGATCCGGCCCAGGACGGCGGGCCCGATCGCGACCGCGTCGTCGGGACGGGGCGGCCCGAACAGCGCCGGAGCCGAGCCGTAGCCGCGGTGCGGCGCTTCCGGCAGTCCGAGCCATTCGGCCGCGGCCCCAAGCGCGGTCATGGCGACGGCATCCTCCGCGCGGCGCAGGGCCATGTAGTCGACCTCGGCCGGAAGGCCCTTGTCGAGCTGGCAGGCGAGCGCGAAGCCGGACGGGTGCGCGACGGAGGCGGTGAACACCGTCGCGACCACGACGCGCCAGCCCGCCTCAACGAGCCGCGCGAGGGAGGCCCCGGCCGAGAAGGCCGCGTCGTCGAGATGGGGCGAGAGAGCGAGCGCCGTCGGCATCACCGAAATCCAGTGCCGCTCACAGCAGGTGTGGCTCGGCCCGGAACCGGCACGGGGTCATGGGCAGATCCGGCGAGAACGTCACGTCCGGGGCGGTTCCGACCAAGCCGCGGTAGATATCGGTGATCTGGCGACCGACGGTCTCCCAGGAATAGGTGCGGCGGCATTCCTCGAGCGCCGCGCCCGCGAGGCGGCGACGCAGCGCGGGATCCCGGACGAGGCGCTCCAGCGCGTTCGCCAGGGCCGGAACGTCGCCGGGCTCGGTCAGGAGCGCGTCCCGGCCGTCGGTCAGGCAGTCGATGACCCCGACCGACCGGCAGGACACGACCGCGAGCCCGGACGCCATCGCCTCGAGGATCGTGTTCGAGAACCCCTCCGCATGCGTCGGCGACACGAAGACGTCGGCCTCGCGGTAGATCGCCGGCACGTCGGCGTAGTCGGCGTAGCCCGTGAACAGGAGGCGGTCCGGCCCGAGGCCGAGCGCTGAGGCCCGCTCGAGGCTCGCCTCCACGTCGGGGCCGATGCCGGACACCGTCGCCCGGAACGGCAGGCCGCGATCGCCGAGGATCTTCAGCGCGTCGAGGAGGTCGAGCGCGCCCTTCCGGCGGTCGACGCGGCCATGCGAGAGGAGCCGGACGGGCCCGCCCGGCTCCGGTTCCGCCTCGGCCGGGTGGAAGCGCCCGGTCTCGACCGCACCCGGGATGATCGTGAACCGGGCCGGGTCGGTGCCGAGCCGGTCCGAGACCTCGCGCACGAAGGACGCCCCGCCGATTAGCACGGCGCCGGCATGGTCCAGCACGCGCGTCATCGCGAGCCGGTGCGTCTCGCAGCACGAGCCGACCCAATGCCCGTCGCCGCCCTGGATGGAGACGACGTTCGGCACGCCGAGCCGGCGCGAGGCGAGCAGCGCCGCCCAGCCGGTCGGGTAGCCGTATTGCGCGTGCAGCACGTCGAAGGGCGCCCGCGCATGCTCGGCCGCGATCGCGTCCACCATCGCCTCGATGTCGCGCTCGAAATCGCCGGGCGGGACACCGTCCCCGCCCTGCTCGCCCGACTGCTCCAGGGCCACGACCCGCACCCCCGGCACCGGCGGCGGCGGCCCGCCGCCATAGACCGCCGTCCCGAAGGCGTCGCTCCGGTATTGGCTCACCATCGTGACGTCGTGCCCGGCCCGGACGAGCTCGGCCAGGAGGTTCTGCGCGTAGACGCTCATCCCGGAGATCGCCGGGAAGTAGCGCCGCGAGACGAAGCAGATTCGCATCAGCCGTGCCGATGTCGCGCAAAGATCCCTACCTCTTGCGGGGAGGGTCGAGCCGAAGCGAAGCGAAGGACCGGGGTGGGGGTGGTGCCGCGAACACTGGCCGTCGAGTTTGCGATGCGACCCCCACCCCGCTCGCGCTGCGCGCGAGTCGACCCTCCCGGCAAGGGGGAGGGAAGGCGCGCGGATGAGTTCGGGATGAGGAGGCTTACGACGGGCTTGAGGATCATCATCACGCCCGGCACCCCCGCAGATACCGCATCGCCCCCGGGATCATCGTGTCCGCCCGGTGCGACTCGCGGGACAGCTCCACGCAGACGAGGCCCGGGAAGGCGATCTCGTCCAGCGCGTCCAGGATGCCGGGCGTGTCCATGTCGCCCTCCCCGAAAGCGAGATGGACGTGCTCGCCGCGCCGCATGTCCTCGATCGACACGGTGCCGAGCGCGTCCGCGAACTCCCGCACGGCCTCCGCGGGATCGCGCTCGCCCGTGACGAGGCAATGGCCGACGTCGAGCGCGAGCCGAAGCCCCGGGATCACGGCCGCGAGCGCCCGGAAATCGTCGACCGTCTCGGCCAGCATCCCGGGCTCCGGTTCCAGCGCCGCGACGACGCCTCGGCGGACGGCATAGGCCGATACGGCGGCGACGCCCTCCCCCAGCCAGGCCCGCGCTGCGATCGGGTCCACGCCGGGCTTCGGCACGCCGGCCCAGAACGAGACCGCCTCGGAGCCGAGGATCGACGCGATGTCGACCGCCCGCTGCAGGAACGCGACCCGCCGCTCACGCCCGGCCGGGTCGGCGGACACGAAGGTCGGCTCGTGCTTCGCCCGCGGGTCGAGGAGGTAGCGCGCCCCGGTCTCGATGACGCTGCCGAACCCGACCGCGTCGAGCCGGCGGCGCAGCCGGCCGGCCGCCGCCTCCCAGTCCTCGGCGAAGGGGTCGAAGTGGTTGTGGTCGAGCGTGAGCGCGACCCCCGCGTAGCCGGCCTCCGCCATCAGCGTCAGCGCGTCGTCGAGCCGGTGGCTCGCGGTGCCGTTCGTGTTGTAGGCGAAGCGGAGCGTCACGGGGCGGGCCTCCGGCTCATCCGGTAGCCGACATGATGCGCCTCCGGCTCGCGATACAGCGGATAGAGCGGCCCGACGGCGCGGTCCACCGCCGCGACGTCGAGGAGCGGCTGCCGGCCGCCGAGCCGCTCCAGCGCCTCGGGCGTGAGCCGGACGGGCCGAAGCGTGTCGCTCGCCTCGCCGAAGCGGATGAGCGGGCTGTCGCGGTCGAGGAGCTTCCGCGTGTTGCGCTCGCCGATCCGGTGATAGCTCATCGTCTCCACCTCGAGCCCCGGCACGATCACCTTGGCGACCCCGATCCCGCGATCCGGCGGCGAGCAGTCGACGCAGAGCACGTCGAGCCCCTCCGCCACGAGCCGCTCGCGGGCGTAGCGGCCACGGTCGCGCGTGTCGGCGAGCGGGTTCGCGGGCAGGTCGGCGAAGCGCTTCCGGGACCGGACCGCGTGCACGCTCCCGGCGAGGTGGCCACGCAGCGCCGGGCCGTCCATCTCGGCCCATTCCATCATGGCCGAGATCGCCCGCGACTCCTCAGCCTCGAGGCTCGGGAGGGCGCGATCGACGAAATCCGCGACGTAGCGGCCCGGCGCGACCGACAGCGCCTCGGAGAGGGGGCCGTGGCCATAGGTCTTGCGGACCCGGGCGGAGCAGAACTCGAGCAGCGCCTTGTGCAGGGCACGGTCGCGGTCGGGGTCGCAGGCCTCGCCGCAGGCCGAGAGCATGATCGGCACGCGCGGCCCGAAACCCGCCCGGTCGCGGCCGACCACGTACAGGTTTGCGAGGCCGAACTCGTCCGTCGCGAATTTCGGCATCACCTCGATCCCGAGCGCGTCGAGCCGGTCGAGGAGCGCCCGGGTCGCGGGTGCGACCTCGTCGCCGATCTCCAGCAGCACGCCCTGGTCGAGCGCCCGGAACACGAGTCCGTTGCCGTCGCGCTGGAGGCATTCGAGGAGGCCGTGCGCGACCGCCCAGTCGAGGTCCGGCCCCGCCCCGAGCCCATTCGTGATGAGCGTCGTGAACGGCGCGTAGCCGGGCGGCATCTCGAACACGTCGCAGGCCGCGACGTCGAGCGGCACGAGGACCGGCTCGCCGGTCCCGACCCGGACGGCCTCCGTCCAGGCGAGCGTCGTGTCTCGGCCGACCGGGCTGCCGGCCGGGAGGCAGAGCGTCAAGGGGTCGGCGACGCCGCCCGGGCCGCGCTCGCGCACGAGCGCATGGTAGGAGCCGATCGGCGTGTCCCGGCCCCGGAGCGCGAGCGTCGGCCAGATCGCCTCGGCGATCTCGGCCAGCGCGCCCACGATCGCGGCCCCGTCAGTCTCGCCGTAGCCGTAGCCGGACGGCATCGCGCCCGGCAGCGCGGCCGCGTCGTCGAGGAACAGCCCGACCTTCCAGGCCGGGACTCCGGTCCGGTCGAGCGGCGCCATGGAGAAGCCGACGACGCGGCCCGCCGGAAGGGCGTCGAGATAGGCCCTGGCCGCGTCCGGGAGGTCTGCAGGCAATCCCTCGACCTGTCTCACGCGGCCCGCTCCGCGGCGGGCGTCTCATGACCGTAGGCGCGCGCGAGAAGCCGCATGGTGCCGAGGTCGCGCTCCAGCGAGAAGGTCGCCCGGTCCCCCGTCCGCAGCGCCTCGGCGAAGGCCACGATCTGGTTCGTGAAGGGCGAGCTGTCCCGATCCGGGATCGGCAGCGGGGTCGCGGAGCCTGTCCGGCCATCGGTGAGCATCACGGTTCCGCCCGGCTCCTGGCCCATCGTGTTCTCCGCCGCGAGCAGCCCCGTCGAGCCCACGATCTCGAGCCGTCGCCGGGGCAGCGCCTCGGGACAGTTATAGGCGACATGCAGGCTGGCCAGGATGCCCGACACGGTGCGGCCGATCAGGAGCGCGCCGTCGTCGGCTGCATAGCCCTGGACGCGAGCCTGGGTCAGCGCGTGCAGGTCGCGGATCGGCTCGCCGAGCAGGAACGCGACGAGGTCGAGCCCGTGCGGGGCGAGGTCGATCAGCGCGCCGCCGCCGGCCTTCGCGACGTCGACGCGCCAGTTCTCGCGCGAGCCCGACCAGTCCGGACCGACCCAGCAGGCGTAGACGATCCGGACCGCGGTCGGGACCCCGATCCGCCCGCCCGCGATCGCGTCCCGCATCGCCCGGTGAGCCGGGTGGTAGCGCTGGTCGAAGGCGGTGCCGTAGAGGATTCCGGAGCGCCGCACCGCGTCCGACATCGCGAGCGCGTCGTCGAGCGTCGCGGCCATCGGCTTCTCGCAGAGGACCGGTTTTCCGGCCTTCGCGGCCGCCTCGACCGCGCCGCAGTGGAGGTGGTTCGGGGTCGCGACATAGACCGCATCCACGGCCGGGTCGGCCGCGAGCGAGGCCGCGTCGGCATGGATCGCGGCGCCGAGGGCGGCCGCCGCGGCCTGGGAGGCCGGGTCGGGATCGGCGATCGCGGCGAGGCGATGCCCGGCCGCGGCGATCGCCGGCGCGACGAAATCCTGCGCCACCCAGCCGAACCCGACGATGCCCCAGCCGAGCGCCATCCTACCAGCGCTCCGGCAGGGCCACGAGCTCGCGTCGCCGCGCGGCCGCCGCGAGCGTCGCGTCCATCGCGACGAGGCCGGCCGGCTGGCGGGTCCTGTCCGGGTAGGTGGCCCGGGACGCGTATTCGTCGCGATAGCGCTCGGACGGCCAGTCGAGAGTGATGCCTGCGTCCATCTCCCATCCGCCCGTCTCGGTGGCCTCGAATTCACTGGATTCCTCGTCCTGAGGTGCCGAGCGAGAGCTCGGCCTCGAAGGACGCACGACGGTGTCGCGTCCTTCGAGGCTCGGCCTTCGGCCGAGCACGTCAGCATGAGGACGGGGCAACCCCCGGTACAGCGGATTGCGCCGGAGTGCGGTTCCGGGCGCCGGCAACGTCAGCAGCCCCGTCGCCGCGGCACCCGCCTGCCCCGTCGCGACCGAGAACGCCTCGACCGTCCGGAGCGCCTCGACCGGACGGGCCCGCGGGACCCGCCCATCCGCTGCGGCTCGCGTCAGCTCCGCGTCGTCGTAGACGGTGCCGTCCGGAAACAGCCTCGCGATCTCGGTCGAGTCGATCCCGTGCCCGCCGGACAAATTCGCGGCCTCGCTGTTGTGGACGTGCCCCACGACGAGGCTGCCCGCGGGCGAGGCCATCCGGCGGAGCGCGGCCAGGATCGCGTCCTTCGGCTCGAGGAAGTAGAAGGCGTCCTGGCAGAGGACCAGATCGGCCCGGCGATCCGCGACCGGCCAGGGCGCGGCGGCGTCGAAGCAGACGAACGGGGCCTCGTCGCCGACGACCCAGTGCCGGGCGAGCCAGAGCTTCGAGAACACGACGTCCCCGCCCGACACCGCGACGCCCCGAAGCGCGAGCTCGCGCAGGTAGTGCCCGATCCCGCAGGCGAGCTCGAAAGCCGATCGCGGTGCGGCCCAGTGCGCCTCGATCAGCGCGAGGCCGGCCAAGAAGGTCGGGTCGCTCCAGCGATGGGCGAAATAGTCGCCGACGCGGCCGTAGCCGAGCAGCGCCATCGCGTCCCGCAGCGTGAGCCGGTCGGCCTCGCGGACGAGGCGGACGAGGTCGGCCCGGGCCGGTTCGGGCCCGTCCCACCAGTCATCCTGGTCGCCGAGCAGCAGGACGAGCGCGCCCTCGCGGTCACCGCCGTCGAGAGCCGCGAGCGAAGCGCCCGCGAGAGCGTCGCGACCGGTTCGGAGATACGCGATGCCGTCGACCACGGGCCAGCGCGCACGGCCATCGGTCAGCGAGTGCGGCGTGTCCGGCCGCAGCGGCTCGCCGCTGACGGGCGAGCGCAGGTCGAAGGTCACGCGAGCCCCATCTCGATGAGCACCCGATCGTGGAACGGCTTCACCGGCCCCTCGTGCACGAGCGCCATGTCCCGGAGAACGACGTCCATGGTCAGCCGCCGGGTGGCGAGATGCTGCTCGATCTCGAGGACGCGGTCGAGGACGTCGGCGGCGTGGAAGGCGCGTCCCTCGGGCGTCTCCGCGTCCGGCAGGATCCGGCACGCGGCCTCGACATTCGCCCGCAGGCCGGGCGGCAGCTCCGCCAAAGCGCGCGCGCTTGCCCGCCGCATCAGGGGCGCAAGTTGCGGTCCCAGCAGCATCTCGCCCGTGAACCCCGAATCCGGCATGACCGCGTTGTGGAGGTGATGCGCGAGCGCCGCCAGGAACACGGTCCCGACATCCGCGTCATCGCGGGGCGAGAGCAGCACGCCGTAGACCGCGACGACGAGGCAATGCTCGGCATGGCTCTCGGCCGGCAAGAGGACGATCCGGGGCCGGCCAGGGCAGGTCACCCCCGCCCGGGGCTGCCCCTCCAGCGCCGTGACGAAAGCCGGGACCGCGACCGAGGCCACCGGCGCACCGATCAGGGCTTCACGCAGACCCAACCGGAGCGCCGGAGAGACAGCGTCGGACACGTCGTCGAGACCGGCGCGCACCACGGACGCCGCCTCGTCCGACGACAGGCCGAGGTCCGTCAGCGCCTCGGAATCCAGGTCCCCGAGCCGGGTCGCCGCGAGCGCCCGGGCGGTGATGCCGAGCGCGACCACGGTGGGCTCTCGGCCCGAGACCAGCTCGGCCCAGGCCGACCGGAACAGACGGGTCGCGATCGAGCCCCGCCGCCCCGCCGACGTGATCCGCTTGAGATCGCCGATCTCGCGGAGCAGCGGCAGCCTCTCGCCAGCGTGTCGGTCCGGACTGCCCGACCGGACCGCCCCGAGAGCTGCGCTCACCCTCAGTTCCGGGCGCCGAGCCAGTCGAGCAGCATCTGCTCCTGCTTGTGGAAGGCGTGCTCGGGGGCGTGGCCGTTCGCGACCATCGGGGCCTTGAAGAAGATCGAGAGCTGCTCCTGCACGCCGCCGTCGCCGCGCTTGTTCGCGAGCCCGAGAACGCGGGCGATCTCGACCACGAGCGGGGCGGCAAGGATGGAATCGCGGCAGAGGAAGTTGACCTTGATCTGCATGCGCTGACCCATGAACCCGGTCACGTCGATGTTGTCCCAGGCTTCCTTGTCGTCGCCGCGCGGCCGGTAGTAGCGGATGTCGACGATATGATCCTCGACCGGGTAGCCGAGCATCTGGTCGAGCACCGAACCCTTGGTGTTCAGCTTCGACTTCAGCGAATCCGGGTCGTCGAGGGCGAGCCCGTCCCGGTTGCCCAGGATGTTGGTCGAGAACCAGCCGTCCACGTGCAGCGCACGCGCCTTCAGGGCGGGAGCGATCACCGTCTTCATCATGGTCTGGCCGGTCTTGCCGTCCTTACCGGCGACCGCGACGTTCCGCTGCGTCGCGAGCTGGGTCAGCGCCGGGATGTCGGCCGCGACGCTCGGCGTGAAGTTCCCATACGGTATGCCGTTCGCGACCGCCGCGTAGGCGTAGAGCATCGCCGGCCCGATCGCCTCGTCGTCCTGGTCGAGCCCGCGCTCGAACGCCTCGATCGAGTTCAGGGCCGGCGCGGTGAGGTCGGGCCAACGCTCCGTCGAGGCGAGGTTCACGACCACGACGTCGTCGACGCCGCTCTCGCGCCGGAAGCGGGCGAGGTCGGACACGATGATGTCCACCGCCTCGCGGTGGCCGCGGGCCTCGACCTTGTTGCCGCCGTCGATGTTGCGGCAGAACGCGGCGTTGCCGACGGCCCGCCACGGCTTGATCTTCCGGAGCGCCGATGCCCCGTCGTCCAGTATGGCTTTCGAGACGACGCCATGGCCTTCGGCCGCGACCCCGAGGTCGTCGCCGTTGACGTCCCAGCCGCCGAACACGAGGTCGCGGTAGCCTGTCAGCCCGGGTACGGAAATGTCGGCCAGCGGCAAGCCGTCATGGCGGTTGGCTCCGGATTTGATCAGCTCGATCCCGGCGATCGCGGTGGTCGCGACCGCGCCGCCCATGCCCACGAACGCGACGCCGAGCCGCCCGGTTGACGAAAGGTCCACTGCGTTTCCTCCAAGATCCGCCGGACACGCCCCACTGTCAGGAGACGTACCTGCGGGTGTCACAATCGAGTCGCGCCGTCCATGTTCCACGGATGCGACCGCGTCGACCGGTGTCACGCCATCGTGACCCGGGCGTCGACGAAAAAGCCCGGCTCTCGCCGGGCCATCCCGTCACCGTTCCCAGGTCCCGCCTTAGCTGCCGCGGACCGCGTCCTTCGCACCGCCTACAGCGTTCTGGACGGTTCCAGCGGCCTTCTGGGCCTTGCCCTCGGCCTCGAGCTTCGAGTCGCCGGTGATCTTCCCGGCGATGTCCTTCGCCGCACCCTTGGCCTTCTCGACGGCGCCGTCGATCCTGTCCTTGTCCATCAGGGATCTCCTGTTCGGTTGGACGGAGATAACGGCCGCACCACGGTTTGGTTCGCGCGCTAACCCCGCCGGGGCGGGAGCCTGGGCAGGAGGAGATTGGCCACGAGGCCGGTCCAGCCGGTCTGATGCGAGGCTCCGAGCCCGCGCCCGGTATCCCCGTCGAAATACTCGTGGAACAGGAGCCGCTCGTCCGCCGCGGGATCGGCATCGGGCGTGCGTCGGCTGCCGAAGCAGGGCCGGCTCCCGGCGCCGTCGCGCAGGAACAGCGAGCCGAGGCGGCGGCCGAGCTCGTCCGCGACCCCATCGAGGCTGAGGAGGCGGCCCGAGCCCGTCGGGCATTCGACCCGGAAGTCCTCGCCATAATAGCCGTGGAAGCGCCTGAGGGCTTCCACGACCAGGAAGTTCATTGGCATCCAGACCGGCCCGCGCCAGTTCGAGTTGCCGCCGAAGAGCCCCGTCTCGGCCTCGCCCGGCGCGTAGCTGACCGTCAGCGGATCGCCGAAGCCCGGCAGGCAATAGGGCGTGTCGCGATACACCCGCGACAGCGACCGCACGCCGTGCGGCGACAGGAACTCGCTCTCGTCCAGCATGCGGCGCAGCAGCGCCTTCATGCGGTGGCCGCGGAGCAGCGAGAGAAGCTTGCGGTCGCCGGCGCCGGGCTCCTGCCAGCGCGACACGAGCCGGGCGAGCTCCGGCCGGTTCTCCAGGACCCAGCGGAGGCGGCCCGCGAAGTCGGGCAGCCGCTCCAGCGTCTCGGGCTCGATCACCTCGACCGCGAAGAGCGGCACGAGGCCCACGATCGACCGGAGCCGGAGCGGCACGACGCGGCCGTCCGGCAGCTCGAGCTCGTCGTAGAAGAACCCGTCCTCCTCGTCCCACAGCCCGAACCCCTCGCCGGCCATGTCGGTCATGGCTTCGGCGACGAGGAGGAAATGCTCGAAGAACTTGGTCGCGATGTCTTCGTAGACAGGATTGTGGAGGGCGAGCTCGAGCGCGATCCGCATCAGGTTCAGGGCGTACATCGCCATCCAGGCGGTCCCGTCGGCCTGGTTCACGCGGCCAGCCCCGGGCGGCGGGTTCGAGCGGTCGAACACGCCGACGTTGTCGAGGCCCAGGAACCCGCCCTGGAAGACGTTCCGGCCGCCCGCATCCTTGCGGTTCACCCACCAGGTGAAGTTGATCATCAGCTTGTGGAAGACCCGCTCCAGGAAGGCGATGTCGCCCGGGCCGCCGCGCCGCTCCCGGTCGATCTCGAAGACCCGCCAGGTCGCCCAGGCATGGACCGGCGGATTCACGTCGCCGAAGGCCCATTCGTAGGCCGGCAGTTGCCCGTTCGGATGGCTGAACCATTCGCGGGTGAGGATCACGAGCTGGCTCTTCGCGAAGCCGGGATCGATCAGCGCGAGCGGCAGGCAGTGGAAGGCGAGGTCCCAGGCCGCGAACCAGGGGTACTCCCACGAATCCGGCATCGACAGGATCGCGGCCGAGTCGAGGTGGCGCCAGGACGCGTTCCGGCCCTCCCGGCGCCCGGTGGGAGGCGGTGGCTGGAGAGGATCGCCGTCCAGCCAGCGCCGGACGTCGAAGCGGTAGAACTGCTTCGACCAGATCATCCCGGCGAGGGCCTGACGCTGCACCCGGCAGGCATCCGGGTCCGGCATGTCGGCCTGGAGCGCGCCGTAGAAGGCGTCCGCCTCGGCCCGGCGCGCGTGGAGCACGGCACCCTGCGCGTCGATCGGCAGCGGCTCCGGCCCGGCCGTGAGCCGGAGCCGCACGACCGCCTCGCCGCCGGCCGACACGGTCAGCCGATACTGCGCGCAGGCCTTGGTGCCCGTCGCCGCGACGGCCGTCGCGTCGCCGTCGACGACGAAAGCGTGGAAGCCGTCCTTGAACGGACCGGTCGCGGAGCGGTCGCCGGACAGCCGGCGCGTGTTCGTGTCGTTGTCGCAGAAGAGCAGCGCCGGCTTCCCCTCGACCGCGAGGTGGTACGTGCCGATCCGGGGGTGCTCGACCCGGATGCCGGTGCCGCCCTCCAGCGGCGAGAGCACGGGCCGGACGGCGCCCGGCTGCCACGACCAGATGTTCCGGCACCAGAGCTGCGGCAGGAGGTGCAGGTCGGCCGCCTCCGGTCCCGGGTTCGCGACCGTGACGACGACGTGGATGTCGTCGGGGCTGGCCTTCGCGTACTCGACCGTGACGTCGAAGAAGCGGTTCTCCGCGAAGGTCCCGGTGTCGGCGATCTCGTATTCGGGCGCGGCCCGGCCACGGCGCGCGTTCTCTGCCACGAGGTCGCCGTAGGGGTAGGCGCCCTGCGGATAGCGATAGACGGCCTTGAGGTAGGCGTGGCTCGGGAGCGCGTCGAGATACCAATAGAGCTCCTTCACGTCCTCGCCGTGGTTGCCCTCCGGGTTCGTCAGGCCGAACAGGCGCTCCTTCAGGATCGGGTCGCGGCCGTTCCAGAACGCGAGCGCGAAGCAGAGGAGCTGGTGATCGTCGCTGATCCCGAGGATGCCGTCCTCGCCCCAGCGATAGGCGCGCGAGCGGGCATGATCGTGCGGCAGGGCGGCCCAGGCATCGCCATCCTGGCTGTAATCCTCCCGGACCGTGCCCCATTGCCGCTCGGCGAGGTATGGACCCCAGAGCCGCCAATCGGCTCGTCCCGCGTCCGCCTCGTCGATGCGGCGCTGCTCGGCGCCCGGGGCGGCATCATCCGGCATGGCGGCGGGCTCGGGCAAGACGCATGGGCGCCATCGCGGGTCCTCGGTTGCGGGAGCGGTTGCAGGACCCTGGGCCCCGGGGCACGGTAGCGCGATGACCCCGACCATCGCCATCCAGCGCGACGATTTCGATCTCGCGCTCGAGATCGACGCGCTCACGAAGGGCCGGCCGGAGGCGGGTGCCGCGATCGGCTTCGTCGGCCTCTGTCGCGACGAGGGCGGACGGCTCGCCGCGCTCGAGCTCGAGCATTACCCGGGCATGGCCGAGGAGGAGATCGGGCGGGTCGCCGAAGAGGCCGCCCGGCGCTGGCCCGTCCTCGGCATCACGGTGATCCACCGCTACGGCCTGATCCGGCCCGGCGAGCGAATCGTCCTCGCCGCGACGGCCTCGTCGCATCGGGGCGCCGCTTTCGCCGCGGCCGGCTTCCTGATGGATTACCTGAAGGCCCGGGCACCGTTCTGGAAGCGCGAGCACCTCGTCGACGGAACGCTCGGCGGCTGGGTCGACGCGAAGGAGAGCGACGCCGCGGCCGCGGAGGCCTGGGGTCGTGGCGATGAACCTGTTACGATGCTGGACCGTTAAGAGCGTAGGGCGCGGGCGGAAGAAGAGCGCCCGCCAGGAGGACGCCACGATGTCGGGACGACGCTTTCCAATCCGGACTTTCCTCGCCGTATCGGCCGCGGCCCTCGCGGGGCTCGCCTTCGCCGGACCGGCGGCGGCTCGCGGCGGATCGTCGTCGAGCGGCGATTCCTACCTGAACGACGCTGTCCGGAACCCGCGCTTCATCGAGCCGGGCGGGGATTACCTGCCGAGCCGCTACCGCGAGTCCCATCCGCAGGCCGGCTACGACGACCGCCAGGCGATCGAGGCAGCCCGCCAGGGCTATCGCGGCCGGGTGAACGTGCGGCCCTATCGCGGCGAGTGACTCGGCCGGGTGACGGCTTGGGCGATCGCTTGAAAGTGGGCGTGACCTCGTCGACTGCCTCCCCCCTACGTGCCGACCGACTCCTCGCGAGCCTGCGCCGACGTCTACGCAGTGTCATTCCGGGGCGGCGAAGCCGAGCCCGGAACCCATAAGCGCCGACGCCGTCGATGAGACACCCACGGCGTCATGGCCGAGACCGTCAGCGTCTATGGGTTCCGGGCTCTCGCTTCGCGAGCGCCGGAACGACAGACGGAGGGAGTGTTTTGCTCCGCTGAGGTTCCCGGCGCCCAGGAGACCGGACGCCCCGTCATGGCAGGCGGGCGTCGCCCGTTCTTGCCGGTCCGGCGGCGCCGTGATTGTGTGGCCTCGACCCCGAACCTGATCGGCTCCCCGACATGCGAGACAGCTTTCGCCCCTCTGCCCTCCCGACCGACGTGTCCGATCGCCCGGGCGCCCATGGGCTCGACCTCGCGACGGCGAAGTTTGGCATCGGCCAGCCCGTGCACCGGCGCGAGGACCCGATGCTGGTCCGGGGCGAGGGTCGCTACACGGACGACGTCTCGGTGGCCGGCCAGGTCTACGCGGCCTTCGTCCGGAGCCCCTACGCGCATGGCGTGATCCGGTCCGTCGATCTCGACGCCGCCCGGGCGATGCCGGGCGTCGTCGCGGCCTACGGGGCGGAGGACCTCGACGGCTACGGAGCCTTCCCGAACGTCACGTCCTTCAAGAACCGCGACGGCTCGCCGATGCTGAAGCCGGACCGGAGGCCGCTCGCGCAAGATCGCGTGCGCTACGTCGGCGACCCGGTCGCCTTCGTGGTGGCCGAGACCCTGGCGGAGGCGCGCGAGGCCGCGGAGGTCGTCGCGATCGAGATCGACGCGCTCCCGGCCGCGGTCACGGCGGCGGACGCCGCCCGGGAAGGCGCTCCGGTCCTCTACGACGCCATCCCGGGCAACCTCTTCCTCGACTTCCAGTACGGCGACGCCGCCAAAGTCGAGGCCGGCTTCGCGGTCGCCGCCCACGTGACCACGCTCGACCTCGCGAGCCACCGTCTCGTCATCAACCCGCTCGAGCCCCGGACCGCGCTCGCCGAATGGGACGAGGCCTCGGGCAAGCTGACGCTGACCGCAGGCACGCAGGGCGTGTTCGGGATGCGGGGCATGCTGGCCGGGGTCCTGGGCATCGACAAGGAGATGCTGCGGGTCGTCACGGGCCAGGTCGGCGGCTCGTTCGGCATGAAGATCGCGCCCTTCCCGGAATACGTCGCCGTGCTGCACGCCGCGCGCGCGCTCGGGCGACCCGTGAAATGGACGGACGCGCGCTCGGAGAGCTTCGTCGCCGATTACCACGGCCGCGGCCTCGAGGTGACGGCGTCCCTCGCGCTCGACGGCGAGGGCCGGTTCCTGGCCGTCCGGGTCGAGGGCCTCGCCGATGTCGGGGCCTTCCTGACCCCGGTCTCGCCGCTCTTCTCGACGCTGAACATCCCGAAGAACGTCGTCGGGACCTACCGGACGCCGGCCGTCAGCGCGGCGATCAAGTGCTATCTCACGAACGCCGTCCCGGTCGGGGCCTATCGGGGCGCCGGCCGGCCCGAGGGCAACTACATCATGGAGCGGCTGATCGACCTCGCGGCGCACGAGACGGGCCGCGACCCGGTCGCGCTCCGGCGGCTGAACCACATCCGGCCCGACCAGATTCCCTACACGACGCCGGTCGACACCGTGTACGACTCGGGCGAGTTCACGGCCCTCCTCGACCGCGCGATCGCGGCCGCCGATTGGGACGGCTTCCCGGCCCGGAAGAGCGAGAGCGCCTCGCGCGGAAAGCTGCGCGGACGCGGCATCGGGCAGTATCTCGAGGTGACCGCGCCGCCCCAGAACGAGATGGGCGGGATCCGGTTCGAGGAGGACGGCACGGTCACGATCGTGACCGGCACGCTCGATTACGGCCAGGGCCACTGGACGCCCTTCGCGCAGGTCCTGTCGGCCGAGCTCGGCGTGCCGTTCGAGCTGATCCGGCTCGTGCAGGGCGATTCCGACCAGCTCGTCGCGGGCGGCGGAACCGGCGGGTCGAAGTCCCTGATGGCGAGCGGCGCGGCCATCGTCGAGGCCTCGCAGCAGGTGATCGGCCTCGGCCGGATCGTCGCGGCCGAGCTCCTCGAGACCGGCCTCGACGACATCGCGTTCGCAGATGGCCGCTTCACGATCGCGGGCACGGACCGGAGCATCGGGATCATGGACCTCGCGGCGAGGCTCCGCGAGAAGGTCTCGTTGCCGGATGGGGTGCCGCGCTCGCTCGACGTGAAGCACATCCACGCGCAGTCGCCCTCGGCCTACCCGAACGGGTGCCACATCGCCGAGGTCGAGATCGAGCCGGAGACCGGGACCGTGCAGGTCGTCCGCTACACGATGGTCAACGATTTCGGCGTGCTCGTGAACCCGATGCTGGTCGAGGGCCAGCTCCATGGCGGCGTCATCCAGGGCATCGGCCAGGCGCTGATGGAGCGCACCGCCTACGACGAGGAGGGCCAGCTCATCTCGGGCTCCTTCATGGACTACGCGCTGCCGCGCGCCCACGACGCGCCCCTCTTCGCCTTCGAGAGCCGCCCGGTCCGGGCGACCACGAACCCGCTCGGCGCGAAGGGCTGCGGCGAGGCCGGCTGCGCGGGCGCGCTGCCGTCCGTCATGAACGCCCTCGTCGACGCGCTCCGGAACGTCGGGATCGACCGGTTCGACATGCCGGCGACGCCGGACCGCGTCTGGCGCGCGATCCGGGACGCCAAGGCGGGGAATGGCAGCGCGGGAGGTTAGCGTCCCGTCATTGCGAGCGCAGCGAAGCAACCCAGACGCCGGCGCGCTGACCCCTGGGTTGCTTCGCTTCGCTCGCAATGACGAACGGATGAGGTGCCGTGAAGCGGCCTCGGCGCAGGCAGTACGGTCTGCCGTCACCGTCGCGGCCGGCGCGCCATGACCCCGCTCGAGCGCCGGGCCGCCCTTGCCGGCGTCAGGGCGGCGCTCGCGCTTCCGGCCTGGATCGTCGGGTTCTCGTTCATGGGCGTCGGCAGCCTCGCACGGGATGCCGGCCACCCGATCGCGGCCGCGATGCTGTCGACCGTGCTGATCTACGCCGCGCCGGCGCAGCTGATCCTCTACACCTCGCTCGCCGGCGGCGGGCTCGTGATCGCGGCCGGGATCGCGGTCGGGTTCTCGGCGATCCGGCTCCTGCCGATGACGCTCGCGATCATGCCCTACCTGCGCCGGCCCGGGCAGTCCGTCGCCACGCAATGGCTTCTTGTCCACCCGGTCGCCGCAACGATCTGGATCGAGAACATGCGCAGCCTGCCCGGGATGGAGCCGGCCGCCCGGGTGCCGTTCTACGCGGGCTTCGCGCTCGTCTGCATGTCGATCTGCGTCGCCATGACCGGGCTCGGCTATGGGCTCGTCGGCGCGCTGCCGGTCCCGCTCGCGGCCGGGCTCCTCTGCCTCACGCCGATCTACTTCACCATCGCGATGGCGGGCGGCGCGCAACGGATCGGCGATTGGCTCGCGATCGGTCTCGGGCTCGGGCTGCTGCCCGTGGCTCAGGCCGTGGTCGGGAGCGATTTCGACCTTCTCGTCGCCGGGCTTCTCGGCGGCACGGCCGCCTACGGGATCGATCGGGTCCAACGCGCTCGCCGGGCCGCGACCCGGGCTCCCGATGCCTGACTGGCTCTGGCCCTACGCCGTCGTGATCCTGGCAGGCTTCCTGCCGAACGAGGTCTTCCGGCTCGCGGCCGTGTTCCTGGCCCGCGGCGTCGACGAGACGTCCGAACTCTTCACCTGGATCCGGATCGTCGCGGTCGCGCTGCTCGCGGCCGTCGTGTCGAAGCTCGTCTACGTGCCGCCCGTCGCTCTCGCGACCGTCCCGCTCTGGGCCCGGGTCGTGGCGGTCGCGCTCGGGGTCGCGGTGTTCTTCGGCGCGCGGCGCGCGCTGCTCGCCGGGATCCTGGCCGGCGAGGGCGCGCTCGTCCTCGCCGCGTGGTGGTTCGGGCGGGCGTGAGGGTCTACAGACCCCAATACGGCGACACGCCGTAGTAGGAGTGCAGGTCGCGCTCCTTGTCGCGGTCTGCCCAGTTCTGGTTCTCGCCGCGAGCGAAGTCCGGGGCGCCCTTGACCTGATCGGCCGAGAGGTCCGTCCGGTAGCCGCCGAGCTCATTGTCGTAGGCGAGCTTGGTCCAGGGGACCGTGAAGCTCTCCTCGCCAAGACCCAGGAAGCCCCCGAAGCCGAGGACCGCGTAGGCGACCTGGCCGCTCCGCTTGTCGATCATCAGGCGCTTGACCGAGCCGATATGCGTCTTGTCGGCGCCATAGACCTCGGTCCCTTCGACCCGATCGCTCTCGATCAGGGCATTGGCCGACGTGCCGGACGCTGCATGCGTCACCGTTCCCGCAAAGGTTTCCGCCATCACGACCTCCTGTTCATCGAGGGGGAAACGATCGAGGCCCGAAGAGGTTTCCGCATCACCCGCACCCTCGTGCGCGAGGAGCCCTATATTCCGATCATGACGTCGCGCGCGGCCGACCTCCTCACCCTCACCCCGCAGGGCCTCTATTGCCCGGGCGGGGATTTCCACGTCGATCCGATGCGGCCGGTCGCCCGCGCGCTGATCACGCACGGCCATTCCGACCACGCCCGCGCCGGCCACGAACACGTGATGGCGACCCGCGAGACGCTCGGGATCATGGCCGTACGGTACGGCCAGGACTTCGCCGGAACGACCCAGGAGGCGGTTCTGGGCGAGGTGGTCCGGATCGGAGAGGTCCAGGTGACCTTCGTGCCGGCGGGCCACGTGCTCGGCTCCGCCCAGATCGCGATCGAGCAGGGCGCCTGCCGGCTCGTCGTGTCCGGCGACTACAAGCGCGGTCGCGACCCGACCTGCCTGCCCTTCGAGCCGCTTCCCTGCGACGTCTTCATCACGGAGGCGACCTTCGGGCTCCCGGTCTTCCGCCACCCGGACGTGCGCGAGGAGGTCTCGAAGCTCCTGGAATCGGTCCGGCTCTTCCCGGAGCGGGCCCACATCGTCGGCGCCTACGCGCTCGGCAAGGCGCAGCGCGTCATGGCTCTCCTCCGGCAGGCCGGCTACGACGAGCCGATCTGGATGCACGGCGCGACCGAGCGCCTGACGGAGTTCTACAAGGCCGAAGGAGTCGCGCTCGGCGACACCCGCAAGGTCGCGGCCGCGGATCGGGCCGGCCTGAAGGGCGCGATCGTGATCTGCCCGCCCTCCGCGATCCAGGACATCTGGGCCCGGAAATTCCCGGACCCCGTGACGGCCTTCGCGTCCGGCTGGATGCGGGTCCGGGCCCGGGCGCGCCAGAAGGGCGTCGAGCTGCCCCTCATCATCTCCGACCATTGCGACTGGGACGACCTCTGCCGCTCGATCCTCGAGACCGGAGCCGAGGAGGTCTGGGTCACGCATGGCCAGGAGGACGCGCTCGTGCACTGGTGCCACCTCCAGGGCCTCCGGGCGAAGCCGCTGCACATGCTGGGCTACGGCGACGAGGAGGCCGAGGGTCCGCTGGAAGAGATCGCCGAACCGGCGGCCGCATGAACCGCTTCGCGCACCTGATCGATCGCGTCGGCTACGAGCCGCGCCGCAACGGCAAGATCCGGCTGATCGCGGATTATTTCCGCCGCACGCCCGATCCGGAGCGCGGTTTCGCGCTGGCGGCGCTCACGGGCGCGCTGAGCTTCCGGCACGCGAAGCCGAACCTGATCCGCGGCCTGATGATGGAGCGGTCGGACCCGCCGCTGTTCCGGCTCTCGCGGGACTATGTGGGCGATCTGTCGGAGACGGTCGCGCTGATGTGGCGGCCGAGCGCCGACGCTCCTTCTTCTTCCCACGCCCAGGAGCGTCATGCTGAGGAGGCGCGAAGCGCCGTCTCGAAGCACGCACCGGAGCCGTCGCGCGTGCTTCGAGACGCGCCTTCGGCGCTCCTCAGCATGACCCCGACGGTGGAGCGAGCCGAGAGGCCCTCGATCGGCCACAACAACCCGCCCCCCGAAGACGATGGCCCGACCCTCTCCGAGGTCGTGGCCGGGCTCGCCGAGGCCGGGAAGTCGGACCTGCCCGCGCTCCTCGCCTCCTGGCTCGACCAGCTCGACGAGATCGGCCGCTGGGCGCTCCTGAAGCTGATCACCGGCGAGCTCCGGATCGGGGTGTCGGCCCGGCTCGCGAAGACCGCGCTCGCGAGTCTCGGCAGCGGATTGGAGCCTCCGGTCACCCCGGACGACGTGGAGCACGTCTGGCACGGGCTCGAGCCGCCCTACGAAAGCCTGTTCGCCTGGGTCGAGGGACGGGGCGAGCGGCCGACGAGCGTGAACCCAGCCCCGTTCCGGCCCCCCATGCTGGCGCACCCGATGGAGGACGAGGATTTCCCGAAGCTCGACCCGGCCCTGTTCCGGGCCGAGTGGAAGTGGGACGGCATCCGGCTCCAGGCCGTCGCGGGCCGCGATCCGGACGGCCGGCAGGTCCGGCGCATCTACTCGCGCACGGGCGAGGACGTGTCGGGCGCCTTCCCGGACCTCGTCGAGGCGCTCGGGTTCGAGGGCGCGCTCGACGGCGAGCTCCTGATCGTCCGGGACGGCCGGGTGGAAAGCTTCAACGTGCTGCAGCAGCGGCTGAACCGGAAGGCCGTGACGCCGAAGATGCTGGTCGAGTACCCGGCCCACCTCCGGGTCTACGACGCGCTCGCGCTCGACGGCGAGGACCTGCGCGACCGGCCCTTCGAGGAGCGCAGGCGCCGCCTCGAGGCCTTCGTGGCCGCGCTCGGAGAGCCCAGGATCGACCTCTCGCCGCAGATCCCGTTCGCGACCTGGGACGAGCTCGGGGCCGCCCGGGCCGATCCCGCCTCGGCCGGGGCCGGACGCGATGCCGACGCGATCGAGGGCTGCATGCTGAAGCGGGCGGATTCGCCCTACCTGCCCGGGCGCCCGAAGGGTCCCTGGTGGAAGTGGAAGCGCGACCCGTTCCTGGTCGATGCCGTGATGATGTACGCGCAGCGCGGCTCGGGGAAGCGCTCGTCCTTCTACTCGGACTACACGTTCGGGTGCTGGCGCGACGGCGAGAATGGCCCGGAGCTCGTCCCGGTCGGCAAGGCCTATTCCGGCTTCACGGACCAGGAGCTGCTGAAGCTCGACCGCTTCGTCCGCAACCACACGACGCAGCGCTTCGGCCCGGTCCGCGAGGTCGCCTACGGGTCCGACAGGGGGCTCGTGCTCGAGGTCGCCTTCGAGGGATTGCAGCGCTCCGGCCGGCACAAGTCCGGCGTCGCGATGCGGTTTCCTCGCATCCACCGCATCCGCTGGGACAAGCCGGCGGCCGAAGCCGACCGCCTCGACACGCTCGAGCGGATCCTCGCCAAGATCCCGGCCAAAGGCGAGACCGAGATGCATCCCGTCGGGGGAGCGAACCCGTGAGCCGGAGCGGCCCGGGCGAGGTCGAGACGCTCGCAGCGGGCGCCGTGACCCTGTCTGTCGCGGGCCGGCTCGTGGTCGATACGGCCGGACCGGGCTTCGTGGACGTCACCGGTCCCCTCGCGCGCTTCGTCGCCGGAAGCGGCATCCGGGACGGCCTCGCGACGCTCTTCTGCCGCCACACCTCCTGTTCGCTCGTGGTGCAGGAGAACGCCGATCCTGACGTCCGCCGGGACCTCGCGACCGCGCTCGACCGGCTCGCGCCGCGCGACGCCGGCTATCGCCACGATGCCGAGGGGCCGGACGACATGCCTGCCCATATCCGGACGATGCTGACGGCCACCTCGCTGTCGGTTCCGATCCTCGCGGGCCGGCTCGCGCTCGGCACCTGGCAGGGTGTCTACCTCGCCGAGCACAGGGACGCGGCGCACCGGCGCGAGATCGTCGTCAACCTTACCGGGGGGTAAACGCGACGGCGCCATGACTTGTCCGTCGACTGCGACTAAGGTGGTATCCAAGTGCGGGCGCCACCAGGGGTCGCGGCCCGCCGGAGACGAGTTGCTGACCACGACCAAGATCATCATCGCGGACGACCACCCGCTATTCCGGGAGGCGCTGCGCCGCGCGATCGAGACGATCCTGCCGCAGGCGAGCGTCCAGGAATGCTCCGGGCTCGAGACGCTCCAGGAGGCGCTCGGCCGCTCGCGCGAGGTCGATCTCGTGCTCCTCGACCTCACCATGCCGGGCGTCCAGGGCTTCTCGGGCCTGATCTACCTTCGAGCCCAATTCCCCGAGATCCCGATCGTGATCGTGTCGGCGACCGAGGATCCGGTCGTGATCCGGCGCGCGATCGAGTTCGGGGCCTCGGGCTTCATCCCGAAATCGCTCGACCTCGACGGCATCGGCAACGCGGTCCGGACCGTGCTGTCCGGCGACATCTGGGCCCCTCCCGACGTCGACCTCGAGGCGGCCGAGGATCGCGAGGTCGCGGACCTCGTGCGCCGGCTCGGCCGGCTGACGCCGCAGCAGATGCGCGTCCTCATGATGCTGTCCGAGGGCCTCCTGAACAAGCAGATCGCCTACGAGCTCGGGGTCTCGGAGGCGACCGTGAAGGCGCATGTCTCGGCGATCCTCCAGAAGCTCGGCGTCGACAGCCGGACCCAGGCCGTGATCGTGTCCGCCCGCATCGGGGCGACGGGCCGACAGGGCGTCGGCGCCTGAGCGGGAGCGGCGCCGAAGCTCCTCACCTGGAGCCGTTTGGACGAATCGGTGGCTGTCATTCCGGGTCTCGCGAAGCGAGAGCCCGGAACCCATAGACGCTGACGGTGTCGGCCAGGATGGCGCCGGTGTCCAGGATGGCGCGGGTGTCCAGGATGGCGCGGGTGTCCAGGATGGCGCGGGTGTCCCATGGGCGGCGTCAGCGTTTATGGGTTCCGGGCTCGGCTTCGCCGCCCCGGAATGACAACCGGGGGTGCCGCGCAGGCGTGCCGCCTCAGCGGGAGCGGGTGATCACCGAGAAGGAGCGCGACGAGCGACGGCCGCGGCGCGAGAACCGGCCGCGGCGCGATCGGCCGACGCTAGCGCGCGGCTCGACGTCAGGGGTGGCGGCCGCGGCATCGGCCGCGTTGGTCTGAAGCTCACTCAGCTTCTGCGCCTGCGTCTGAAGGTCCCGGTCCGCCTCCGTCACGTCGCGCCGCACGCCGGCGAGGCTGCGCTGCGCGACCGTCAGCTCGGATTGCATGTCGGATTTCGCCTGCGCGATCCGGGTGAGGTCCTCGCGGGTCGCCGCGACCTTGGATTCGAGCTCGGCCACCGCGCCCGAGGCCGCGACCTGCCGGGCGAGCTCGGTCGTGACCTTCTCGTTCCTCTCCATGACCTCGAGGATCTGGAGTCTCTGCGCCTTCTGGACGG
>CAXTKM010000008.1:27423-39747 GCA_964244795.1 uncultured Enterovirga sp.
AAGACCCACCCGAGCGCCGCGAGCGCGGCCAGGATCAAGGCGAGCGGTCGCGTGAACTCGTGCTTCAGATCGACCGCCATGTCACCCCAATCTCCGGCCGGGCTGTCCCGAGAGGACCGTGTCGCCGTTCACATGTCCACGCCCGATGCCTGCCGATGACGCTACATTATGATCTCAGCGTGGCGGTGAGGGCTCGTCCGGTCGTCCTCGGGCTCGTCTCAAGGACCCGGGCGGCGTGACCGGGCGCCGTTCCGACCACGGCGTGACACAGCCGAGTATGAAGGGACGATCCGGCTGCCCCGATCGGGGTCAGGCCGCGGCCGCATCCGGAACTCCGACCGGCACGGCCGGCGCAACCGACTCGGCCGCCCCGACCGGCACTGTCGGGTTCGCGGCTGCGGAGAGGCAGATCTGGGCCGCCTCGATCAGCCGGCTCGCGCAGGCGTCGGACCGGGCCGAGGAGCAGAGACCCTTCGCGCCGTCGGTGTCGATCCCCCAGGAGCCCACGACGATCGAGGCCTCCGGCAGACGCCTCCGCAGCCGCCGGACGGCGTAGCGGACGTGCACCGGAGAGCTCGTGTCGAGGTAGGACAGGCAGACGATCCGGACCGAGGGATCGGGCAGCCGGACGACGCCGGTTCGGGTCAGGACCTCGGCGCCCTCCACCCGGGCGGTCAGGCCGTGCTTCTCGAGGATCTGCGCGAGCATCACGGCGCCGACGCGGTCGAGCTCGTTCCGACCCGCGATGCAGAGGACCGGAGCCTCGCCGCGCCACTCCGGCGCGAGATGGTCCCGCTCGAGCACGGGAAGCTGCTGGGCCTGGGCATCGGCCTCCTCGAGGGTCTTGTCGAGATCCTCGTCGCCCGCGGCCCGCTTCGTCTCCACCCGCTTCGGGTCCGGCACGGGCGCCTCGTCCTCGCGCTCGGCGAGATCCTCGGAGAGCTGCGCCATCGTGTCCGCGATGCGGGCGAGACGCGTCTCGTCCAGCGCTCCGCGGGAGAGGTCCGCCTGCGCGAGCGCGAGCCCCTTCACGGCCACCTCGTCGTAGAAGGTGGAGAGCGCGTGATCCTTCAGGAACACCTCGGCCTGCTCGATCGCCTCGCCGGGGTCGCCCGCAAGGACGCGCTGGTAGAAGCTTTCCGCCACGGTCAGCGGCGGGCGGTCTCCCAGCATCACGTCGAGGAACTGGAGATGATCCACGTGCCGGCCCAGCACCACGAGACACACCGTGAGAGGGGTCGCGAGCACCAGCCCGACGGGTCCCCACAGCCAGGTCCAGAACGTGACGGATACGATCACCGCGATCGGGGACAGTCCGGTCGAGTGCCCGTAGACCAGGGGCTCGACCACCTGCCCGAGCAGGAACTCGGAGCAGACGAAGAAGGCCGCCGTGAAGGCCAGCATCGTCCAGCTCGGATCGACGGCGGCCGCGAGGACGAGAGGTCCGCCGGCCGCGAGCACGATCCCGACATAGGGCACGAAGCGGGAAATCGCGGCCAGGATGCCCCAGAGGACAGGGCTCGGGACGCCGATCGCCCAGAGCCCGACCCCGACGATGAGCCCGAAGGTCGCGTTGAGCAGGACCTGGGCGAGGAAGAAGCTGGAGAGACGCCGGGCGGCGTCGTTCATCGCGGCCGTGGTGCGCTGGAGATCGTGCGACCCGGCGAGCCGGATCGCACGATTCCGGAGATCCCCTCGCTGGAGCAACATGAAGACCGTGAAGACCGCGACGAGCCCGGTCGTCGCGAGGGGATGGATCAGCGGCGCGATGTAGCCGGACAGCGTGCTCATCGGGCTCGTGCGCGTGTTGGTGATCTCCACAGGAAGCGGCGTCTTCGCGGTCGCCTGGCCAGGCGTCGCGGCCGAACTGTCCTTCGCGTCCTTGCCGGCCACCTCTTCCGACAGGCCCTGGATCATGGTGACGAAACGCTCGAGCGGCCCGCTGCCCGCGGTGCTCTCCTTCAGGGACGCGATCTTCTCCCGGATCGTCGTCTGGTAGCGCGGCAGGTCGCCCGCGAGCTCCGTGACCTGCCCGACCAGCACGCCGGCCAGCGTGAAGATGGCCGCGAAGGCGAGCACGACCACGAGTCCGACCGGGAAGATGCGCCCGAGCCCCCAGTTCTGGAGCGCCCGCGCCGGGATCGCCAGCACGAAGCTGAGCAACACCGCGACCACGATCGGGACCAGGACCTCGCGGCTGAGATAGAGGCCGGCGACCACGATGCCGGCGGCCACGAGGGCACCGGGATTGACCGCCGGCCCCTTGGCTTCGACCTGTCCGCGCTCGTCGGAGGAATACGCGTTCGCCATGGTTCCGCCTTCGCCCGGACCAGCCCCTGGCCTTGCCGGGCTCCAACGCGGCGGACCCCTATTCGATCCGCCACATTCGACGGTGAATCCGGTCAGGCGGCGGGTGCGCCTGTGTCGCCCGCGAGCCCGGCCGCCGCGATCCCGGCCAGCGCGCAGACCTCGTCCTTGTCCGAGAGGTCGCCCGAGACGCCGACCGCGCCGATCACCTCGCCGGCCGCATCCCGCACCAGGACGCCGCCCGCGACAGGAACGAGCCGGCCCCCGCTCGCGGCCGCAGCGGCGCTGACGAAGGCGGCCCCCGCCACTCCGGACGCGACACGGTCGGCCAGGACCCGGCTCCCCGCCCCGATTCCGAGCGCGCCCCAGGCCTTCCCGCTCGCGATCTCGACCCGCAGGATGCCGGACCCGTCCTCCCGCTTCAGGGCGACGGCGTGGCCGCCCGCGTCGAGCACGACGACCGTCATCGGGGCGAGCGCGATCTCTCGCGCCTTGGCGAGACCGGAATCCACGATCGTCGAGGCTTGAGCGAGAGTCAGACGCGCCATGTCGTCTCCTGTCATTGGAACGGCCCCCGTCGGGCGTCCCGGTGGGTAGCATCGGGTGGAGGGCGTGCCAACGGGCGGGCGATCGAACGAACGGCCAGGACGGGCGTTGCCCGGCCGACCCGACGAGGAGATCGCGCATGGGGCGGGGCAGCGGGAGACAGGGCCAGTGCGCGTCGTCGCGGTCGAGGCGCGGGATTGATCTCGCGGGCCTGCCCGCGGCCGTCGGTCGATCCATCGAAGCTCGGTTGCGCCTCCGCGCCCGCCTGTGGACGATCGATCCCGCCGACCGACGACTTTTGGGAAGGATCACCCGGCCGATGTGCCGTATGGTGGGGCGGCCGAACACACGCCGGACGGAGCTGGGCGATTGAGAGCGAGCCGCTGACCGGATGACGCGAGCGCCCTTCCGGTTCAAGCGCCCGAGCGCCATTCCGGGCTTCGGGCTCGCGCTCGGCTACACCCTCGTCTATCTCGGCGCGGTCGTGCTGCTGCCGCTGTCGGCCCTGGTGCTCAGCGCGGGCGGCCTCGGGCTCGACGGGTTCCTGGCGATCGCGCGCGATCCCCGCATCCAGGCCGCCCTTCGGACATCCTTCGGCCTCGCCTTCGCGGCCGCGCTCGTGGCCTCCTGCTTCGGCCTGCTGACGGCCTGGGTGCTGACCCGCTACCGGTTCCCGGGGCGCCGCCTGGTCGATGCCGCGGTCGACCTGCCCTTCGCGCTCCCGACGGCGGTCGCCGGCATCGCGCTCGCCACCCTCTACGCGCCGAACGGCTGGATCGGCGGGCTTCTCGAACCCTACGGGATCCGGATCGCCTACACGCCGCTGGGGATCTTCGTGGCGCTCGTCTTCGTGGCCCTGCCGTTCGCGGTCCGGACCGTGCAGCCGCTCATCGGCGAGATCGACCGCGAGATCGAGGAGGCGGCGGCCACCCTCGGGGCGAGCCGCGCCACGACGCTGCTGCGGGTCGTGCTGCCCCCGCTCGTGCCCGGCATCCTGACCGGCTTCGTGCTGGCCTTCGCGCGCGCCGTCGGCGAATACGGCTCCGTCATCTTCGTCGCCGGGAACCTGCCCTACGTGTCCGAGATCGCCCCGCTCCTGATCGTCATCAAGCTCGAGGAGTTCGATTACGCGGGCGCGACCGCGATCGCGACGATCATGCTGCTGATCTCGTTCTCGGCGCTCCTCGTGATCAACCTCCTCGAGGCCTTCGCCAGGAGGAGGCTCGGACATGGCTGACGCGGCAGCCATCGCCACGGCCCGTCCGCGCGTCGGCGACGCCGCCGGGCCCGTGGGCGGCGTCACGTCCGAGCCGCAGGTCGCGCGCCGGCTCCTGATCGGGATCGCGCTCCTGTTCCTGGCCGTCTTCCTGATCCTGCCCCTCGCAGCCGTCTTCGCGGAGGCGTTCCGGCGCGGGCTCGGGGCCTATCGGGCGGCGTTCGACGATCCCGACGCCCGCTCGGCGGTCCTGCTCACCCTCACGGTCGCGGCGATCGCGGTGCCCCTGAACCTCGTCTTCGGGATCGCGGCGGCCTGGGCCGTCGCGAAGTTCGACTTCCACGGCAAGAGCGTGCTCATCACGCTGATCGACCTTCCCTTCTCGGTCTCGCCCGTGGTCGCGGGCCTCGTCTTCGTGCTGCTGTTCGGCTCGCACGGCTGGATCGGGCCGTGGCTGAAGGAGCACGGGATCGAGGTGATCTTCGCTCTGCCCGGCATCGTGCTGGCGACGGTGTTCGTCACCTTCCCGTTCATCGCCCGCGAGCTGATCCCGCTGATGCAGGACCAGGGCAGCGCCGACGAGGAGGCCGGGCTGACGCTCGGGGCCTCGGGATGGCGAACCTTCCTCACGGTCACGCTGCCGAACGTCAAATGGGCGCTGCTCTACGGCGTGCTGCTCTGCAACGCCCGCGCGATGGGCGAGTTCGGCGCGGTCGCGGTGGTGTCCGGCCACATCCGGGGCCTGACCAACACCATGCCGCTCCACGTCGAGATCCTCTACAACGAGTACAACCTAGTCGGAGCCTTCGCGATGGCGTCGCTGCTGGCCGCGCTGGCGCTCGTGACGCTCGCGATCAAGTCCTTCCTCGAATGGCGCTACGCCGGCGCGATCGCGTCCGCGTCCGCGCGCTGAGGCCGGCGATGGACATCCGGGCGATCGGCATCGTGAAGGTCTTCGGGGGGGACGCCGCGATCCGCGGGATCGATCTCGCGGTGCGGTCCGGCGAGCTCATGGCGCTGCTCGGACCCTCCGGGTCGGGCAAGACCACGCTGCTCCGCGTCATCGCCGGGCTCGAGGCGCCCGATGCAGGGCAGATCCGCTTCGGCGACGAGGACCAGACGGGGATCTCGGTGCGGCACCGCGGCGTCGGCTTCGTGTTCCAGCACTACGCGCTGTTCCGGCACCTCACCGTGTTCGACAACATCGCCTTCGGGCTGCGGGCCCGCGGACGAAGGCGGCCGCCCCGGGCCGAGATCGCCCGGCGCGTGCGCGAGCTGATCGCCCTCGTCCAGCTCGACGGGCTGGAGGGCCGCTTCCCGTCGCAGCTCTCCGGTGGGCAGCGCCAGCGCGTGGCGCTCGCCCGGGCGCTCGCGGTCGAGCCGCTCGTGCTCCTGCTCGACGAGCCCTTCGGGGCGCTCGACGCCCGGGTCCGGAAGGACCTCCGGCGCTCGCTCCGCGAGATCCACGACGCGACCGGTCAGACCACGGTCTTCGTCACCCACGACCAGGACGAGGCGCTCGAGCTCGCCGATCGGGTCGCGATCCTGAACGGCGGTCGGCTCGAGCAGGTCGGGACGCCGGACGAGATCCACGACGCGCCGGCCTCCGCCTTCGTGATGGGGTTCGTGGGCGAGAGTTCCCGCCTCGCGGTCGAGATCGCGGGCCGAACGGTCCTGTTCCGGGGCCGCTCGCTGCCGCTCTCGCCGTGCCGAGCCCCGAACGGCGCGGGCGAGCTCTTCCTCAGGCCGGGCGACGTCGCCTTCACCGAGGATCCGGGGGGCTGGCCCGGCCGGGTCGCGACCGTTCGCCGATCCGCCGGCGGACGACGGGCCGAGGTCAGGCTCGAGGGCGCGGGCGAGGACATCGTGACCGTCGAGGTGCCGGTCGGCCGCACCGTCTCGCGCGGCGAGATCCTGCGGGTCGCGATCGCGGGCGGACGGGTGTTCGGGGTGCCTCAGTCGACGCTGCTGCGGCCCCAGTCCGGACGGGGTCCGATTCCCGAATAGGCCGGCTTGCCGAGGCCATAGCTCGTGCCGGCGTAGCCGGGGCCACCCATGATCCGGCGCACCGGCCGCGGGCCGGTGAGGTGGAGGGGGGCCGGCCAGTCGCGCGAGGCGATCCGTTCTTCCGTGCTTCGATCCGGACCGACAGGGCCGGGTCCGTCGGCCGAGGCCGGCCGGGCCGCCAGCGCGAGGAAGATCGCTGACATACAGGAGAGGGAGCGCAGCATGGTGCCTTCGTCCGGAGCGGGCGTCATCCTGCAGACAGGATGGTTAACGGAACCCACGAGGGCGCGATCGTATCGGTTCAGACAATCTTAATGACTTCGGCGCCGAATCCGATTCGGGACGGGACATTCGATGGCCGACGCGATTCTCATCCATCTCGACGCCGACGACATCATCGCCCGAATCAGGGCCGAGATGGAGGAGGTGATCGGCCTCATCCGGAGACCCTGCCCGTCTGGAACGATCCCTGCGATCAGGGTTCCGCCCCCGGTCGCGGTCACCGCTCCGCAGGCCTTCGTCCACGACCAGGCCTGAGCTGCCTGTCAGGCCCACCCGAACCGGGTGACGACCGCAGCGCCGCTTGGCACGCCTCCGCGCGAACGTCCTCGAACCGCGCGATGGCTGCCCGTCCGGCAGACACGAAGGCCGCGTGGCGCTGCCGCCGACGACGCTCGCCGATCCGCGACATCCATGCTGCCGCAGCACCGAAGATCAGGCTCCCGGCGTTCTCCATTCGAGACCCCTTCCGTGTCGGCCTAGCCTGGCCAACGCTCACCGTCCGGTTCTGTTCGAGCCGGCAGCGGAGGCCGGCGCATTGCGCGATGCCGCGACCGAGCCCCTGGAGATCGGCGAGGGAACGCTCATATGACCCGATCAGGACGGATGATCGGATCGGCGCGAGACCATGATTGTTCGAGACGCCGAGCCGCGCCGAGACCGGCCCAGACGCTTCGGTACCGCCGCCCGAGCGACGGTTGCGCTCAGCCTCCTCTCCGGCTGCTCGATCGCGACGCCGGTCGTCGTCCAGGCCACCAAGCTGCCGAACCTTCAGGGCCGCGTGACCACGACGGCCGGCTACACGGGCGCGATCACGACCGAGAGCGGGCTCTGCCGCGGATCCTTCACGGGCACGCCCGGCCAGCCGGTCGCGGTGCTGGAGGTGTCCTGCAACGACGGCCGGAACGGCGTCGGGACGGCCGTTCTCACGGAGGGGTCCTTCACGTCGGGCGACGTCCGCCTCAGCGACGGCTCGCGGCTGACGATCCGGGCGAACGGCCCGACCTTCCCCTGAGACGCGCCGGGTTCGGCCTCTTCCCGGGACACTCACCCGGAGACCTCGGCACGCAACCAGGGCTGTCATTCCGGGCCGCGAAGCCGGGCCCGGAATGACAGCCCTGGTCTCGGAGGCCGAAGCAGCCCGCACGTGATCGCGCACCTGTTGATCCTGCGCTAGAAGCCGGAAACGCCGGATGTCTCAGCTCTCCGGCCTGGAGAGGGACATGGCCGCACGCCCGAAATCGAGCCGGCAGGACCCGGACGCGACGGCGCCGAGGCGGGCGAAGCCAGAGGCCGGCGTGAAGCCTGCCCCGCAGCGCGACCATGAGGCGACGGCGCTCTCGCTCGGTCGCGGGCCGCTCTCGCCCGAGATGGAGGCCTATCTCGCGAAATGCGACGAGAAGATCGGCTTCGTGCCGAACGTGCTCCAGGCCTACGCGCATGATTCCGCGAAGCTGGACGCCTTCGCCGGTCTCTACAACAACCTCATGCTGGCGCCGTCCGGCCTCTCGAAGCTCGAGCGCGAGATGATCGCCGTCGTCGTGTCGAGCGAGAACCGCTGCTACTACTGCCTGACCGCGCACGGCGCCGCCGTCCGGCAGATCTCGGGCGACCCTGTCCTCGGCGAGCTCATGGTGATGAACCACCGCGCGGCCCGCCTCGATCCGCGCCACCGCGCGATGCTCGCCTTCGCGGTCAAGCTGACCAACGCGCCGGGGTCGATCGAGGAGCCGGACCGGGCAGCCCTTCGGGCCGCAGGGTTCTCGGATGCCGACATCTGGGACATCGGTGCGATTGCGGCCTTCTTCAACATGTCGAACCGGCTCGCCTCCGCGGTCGATATGCGGCCGAACCCCGAGTACCACGCGCAATCCCGGTAAATCACGCGCGAGCTTTGTTGTTTTTCGCGAGTCACGGGTCATCTAAGGACAACTCGTTTCCTCGCCAGGATGTCCGATGATCCGCCCGTTCCTCGCGGCCCTGTCCGGGCTTGCCGCCTGCCTCGCCTCGTCGCACGCCACGGCCCAGACCCAGATGCGGGTCGGCGTGATCCCGATCGTCGGGGCGGCGCCCGTCTTCGTCGCGAACGGCCTCGGCTGGCTCAAGGCCGCCGGGATCGAGACCCGGATCACGACCTTCGAGTCGGGCCCGAACATGATCCAGGCGCTCGCGTCCGGGACGATCGACGTCTACGTGGCGGGCGTCATGCCGCTCGCGGTCGCGCGCTCGAAGGGCATCGAGTCGAGGGTCGTGACCGCGACCGCGATCGAGGAGATGGTGTTCGTCGCCGGCCCGAAGCTCGCCCCGTACTTCGCGGACGGCGTCCCGGCCGCGAAGGCGCTGGCCGCGTTCCGGACGAAGGAGGGCAAGCCCGCCCGCCTCGCGGCCCAGCCGCCCGGCTCCGTGCCGAACACGACGCTCCAGCATTGGCTCTGGCAGGTCAGCCAGACCGACAAGGCCGATGCCGAGATCATCTCGATGGGCATCGACGCGACCCAGCAGGCGGTGCTGGCCGGCGCGGTCGACGGCGCCGCGATCCGAGAGCCCGCGCTCACCATCGTCCAGGGCCGCAACCCGAGGATCAAGCTCGTGGCGACGGGCGGGCAGATGTTCCCGTCGCAGCCCGGCACGGTGGTCGCCGTGACGCCGGCCTTCATCGCCGCGCACCCGGCCGCCGTGCAGTCGCTGGTCGACGCGCTCGTGCGGGCGGACCGGCTCCTCCGGGAGAACCCGGCCGAGGCCGCACCCGCCGTCGAGGCCGCGCTCGGCAAGGGCATCGTCGACCTCGCGACCATCGCGAAGGCGCTGACCTCGCCGGCTTCCCGCTTTACCGCGGACCCGCGCGTCATCGTCGACGCGACCGCCGCGATGCAGCGCTACCAGGTCTCGATCGGCACGCTGGACACGGAAGCCTCGCTCGACGGCCTGTTCGACCCGCGGTTCTACCTCGAGGCAGTGAAGAAGTGACGCGGCGGCCTGCCTCTCCCCGTGCAACGGGGAGAGGTCGAGTCGCGCGTCAGCGCGACCGGGTGAGGGGCTCTAGAATCCCGCCGCTACAGGGTGCCCGCCCCTCACCCGGACGGCGCTTCGCGCCTGCTCGACCTCTCCCCGCCAGCGGGGAGAGGAGACGCGCGCCGTGACCCGCACCGCCCGCCTCGGCCTTTCCGCCCTCGGACTCCTCGTCTTCCTCGCGGTCTGGGAGGCTCTTCCGCGCCTCGGGCTCCTGAACGCCGCGCTGGTGCCGCCGCCCTCCGACATCCCGGCCGCCTTCGCGCGCGAGGTCCGGTCCGGGACCTGGCTCGCAGCGGTGCTGTCGAGCCTCTCGCATTACCTGACCGGGCTCGCGGTCGGAGCGTCGCTGGGCGTGGCGCTCGGGATCGCGAGCGGGATGTCGTACGTCTTCGACGACCTCACGGCCTGGATCGTCCGGCTGATCCGGCCGATTCCCGGTCTTGCCTGGGTGCCGTTCGCGATCATCTGGTTCGGGGTCGAGCCCTCGGCCGCCGTGTTCATCATCGCGATCGGGGTCTTCTGGATCGTGTTCTTCGCGGCTCAGGGCGCGATCCGGGGCGTCGATCGCGACCTCGTCGAGGTGGCGCAGGCCTTCGGGTTCCGGTCGGCCGGCGCGCAGCTCGTGAAGGTGCTGCTCCCGGCCGCGACGCCCGGCATCCTGGTCGGCGTCCGGACCGCGCTCGGCCAGGCCTGGATGGCGGTGGTCGCGGCCGAGATCTTCGGCGTGCCGGGCGTCGGCCAGCGCATGATGCAGGCGTCGAGCCTCCTCGCGAGCGACATCGTGCTCGTCTACATGCTCACCATGGCGGGCCTGTACGGCGTCGTCGACGCGGGCTTCGTCGCCGCGCAGAGCTGGCTGCTCCGGTGGCGGGCATGAGCCTGCCCGAAGGCGCGCTCATCGCGATCCGGGGCCTCGCGATCACCTACGAGCGCGACGGCGCCCGAACGGAGGTGCTGCGCGGGCTCGATCTCGCGGTCGCGCCGGGCGAGTTCGTGGCGATCGTCGGCGAATCCGGGGTCGGCAAGTCGACCCTGCTCCGGGTCCTGATCGGCCTCGCCGCGCCCAGCGCCGGCACGGTGCAGATGGCCTCGCGCGAGCGCTCGGGGCCGGACCGCCACCTCGTCCCGACCGCGCTCGTGTTCCAGGATGCGCGGCTCCTGCCGTGGCGGCGCGTGCGCGACAACGTCGCGTTCGGGCTCGAGTGGAGCGGCGTCGCGCGCGACGAGCGCCGACGGCGCGCGGACGCGATGCTCGATCTCGTCGGCCTTCGCGACCTCGGTGAGCGCTGGCCGCACCAGCTCTCCGGCGGACAGCGCCAGCGCGTCTCGCTCGCCCGCGCGCTCGCGGTCGAGCCGGACGTGCTCCTCATGGACGAGCCCTTCTCGGCGCTGGACAGCTTCACGCGGGAAGGTTTGCAGGACGAGCTGCAGCGCATCCGGGCCGCGACCGGCCGCACGGTGCTCTTCGTCACGCACGACATCGACGAGGCCGTGTACCTCGCCGACCGGGTCGTCGTGCTGACCGGCAGGCCGGCCGGGACCGGGGCCGAGATCCGGGTCGATCTGCCCCACCCGCGCGGCCGTCGCGATCCGGCGCTCGCGGCCGTCGGCCGCCAGCTCCGGTCCGAGCTGTCGCGAGGCTCGTCGGAACTGTAGCGGGCGGGACGAAGTCTCGGGTCTCCGCCCCGCCCCCGCTCGCCCGGCGAAAGCCGGGGTGAGCGGCCACAGGCCCTCAGCGCGCCGGAGCCGGCTCCTCCGGGATCGGCACCTCGATCCCGGTCGGCCGCATCCCGAACACCTCGGCCTCGGCCGCGCTGCTGAGGCAGCCGCGGCAGATCGACCGGAACAGGTACTCGCTCTCGCGCGTCCGCCGGGCGACCTTCTCGTCCAGCGTCTCGCGGGTGCGGCCCTCGTAGCCGGACGGCCCGACCCTGAGCTTCAGCGGGTGTCCGGCCTCTTCCGCGCCGGCGGCCCCCGCCACGAGCGCGGCCGCGATCACGGCCGAGCCGACGACCCCGGCGCGACCGCCGCGCGTCATGTCGCGTGTCCGCGCCGCCCTCGCCCTCACTCGATCGGGGCGACCACCTTCGCGTTGCGGAAATCGGTCGCGGTGAGCTTCTTCGAGACGAGGCCGGTCTCGGCATAGACGTCGAGCATCGCCTGGATCGCCGGGAAATCGGGCGAGGCGTCCGGCCGGCGCGCGAAGTCGTTCTCCTTCAGGAGGTAGGTCTCGAGCACCGGCACGGGCACGCGCATCACCTCCGACACGACCTTCATGGTCTCGCCCCGGTCGGCCAGGACCTTCTTCATCGCGGCCGTCAGGTCCTTCACGTAGAGCCGGGCGAGGTCCGGCTTCTGGGCGATGAAATCCTTCCGGCAGGCTTCCAGGATGTGGACGATGTTCGGCAGCGCCTCGGCCAGCTTGAACAGCGTCCTGATCCCGCCCTTGCCCTCGGCCCGGGCCGCGAAGGGCTGGTTCATGTTCACGGCGTCGACCCGGCCCTGCCGGAGCGCGTCCTCGGCCAGCGGGAACGTGACCTCGACGAGCTTGATGTCCCGGTCCGGATCGAGCCCGGCCCGGCGCAGCAGGAGGTTCAGCGGTCCCTGCGTGCCGCCGTTGATGATCGAGATCCCGACGGTCTTGCCCTTGAGGTCCGCGATGGACCGGATCGGGCTGTCCTCCTTCACGGCCCAATAGACCGAGAACGACCCCGGCTTCTCGCCGACGTGCTGGGCCACGATGTCGACCGCGAGGGTGCCCGAGGTCGTGCCTTGCGCGATCGGCAGGACGCCCTGCGTGCCGCAATCGATCGCGCCGGCCGCGAGCGCCTGGCTGATCGCCGAGGTGCCCTGGAACTGCGACCACTCGATCTTGTAGGCCTTGCCGAGGCTCGGGAACTCGGCCGGCCGGCGCATCATCGTGTACTTGCCCTCCTCGGCCGGGATGGTCCAGCCGA
>CAXTKM010000009.1:0-5130 GCA_964244795.1 uncultured Enterovirga sp.
GCACGACGAGCGGCAGCGCGACGTTCTGATAGGTCGTGAGGTGGTCGAGGAGCCGGAAATCCTGGAACACGATCCCCATGCGGCGGCGGAGTGCCGTGAGAGCCCCGCCCGAGACGCAGCCCGTGTCGATCCCGAAATGTCGCACCACGCCCGCGGTCGGCCGGACCGCGAGGAGGATCAGCCGGATCAGGGTCGTCTTGCCGGCCCCCGACGGCCCGCACAGGACATGGAACGACCCGCGCGGAAGCGAGACGTTGAGGTCGTGGAGGATCTCGGGGCCGGAGCCGTAGCGGAAGCCGACGCCGTCGAGGTCGAGGACCGGAGCGTCGTGGTCGGGGCCTTCGGCCTTCACGGCGACTTAACCAAGCCGGAGCACAGATGGCGCAGGCTGTCGCGAGACGACCGAACCGAAGCCTCCATGCTCATCACCTGCCCGTCCTGCGCCAGCGCCTACGAACTGGACCCCGGCCGAATCGGGTCCGGCGGCCGCACCGTACGCTGCGCCGGCTGCCGGGAAAGCTGGTTCATCGCATCGCCTGCGGGCGATCCGGGGCGCGATGGCGGCCAGGAGCCTGAGGCTGCGGCCGGGAGCGACCCCGACGAAGTCGCGTTCGTGCCGATCGCCGCGCCGACCGACAGCTCGGTCTCCGATCCCGTCGTCATCGAGCAGGACCGTGCGGGCGGGGCCAAACGCCCGCGGATCGGCAAGGCCGCGCGACGGCGCGGCGGCAAGGCACGCTCGAGCGTCAGGAGACCCGCAGGGCCGCGGCGCCTTGCCGCCATGGCGGTCCTGATCTGCGCGCTTCTTCCGGCCGCGGTCCTGTTCCGGGCGGGCGTGGTCGGGACGTTTCCCGGGACCGCGACCCTGTTCCGGGCCGTCGGCCTTCCGGTCAATCTCGTCGGCTTGAGCTTCGGCGAGGTCCGATCCACCCTGTCGCAGACGCCGAGCGGCCCGGTCCTCGAGGTCGTGGGCGAGATCACGAATGCCGGCCGTCGCGCGATCGCCGTGCCGGCGCTGACGATCGCGGTCGAGGGGCCGGCCGGCGAGCCGCTCTACAGGTGGTCGGCACGGCCGGAGATGCAGGAGGTCGAGGCGGGGGCGACCGTGCCGTTCCGGGCGCGGCTGAGCGCTCCCCCGCCGGCGGCCCGACGGGTCGAGGTCACGTTCCTGGATCCTCGACTGGACCCGCGCCCAGAGCCCCGCGACCGCGAGGCGGTTGCGTTGCGCTGAGCATCTGCCACTCTCGGGCGATGCCGCCCTCCTATCGCGTCCGGGTCCTGTTCGACGAAGCCGCCATCGCGCGCCGCAACGAGGAGATGGCGCGCGCCATCGCGGCCGTGGCCGCGCCGGACCTCCTGGTGGTCGCGGTCCTGAAGGGCAGCTTCATGTTCGCGGCCGACCTGATCCGGGCGCTGCACCGGGTCGAGGTCGCGCCGCAGGTCGAGTTCATCCATCTCTCGAGCTACGGCGTCGGACAGGAATCCTCCGGCACGGTCGCCATCCTGCGCGACATCGAGAGCGACGTCGCGGGGCGGGACGTGCTGCTGGTCGACGACATCCTGGAATCCGGCCGGACGCTCAGCTTCGCGAAGGACCTCATCACGGCGAGAGGCGCGCGCCGCGTGCTCGTCGCCGTGCTGCTCGAGAAGGCGGGCCGGCGGGCGGTGTCGATCGCAGCCGACTTCATCGGCTTTTCCTGCCCGGACATGTTCGTCGTCGGCTACGGCATGGACGTGGCCCACAACTTCCGTCAATTGCCCTTCGTCGGGATCGTGGTGCATGGCGAATCCGAGCCCGACCTGTTCGACGGTTCGCGGAGCTGATGGCGAAGATCCTGCTGGTCGACGACGAGGAGACGGTCCGGGGCTTCCTGAAGCGCGGGCTCGAGCTGGACGGGCACGCCGTCACCCTCGCGACCGACGGCGCGGACGCGATGGACCGGCTGGCCGAGGCCGGGGGCGCCTTCGACCTCGTCCTGACGGACATCCGCATGCCGATCATGGACGGGATCGCGCTCGCGCTCGCCGCGAAACGCGACCACCCCGACCTCACGATCATGCTGATGACGGGCTATGCCGAGCAGCGCGAACGCGCGAAGAACCTCGAGGCCATCGTGGCCGACGTCCTGACGAAGCCGTTCTCGCTGGCCGAGCTCCGGGCGAGCGTCGCCCGGGTCCTGGCCACGCGCGGGGCGTGACGCGCTTCCCAGCCGCCGATCCGATGGTCCTCATGCCCGCGAACGGAGCCGCTCCGGTTGAAGCGCCGGCCGCTTTCGCCCAAACGGATCGGGACCGGCTCGGCGCACCGATCGCGAGAGAGACCCGATGACCGAACGTCGCACCTGGTCGAAGCCGAGCCTCGCCGCGCAAGCCCTCGGCCGGATCGATCCGGCCACGAAGGCGGTCGTGCCGCCCCTCCATCTGGCGACGACCTACATCCGCGACCCGGACAACCAGTATTCCTCCGGCTTCGTCTATGGCCGGGCTGACAACGCGACCGTGCGCGAGACGGAAGCCGTGATCGCGATGCTGGAGGACGCCCGGGCGGGCGCGCTCCTGTTCGGATCGGGCATGGCGGCCGCGACGGCCTGCTTCCTCGCGCTCGAGCCCGGCGACCACGTCGTGGCTCCGACCGTCATGTACTGGGGATTGCGGCGCTGGCTCGCGATCGAGGGTCCGCGCCTGAAGCTCGACGTCGATTTCGTCGAGACCGACGATCTCCGCGCGGTCGAAGCCGCCCTGCAGCCCGGCCGGACGAAGCTCGTCTGGGTCGAGACCCCCTCGAATCCGCTCTGGACGATCACGGACATCGCGGGCGTGGCCGCCCTCGCCCACCGGGTCGGCGCGCGGGTCGCGGTCGATTCGACCTGCGCCTCGCCCGTCCACACCCGGCCGCTCGCGCTCGGGGCGGACATCGTGATGCATTCGGCGACGAAGATCCTGAACGGCCATTCCGACGCCCTCGCCGGCGTCCTCGCGGCCAACGACGCGGACGCGTTCTGGGTGCGGCTCGCGGCGATCCGGTCCGGCAACGGCGCGATCCTCGGGCCGTTCGAGGCCTATCTGCTCCAGCGCGGGATGAAGACGCTCTTCGTGCGGGCCAGGGCCCAGGCAGCCGCGGCCGCGGCCCTGGCCGAGCGCCTGTCGCACCATCCGGACGTCGCCCGCGTCCTCTATCCCGGCCTGCCCCAGCATCCGGGCCACGACATCGCGGCCCGGCAGATGGAGGGCGGGTTCGGGTTCATGCTGTCCGTGCAGGTGCGGGGCGGCGAAGGCGCCGCGATCCGGACCGCGGCCGCGGTCGAGCTATGGAAGCGCGCGACCTCTCTCGGCGGCGTCGAGAGCCTGATCGAGCACCGGGCCTCGATCGAGGGGGCCGGCACGCCCTGCCCGCCGGACCTCCTGCGCCTCTCGACCGGCATCGAGGATCCGGACGATCTCTACCGCGATTTCGACGCGGCCCTGCGGCGGGCGCACGCCTGAGCGCCTGAGTCGCCGCCTCCGGCCGGCCGCGACTTCGCGGGATCGGCCCGTCGACCTCGCGGCTTTATCGCGGGCTCGCGGTCGTCCGGCGCGCCCGGGCGAGCAGCATCATCGCGCCGCCGGCGACCAGGCCCCAGAACGCCGACCCGACGCCGAAGAAGCCGATTCCGGAGGCGGCCGTCACGAAGGTCACGATCGCGGGCAGGCGCTCGTCCTCCCTGGAGAGGGCAGTGGAGAGCGCGCCCGCCAGGCTGCCGAGCAGCGCGAGACCCGCGACCGACTCGATCAGCAGCGGCGGCGAGGCCGCGACGAACGCGGCCGCGAAGCTCGCGAGGAGGCCGAGCACGACGTAGACCGCGCCCGCCGTGATGCCCGCGACGTAGCGTCGGCCCGGGTCCGGATGCGCGTCCGGTCCGGCGCAGAGCGCGGCCGTGATCGCCGCGAGATTCACCGTATGGCCGCCGAACAGCGCGATCAGGCTGCTCGCGAGCCCCGTCGCCACGAAGAGCGGGCCGACGGCCGGCCGGAACCCGTTCGCGTGCAGGACCGCGAGGCCGGGCACGTTCTGCGACGCCATGGTCACGATGAAGAACGGGATCGCGATCCCGATCGTCGCGTCGAGGCTGAAGGCGGGCACGACGAAGACGGGATGCGGCAGGACGGAGGCGAGCGTAACGGTCGGCAGCGGCGTCGCGGCGGCCACGATCACGGCTGTCAGGGCGACCGCGATCGGGACCGCGAAGGCGCGGGCGAACCGCCAGGCGAGCGCCCAGACGACGATGACCGGAAGCGCGAGGCCCGGCAGCGCCGACGCGGCCCGGACGGGCGCGATGCAGAGGCCGAACAGGATGCCGGCCAGCATGGCGCTCGCGAGCCCGACCGGGATCGCGGCGACCGCACGCCCGAACGGCCGCCAGAGCCCGGCCGCGACGACGAGCGCCGCGACGGTCACGAAGGCCCCGACCGCGACCGGAAAGCCCCCCTCGGGGACCCGCGTCGCGATGAGGAGCGCGGCGCCGGGCGTGGACCACGCGATCGAGATCGGCATCCGGGTCTTGAGGCAGAGGCCGATCGCGAGGAGGCCCTTCACGACGAGCAGCGCGAGCAGCCCGGACGCGGCCTGCTCCTGGCTCGCCCCGACCGCCGCGAGCCCTTTCAGCACGACCGCGAAGGTCGAGGCGTAGCCGACGATGCCGACCAGGAGGCCGGCGGAGATGGGCTGGATCAACGGGAGCGCCCGCAGATCACCGTTTCGTTCCCGTCTCGCTCACCTCTGTTTCTCCATCGTTCGAACGTAACTCTCGAGCACTGCGTTCATCCGCGTCTGATAGCCCCGACCCTTGGCCTTGAAGGCGTCGAGGACCGACGTCTTGACCCGCAGCGTCACGGATTGTGTCCGGTCCGGATCGACGCGCTTCGCGGCTGCCCAGAACCGCTCGTCCAGCTCGGAAATGTCGCTGAAATCGATATTCTCATCCTTGGTCTCGGTGATCTCCGCCAAGCTCATCGGACCGCGATGTTTCCTGCTCATAGCGCCTCCTTTCCCGCTGCGAGGCAGGCCGTGCGGAGATGATCCGCGTGCGGCCGCTGCGATCCGTATGGACCAGCGCGATCACCGCGACGCCCTCGATCCGCCCGACTGCTCAG
>CAXTKM010000009.1:5140-39142 GCA_964244795.1 uncultured Enterovirga sp.
GCTGGGGCGCGCTGGTCTCGATGGTGCTGTTGGACGCGGCAGGCTCGGCGCTGGCTCGTTCGCGAACTCAGGCCGAAGTCACCAGTGCCGTCGCGATCACCGCGACGCCCTCGATCCGCCCGACTGCTCAGCGCGCGCTGCTCGCCGTAATCCGCCCTGTCGTCGATCACCGTCCAGACAGGGCCGTCGAAGATCCGGGCAGCAAGCTCGAAGCTGACACCGAGCTTCCGAACGTTCGCCGATTCGTTCGCGGCATCCCACTCGAACAGCGGCAATGTCTTTACGTTATGTATGTACGTGTCATGCGGAGATCAAGCTCGTCAAGCCGAGAGGGCGCCACGCGCTGGCCGCCTTCGGGACGTGGGCTGCGAAGGCTCGTCCGCCGTCTCCGCCCTCCTGTCCAGCGACCGCTCGATCACCCGCACCATGTCGCCCATGATCGCGTCGAGCGCGTAATCCTTCGGCGTGTAGATCGCCGCGACGCCCATGTTGCGGAGCACGTGGCCGTCCTCGGCCGAGATGATGCCCCCGACCACGACCGGCACCTGGTCCTGCCCGTCGAGCCTGA
This sequence comes from uncultured Enterovirga sp., assembly GCA_964244795.1. Taxonomy (GTDB): domain Bacteria; phylum Pseudomonadota; class Alphaproteobacteria; order Rhizobiales; family Beijerinckiaceae; genus Enterovirga. The sequence goes on from CAXTKM010000009.1 coordinate 5,709, forward strand.
GCCGCGCCATCACCTCGCGCACGAGCGGCACGTGCGAGCCGGACAGGATCGAGAGCCCGATCAGGTGCGCCCGCGTCTCGCGCGCCCGGGCCACGATGTCGGCCGGGGTCTGGCGGATGCCGTCGTAGGTGACGTCCATCCCGACGTCGCGGGCCCGGAGAGCGATCTGCTCCGCACCGTTCGAGTGGCCGTCCAGCCCGGGCTTGCCGACCACGAGGCGGGGCGCGGATTCGAGCCGCGCCGCGAGGTCGGCGACCACGAGCCGGATGCCGTCGGAGGCCGGCGTGCTCAGCGTCTCGACCGAGACGCCCGTCGGGGCGCGATACTGGCCGAACACCTCGCGCAGCGCCTCGCCCCACTCGCCCGTGGTCATCCCGGCCTTCGCGGCCGCGATCGAGGGCGGCATGACGTTGCCGCCCTCGCGCGCGACGCGGGCGAGCGCCTCGCGGGCCGCCTCGACCGCGGCCGCGTCGCGGCCGGCCCGCCAGGCCCGGAGGTTCGCGACCGCCTCCTGCTCGACGCTGTCCGGGACGGACATGAACTGGCCGTCCCCGGCCGTCAGCGGCGACGGCTCGCCCTCCTGGAATCGGTTCACCCCGACCACGACCTGCTCGCCCGTCTCGACGCGCGCGATCCGGGCCGCGTTCGACTCGACCAGCGCCCGCTTCAGCGCGCCGGTCTCGACCGCCGCGATCGCCCCGCCCTCCCGGTCGATCCGGGCGAGCTCGGCCCGGGCCGCTTCCTTCAAGGCCGCGACCTTGGCCTCCATGACGAGCGAACCGTCGAAGAGGTCCTCGTGCTCCAGCAGGTCGGTCTCGAAGGCCAGCACCTGCTGCATCCGGAGCGACCATTGCTGGTCCCAGGGGCGCGGCAGGCCGAGCGCCTCGTTCCAGGCCGGAAGCTGGATCGCGCGCGCCCGGACGGTCTTCGAGAGGGTGACGGAGAGCATCTCGATCAGGATGCGGTGGACGTTGTTCTCGGGCTGCTGCTCGGTCAGCCCGAGCGAGTTCACCTGGACGCCGTAGCGGAACATCCGCTTCTTCGGATCGGTGATCCCGTAGCGATCCCGGGTGATCTCGTCCCAGAGCTCCGCGAAGGCCCGCATCTTCGCGATCTCGGTCACGAAGCGGAGCCCGGCATTGACGAAGAACGAGATGCGGGCGACCGCGTCCGAGAAGACGGCCTCGTCGACCTCGCCCGAGTCCCGAACCGTATCCAGTACCGCGATTGCGGTCGCGAGCGCGAAGGCGAGCTCCTGGACCGGCGTCGCGCCGGCCTCCTGCAGATGGTAGGAGCAGACGTTCATCGGGTTCCACTTCGGCATCTCGGCCGTCGTGAACAGGATCACGTCCTTGATGAGCCGCATGGAGGGCGCGGGCGGAAACACGTAGGTGCCGCGCGACAGGTATTCCTTGATGATGTCGTTCTGCGTCGTGCCCTGGAGGACGCGGCGGTCGGCACCCTGCTCTTCCGCAGCCGCGACGTAGAGCGCGAGCAGCCAGGCCGCCGGCGCGTTGATCGTCATCGAGGTGTTCATCGTCGCGAGCGGGATGTCGGCGAAGAGCGCCCGCATGTCGCCGAGATGCGCGACCGACACCCCGACCTTCCCGACCTCGCCGCGGGCGAGATCGTGGTCCGGGTCGTAGCCGGTCTGGGTCGGCAGGTCGAAGGCGACCGAGAGGCCCGTCTGCCCGCGGGCGAGGTTCGAGCGGTAGAGCGCGTTGGAGTCTGCGGCCGTGGAATGGCCGGCATAGGTGCGGAAGATCCAGGGCTTGTCGCGCCGCGTTTCGATCCGATCGCTCATCCGCCCCCTCCCCCGCCGCCCGGCACCGACCTGCCAGATATCACATTTCGCAAAGGGCCGATGTCGATCGGCCCGTCTGTCGCGCGACATTGGATGGAGCACCGCCGCCGGTCGTGCTCTGATCGGAGAGGATCGACGTGATGCAATACGCCCTGCTGATCTACGAAGACCCGGATGACACCGCGCTCCGGAACGATCCCGAGCGGCAAGAGGCCTATTGGGCGGGCTGGATGGCCTTCAGCCAAGCGATCGGCGCGTCGGGCGTCGTCCAGGGCGGGGCGCCCCTGCACCCGGCCTCGACCGGAACGACGGTGCGGATGGAGGCGGGCCGCCGCCACGTCCAGGACGGTCCCTACGCGGACACGAAGGAACAGCTCGGGGGCTTCTTCCTGATCGACGTCCCGGACCTCGACGCCGCGCTCGATTGGGCCGCGAGGGTCCCGAACGGGGCTGTCGAGGTGCGGCCCGTCCTGCGGCGCGAGATGCCGGCCGACGCCGAGGCTGCCGCGGCCTGATGCCGGCACGGGCGGCGGAGGCGGCGGCGCGCGGTTCCTACGGCCGCCTGCTCGCCTATCTCGCCGCTCGCTGCCGCGACGTGGCGGCGGCCGAGGACGCGCTCGCCGAGGCTTTCGCCGCGGCGCTCGAGTCCTGGCCTCGGGACGGTGTGCCGGACCGTCCGGAGGCCTGGCTCCTGACCGCGGCGCGACGGCGCCTCGTCGACCGCGACCGCCGAAGCCGCGTCCGCGGCGAGGCCGCGACGACGCTCCGACTGGCGGCCGAGGAGGCCCAGGACATCATGAACCAGGATCGGAGCCTGTTCCCGGACGACCGGCTGAAGCTCCTCTTCACCTGCGCCCACCCGGCCATCGACCAGGGCCTGCGGACGGCCTTGATGCTGCAGGTCGTGCTCGGGCTCGATGCCACCCGGATCGCGGGCGCGTTCCTGGTCACGCCCGCCGCGATGGCGCAGCGGCTGGTCCGGGCGAAGGCCAAGATCCGGGATGCCGGCATCCCGTTCGCGGAGCCCGATCGGGCCGAGCTTCCGCCCCGCCTCGCGGCCGTGCTCGAGGCGATCTACGCCGCCTACGGTGCCGGCTGGGAGGACCCTGCGGCGCTCGACCCGGCCAGGATCGATCTCGCCCGCGAGGCGATCGACCTCGCCCGGCTGACGACGCATCTCCTGCCGGCCGAAGCCGAGGCGAAAGGCCTGCTCGCGCTCCTCCTGTTCTGCGAGGCGCGAAGCCCTGCTAGACGCGACCCGACCGGCGCCTACGTGGCGCTCTCGGACCAGGACCCGTCGAAATGGTCTCGTCCGCTGCTCGCGGAGGCCGAGCGCATGCTGGCCCTCGCGGCGGCGGCCGGCCGTCCCGGGCCGTTCCAGCTCGAAGCCGCGATCCAGTCGGCACATTCCGAGCGGGTCCGGAATCGTCCGGTCCCCTGGCGGGCCATCGCCGACCTCTATCGGGCGCTCGTCGCGACAGGCGGGGGGCTCGGAGCCCGGATCGGGCTCGCGGCAGCCACCGGGGAGGCGGACGGGCCGGCGGCCGGCCTCGCGATCCTCGACGCGATCCAGGCCGAGGCCGTCGCCGAGCACCAGCCGTACTGGGCCTGCCGGGCGCACCTGCTCGGGGCGCTCGGCTCGATCGATCAGGCGTCGGCGAGCTACGAGCGGGCGATGCGGGTCAGCCGCGATCCCGCCGTGTCGGCCTTCCTGGCCGACCGTCGCGATCGGCTGGTCGCGTCTCGTTTGCGGCCCGATCCCGCCTTGCTCTAATCTCGATCCGCCAGCGAGGCACGGCAGCGAGGGGAGCGAGGATGTCGGCGGCACTGAAGGCGGCGAGCGGGCCGAAGGACCTCTACGACATCGGCGAGATCCCGCCGCTCGGGCACGTGCCGGACAGGATGCATGCCTGGGCGATCCGGCGCGAGCGGCATGGCCCGCCCGAGCAGTCCATGCAGCTCGAGGTGGTGCCGACCTGGACGATCGGCGACGACGAGGTGCTGATCCTCGTGATGGCGGCCGGCGTCAATTACAACGGGGTCTGGGCCGGCCTCGGCGAGCCGATCTCGCCCTTCGACGTGCACAAGGCTGCGTTCCACGTCGCGGGGTCCGACGCCGCCGGCATCGTCTGGGCGGTCGGCGCGAAGGTCAGGCGCTGGAAGGTCGGCGACGAGGTCGTCGTCCATTGCAACCAGGACGACGGCGACGACGAGGAATGCAATGGGGGCGACCCGATGCTGTCGCCGTCCCAGCGCATCTGGGGCTACGAGACGCCGGACGGCTCGTTCGGCCAGTTCTGCCGAGTCCAGTCGCGGCAGCTGATGCCACGCCCGCGCCACCTCACCTGGGAGGAGAGCGCCTGCTACACGCTGACGCTCGCGACCGCCTACCGGATGCTGTTCGGCCACGAGGGCCACACGCTCCGGCCCGGCCAGAACGTGCTCGTCTGGGGCGCGTCCGGCGGGCTCGGCGTGTTCGGGATCCAGCTCTGCGCCGCCTCCGGCGCGCACGCGATCGGGGTGATGTCCGACGAGACGAAGCGCGACTACGTGCTCGGCCTCGGCGCGAAGGGCGTGATCAACCGCAAGGATTTCGCCTGCTGGGGCCAGCTCCCGAAGGTGAACTCGCCCGAATACGCGACTTGGACCAGGGAGGCCCGCAAGTTCGGCAAGGCGATCTGGGACGTCACCGGCAAGCAGGACGTCGACATCGTGTTCGAGCACCCGGGCGAGCAGACGTTCCCGGTCTCGACGCTGGTCGCGAAGCGCGGCGGCATGATCGTGTTCTGCGCCGGCACCACCGGCTTCAACATCACCTTCGACGCCCGCTACGTCTGGATGCGGCAGAAGCGCATCCAGGGCTCCCATTTCGCCCACCTGAAACAGGCCATGGCCGCGAACCAGTTCGTGATCGACCGCCGCATCGACCCCTGCATGAGCGAGGTCCTGCCCTGGGCCGAGATCCCGCTCGCCCACACGAAGATGTGGAAGAACCAGCACATGCCCGGCAACATGGCCGTGCTGGTCAACTCACCCCGGCCGGGGCTCCGGACGCTGGACGACGTCGTGGAGGCCGGCGGGTAGCCGGTCGTCGAGCCGACGGGCGCCGTCTCGGCCGGAACCGGTCGTGAGGCCCAGGGGGCGCGCTGATCCTCCAAGACGTCACGAGCCGCTGGACAGATCGGTCAAAGCCTCCGAGGATGCGGGATGCCCGACAGAGACGTGACCCCTCCGCTCCGTGCCGATCTCGGCGTGATCGAAACCGCGGAGAGCGACAACATCGTCCGCTGGGACGGCCAGCGGCTCTACGTCGAGCAGGACGTCTACCACAACGGCCAGCTCGTGCACCGCAAGTACCGGCGCAACGTGACGGACCCCGTCGCGAGGGCCCTCGCCGCGCTTCTCGTGAAGGTGCATTGATATAGAGGGAAGTCGTCGGCGAGCCATGCGCGCCTCGGAGCATCGAAGAACAGTCCTTCTCCGCTCTTCACGCTTATCGTCTCGCGCGACCGACACGGTCGTCGTTCCGGGGCTCGCGCAGCGAGAGCCCGGAACCCATAAAGGCTGACGATCGCAGCCTTGACGCCTTGGTCGTCAACTATACCGGCGTCGCATCTACGGGTTCCGGGCTCGGCTTCGCCGCCCCGGAATGACAGACCCTTATCTGCGCGAGGCTTTCCGCGACGTCAGTTCGCGCGGCGCGTGAGCGAGATCGCGTAGGTCGGCGAGCGGACCTCGAACATCGGGTCGTTCGCCGGGCCGGCGACGCCGTCCGGCAGGCCGACAACGGGATCAAAGGTCGCGGCGTCGCAGGTCGCGGCGGGTTCGAGAGCCGCGATCGAGATCCGGCCGAGAGCCGCCGTCTTGCGCTGCTCTTCCGGCCAGTTCGCGGTGATGTCGTTCACAGGGTCGCCCGGCTCGGCCAGGATGGCGACGAGGTCGAAAGCGGCCGGCCCCTTGGCGAGCCGCTCCTTGAGCTCGTCCGCGTAGAAGGCGGTCCCCTTGGCGGCGAGTTCGGCGTCCGTGAGGCCGAGAGCGCCCGCGACTGCGACGGCCTTCAGCCGCGCGACCGTCTTCGCGCCGCCCGCGTTCGTCAGCGTGTAGGCGTGCGCGCCCCAGTAATCCACGCCCGCGAAGCTCGCCGGCACCGGGCGCGCGTTCAGCCACGCGGCTTGCCGGGTCGTCTCCGGATTCGCGTCCACGAAAGCCTTGATCGCCTCGGCGTTCTGCTTCCCGTCCGGCCCCGGCAGCCGGACCTTGATGCCGGCCAGGAGCTGCTCCGGCGTGCGGGCGCCGAAGACCGGGGCGGAGATGAAGACGAACACCATCTCCTGGTCCTTGTCGGCGAACCGCATCGCGAAGCCGCGCGTGACGGGCTTCGTCTTGTCCGAGATGTTCGGGTTGCTGCCGCCCATCGAGAACCGGGCCGTCATCGGGACCGGCTTCGCGAATTGCGGCGCCTTGGACAGGCCCGTCGCCCCGGACGCGGGGGTGAAGGTGCCCGTGACGCAGACCCCTTTCGCGCCGCTGGCCCGGACCTTCGCGTGGTTGCCGCCGATCGTGAACTGGGCGTCGACGATCGCCTGAGGATCGGTCTCCTGCGCCGATGCCGATCCGGTCATGAGGCAGGCCGTGAGGGTCGCGAGGATGCGCGTCGTGATCCGGATCGTCATGGCATGGCCCCAGGCGCCGGCAGGCGCCGACTGAACGGGCTCCACCGTGCGCCAACAGACCGGTCCGTTCAAGCGGTTCTCAGTCGATCCGGCCTTCCGCGCCGCTCCCGACGCGAAAGATCGGACGATCGGACGATCGTCAATCGCGAGGCGGCGTAAGCGCGGAGGAACGCCGTCGTCTCGGATCCGTTCGGCGCGGCTCTTCACCGCGCCGAACGCTCGCGTCCCGCTATCGGCCGAGGCGCTGGCTCGCGTTGATGCGCTGCTCGCCCGCAGGGTTCGGCGCGTTCGTGCTCGGGACGCCGAGGAGCGTCTGCGCCTTCGTGTCGGCGCCCTCCTCCCCTTGCGTCCCAGCCGACAGGGCATTCGCCATCCCGGCCGAGGCGATCGGCTTCGAGAACACGATGACGTCGTCGCCGGATGCCGGCTTGCCGGCCGCGGCGCCGAGCGTCACGCTGGCCATGGTCCCGCCGACGGCGGCGTTGCCCCCCTGCAGCGACGCGCTCGTGCTGGGCTTGGACGTGACGGCGTTCGCGAAGAGGCCGAGGCCCGGCGACGGCGCGTTCAGCCTGGCCGTGCTCTGCGCACCGGCGCCGATCGCGTTCGCCGACACGGCGCTCTTCGACATGCCCGCGAGACCGTCGAGAGGCGCCTGGGCCAGGCTGACCCCGGCGGATGTGACAGCAACGAAGCCGACCAGAAACCGAATAGAAACATTGTTCATCTGACTATCTCCTGGACGACGACAAACATAGCGCCCAATACGGCCTTTCAAAGGCCCAAGCAAACATAAATTGCCGCAACCTGCGTGATGGGACTTGCTTGACGGCGAAGTTGGCGATTTGGTAGCCGCGGCGACCCGGCGCATCCGTCGCCGATTTCCGAGGTGGAAGATGAGAGCACGTATCGTTGCGGCCCTGGCAGGTCTCGGGCTGGCAGTATCCCTGGCTGGCCCTGGCCAGGCCCAGATCCGGCTCGATCGCCCCGTCGGCGGCGGAGGTGGCGGACAGGCCGCACCGTCGCAACCGGGCGGCACCATGGCCACGATCACGGCTGATCTGGTGATCCAGGTCCTGCAAGGCGTCGGATACGGCAAGGCCCAGAAGGTCAACACCAACGGCAAGGACAAGGTCATCCGCTTCGACTACAAGGGGACGCCGGTCACGGTCACGCTGGCCGGCTGCGAGGGCGAGAACTGCTCGATCCTCACGTACCTGATCTTCTTTCCGAAGCAGGACGTGACCGTCGACTTCATCAACGCCTACAATCGCGACAAGAGCTTCGGCAAGCTCTACCTCGAGAAGAACGGCGAGCTGACGCTGTCCATGGAGCTGTTCGTCTTCGGCGGCGTCACGCCGGCCTGGGTCGGAGCGACGGGAGCGATCTTCGGCGGCAACGTGCTGAAGGGGCTGATCGAGTTCAAGCCCGAGTAGGAGGGTTCGCCCGGCCGGGTTGGCGACGCGGCGCCGCCCGGACCGGGCAGCCCGGACCTCGCTCGGGGCTCGACGCGGCTCACGGTGAGGGACGCCCGCGCCCGGCTCAGGGCGCGGTGATCACGTTCTCGCGGCGCTGCTCGCGGTCCAGCGCGAGCCGGCGTCTCCGGGCCGCGATGATGGTGCCGTTCACTTCGCCCCCGAACAGGAACATCGCAGCCAGCCAGTACAGGAACACGAGCGCGACCATCGCGGTCGCGAGCCCGGCATAGGTCGACACGTAGGCCGTGGTGAAGTTGTCGAGGTACCAGCCGAAGCCGGCCCCGCCCGCCATCCAGAGGGCGAGCGTCGTCAGGATGCCGGGCAGGATGTCGCGGAGGCGGCGCCGGCCGGCCGCGATGAACTTGTGCGCGATGCCGAGCGCGCCGACGATCAGGACGGTCGCGACGCCGAGGCGCAGCAGCGTCGCCGTGAGGTTGAACGGCGCGAGCTGCGGCACGTAGGCGACCGCGCCGCGCCAGAGCAGCGGGCCGAGCACGATCAGGAACGCGAAGGCCAGCATCGCGAAGGCGCCGAGCAGCACGTAGGCGATCGATTCGAGCCGGGTGAGCCACCAGGGCCGAAGCTCCGGCTTGTCGTAGGCCCGGTTCAGCCCGACCCGGAGGCTCTCGACGCCGGACGAGGAGAAGTAGATCGCGAGGATCGCCCCGTAGGTCAGGATGTCGCGTCGGCTCTGCGTCAGGACCGTATGGACCTCGCCCGCGATGGGGCCGCCGATCTCCTTCGGCCAGACCTCGAGGATGAGGTTCGCGGCCTCGTCCGCGAGCGGCGCCGAGCCGAACAGCGGGGCCAGCGCCGTGAGAAGGATGAGGAAAGGAAACAGCGAGGTCAGGACCGACAGCGCGATATGGCTCGCGATCGCCCACCCGTCATGGGTGACGAAGCGCTGGAACGCGAGTGCTGGAACCTCGATGAGGGGGAGCGCGCGTATCAAGGTCTCTGGCCGGCGTTGAGCCGGGACATGGCAGCCCGGGCAGCGAGGCGCAAGCGCGGCGGGGGCCTGGTCTCCGGCGAGGCCTGCGCCCGGCGGATCAGCGCCGGGCCTCCCCGGGCTCGCATCCTGGGCGCCTACGCATCCGCGAGGTCGGCCAGGCGGCGCAGTTCCTCCGGCACCTCGCCGAGGAAGAGGCGCTTCACGCTCTCGTTCGCGAGAAGCTCCGCCGCGGGGCCCTGGTAGGCGACCTGCCCCGTATGCATGACGTAGCCGTGATGCGCGATCGCTAGCGCGCGCGACGCCTTCTGCTCGACCATGACGATCGTCAGCCCGGCTTCGCAGAGCCGGCGGAGCTGCTCGAACACGATGTCGACGAACTTGGGCGAGAGGCCGAGCGAGGGCTCGTCGAGGATGATCGTGGTCGGGTCCGTGATCAGCGCGCGCGCGATCGCGACCATCTGCTGCTCGCCGCCGCTCATGGTGCCGGCCTGCTGCGTCATGCGGGCGCCGAGGACCGGAAAGGTCGCGACGAGACGCTCGATCGCGGCATCGATCCGGGCGCGGTCACCGCCGAGGATGTAGGCCCCGAGCTCGAGATTGTCCCGGACGGTCATCTCCGGAATCACGATCCGGCCCTGCGGCACGTAGGCGATGCCGCGACCGAGCCGGAGGTGCGGGGCCTCGCGGGTCACGTCCTGCCCGGCCGCGAGGACTTGGCCCGACCAGACCCGGAGCAGCCCGGCCGCGGCCTTGATCACGGTCGACTTGCCGGCCCCGTTCGAGCCGATGACGGCGGTCATCCGGCCGCGCCCGAACCGGAGGCTCGCGGCCCGCACGACCGGCACGTCGCCGTAGCCGGTCGTCACGGAACGAAGCTCGAGAGGCGGCGGCGCGTCGTCGCTCATCGGTATCTCCGGGTGCGGGCGGGCGGCGCGGATCAGCGCTTGTCCCAGGCCGGCATCGGCAGGACGGCCTCGATCGTCTTCAGCGCGTCCGGCCAGATGATCTCGCGCTTTCCGTTCCGGATCTGATCGAAGAGGCCGTCGAGCCCGATCTGACCATAGGTCTTCGGGTTGATCTTGTGGTGTCCCATGACGCCATCCGTCTCGAAGGTGGTCAGCGTCTCGCGGAGCGCGTCCTGGTCGAGGCTGCCGGTCTTCGCGACGGCCCGCTCCAACACCGTCGCGCCCTGGAACGAGAAGGCCGAGTAGTAGCCCGGCTCGGCATTGTACTTGGCCTTGAAGGCCTCCACGAACTCCGCGTTGCCGGAGGTCTTCAATGAGGGTTCGTAGAGCGACATCGCGATGCAGTACTCGCCGTCCCGGCCGGTCGCCTTGATGAAATCGTCCTGGGCCGGACCGTTATGGATGAACACCTTCGGCAGGTAGTTCACGGAGCGGAACTGGCGCACCATCTCGATCGCCTCGTTCGGGTAGCCGACGCCGATCCAGATGTCGGGATCGAGCTGGCGCGCCTTGGCGATGTTCGACGAGAAGTCGGACGTGCCGGCCGGGAAGTACTCGGACAGCACGATCTTGATGTTCTTCTCCTTGGCGATGACGTCCAGCACCTTCGCGAGGTCGCGGGCCGCGCCGTAGTCGCGCGACACGATCGCCATCGTCTTGAACCCGTATCGCTCGGCCAGCGGCCCGAGTCCCGCGACGTAGGACGAGATCGCTGGGGCCGATTGGAAGACGTACTTGAAACCGCGCAGATGGATCGATTCCGACGCGCCGCCCGCGTTGATGAAGACGCGCTTGTGCTTCTCGGCCACCGCGCTCGCGGTCGCGCAGGAGGCCGAGCCCCAGGGCGACAGCAGCAGGTCGACGTTGTCGCTGGTGATCAGGCGCTCGTAGAGCCGCGCCGCGGTCGCGGGATCGCTGCGGTCGTCGTAGCGGACGAGCTCGACCGGCCGGCCGAGCAGGCCGCCCCGCCGATTGACATCCAGCGTCCAGACCTCGACGCCGCGGAAGAACTGCTCCGCCGAATCGGCGAGGTTGCCGGTCTGCGAGAGCGCGATCCCCATCCGGATCGGAGCCGCGGCCTCGGCCTCCCGAAACGGCAGCGTCGCCGCGAGCCCAGCCGTCGCGAGCCCTGCCGTCGCGGCGCGTCGTGTGATCCCAGGCATCGTGTCGTCCTCCAGGTTCGGGTCTCGATCGGATCGTGTCAGGCGGGCCGGGCCGCCGCGGCCATCACGGCGGCGCGGGTCGCGCCCGCGCCCGCGTGGCTGCGCGGCGTGATGTCGAGGATGCGAGCGACGTCGTGCGCGGCGGCGAGGATCTCGGCCGGATCGAGCCCAGTCTCGATGCCCATGTCGTGCAGCATCGTGACGAGGTCCTCCGTCGGGTAGTTCCCGACGGAGCCGAGCGCGCGCGGGAGCGCGATGCCGCCCCCGATGCCGCAGATCGCGCCCTCGATGAAGGATGCGCCGGCGTCGAGCGCGGCCAGGATGTTCGCGGGCGCGGTGCCGGCGAGGTTGTGGACGTGGTAGCCGAACGCGCAATCCGGGTGCGCGTCGAGAAGCTTGCCGAAGACGCGATTCACCTGCCGGGGGTCCTCGAGGCCGGTCGAGCCCGCGACGTAGAAGCGCCGGATGCCGGCTTGCCGGAGCCGGCCGACGAGGCCGAGGACGCGCTCGTCCGGCAGCGTGCCTTCGTAGGTGCACCAGAGCGCGACCCCGACCGCCATCACGAAGCCGATCCCGGCCGCGTCGGCGATCCGGAAGGCTGCGCCGGCTTCGGCCACGGCCTCGTCCGGCGTCATGTTCTGATTCTTGCGGAGGTAGGTCTCGCTGACCGTGATGAGCCCGAGCAGCTCGTCCAGCCCGCACGGGACCGCCCGCTCCGCTCCGCGCCGGTTCGGCACCAGCGCCCGGTAGCCGGTGCCCGGGCGGCGCCGGATCCGGGCGCAGACCTCCTCGGCGTCGCGGAGGTTCGGGATGATCCGAGGATGCGCGAACCCCGTGACCTCGATCAGCGGCAGCCCGGCCTCGCTCAGCCGATCGATCATGGCGACCTTGGCGTCGGTCTCGATCCAGCGGTCGAGGCTCTGCAGCCCGTCACGCGGGCCGACCTCGACCACCTGGACCTGATCCGGGAAGCGCAGCATCGGCCCGGCCCGCTAGAAATAGGCCTCGACGACCTTCGGGTCGTCGCGGATCTCGCCCGGCAGCCCGGCCGCGATCACGCGGCCCTCGGCGAGGACGTGGACGCGGTCGCAGATGTCGAGGACGATCCGCATCTCGTGGTCGATGAAGAAGAGCGTGAGACCGCGCGCCCGCAGGTCGTTCAGGTGGTCGATGATGCGGTTCTGCAGGCGGGGGTTGATGCCCGCGAAGGGCTCGTCCAGCAGCATCACGGTCGGATCGAGCATGAGCGCGCGGGCGATCTCGACGAGCTTCCTCTGCCCATAGGAGAGCTCGGAGCCCCATTTCTCCTGGAGCGAGCCGATCTCGAGCCAGTCGAGAAGCTCGAGCGCGCGCCGGACGGCCAGCGTGTCGGATTTGCCGTGCGCGACCGCGACCAGGTTCTCGAGGACGGTCATCTCGGTGAAGAGACGGCTGATCTGGAACGTGCGGCCGACGCCCTCCCGGCAGATCTGCGCCGGCGAGTGGCGGCTCGTGTTCCGTCCGTTGATCAGGATCGTGCCGGCGTCGGGCCGGAGCGTTCCGGCCACGATGTTGAACAGGGTCGACTTGCCGGACCCGTTCGGACCGATCACGCCGGTGATCGAGCCGCGCCGGACCGCGAGGCTCGCCTCGCTGAGCGCGACGCGCCCGCCGAAGCTCTTCGAGATCCGGTCGATGACGAGGACATCGTCCCCGTCGCTCGCGGAATCGGCTGCAGGCCGGGCGGGATCAGCCATGGTGGAGCGCGGCCTTCTCCACCGGCTTCGCCTCGGCCAGGCGCTTCAGCCCGCCCCGCGAGATCGGCAGCCAGGACCACGAGCGGCGGGCGAGCGCGTTCACGATGCCGCGCGGCATGAACAGGACGGCAACCAGGATCACGACGCCGACGAGCCCGAGATAGAGCTCCGGAAACCGGGCCCAGAGAAGCTCGTTCAGGACGGAGAGGATCACGGTGCCGACGAAGGGTCCGAGCACGGTCCCGAGCCCGCCGAGCAGCACCATCGCGATCGTCGTGAGCTCGGTCATCGGCGCGAAGGCCGTCGTCGGATCGATGAAGGCGAGGTAGCTCACGTAGAGCGAGCCGACCGCGGCGGGCGCGAGCGCGGAGGCCGCGAAGGCGCCGATCTTCAGCCGCGTCGTGCGGATCCCGAGGGCCTCGGCGGCCGTCTCGTCCTCGCGGATCGCGAGGAGCTGCAGGCCGAGGCGCGCGTTGTCGAGCCGCTGCGTGAGCAGCATCAGCGAGAGCGCGATCGCGGCCAGCACGTAGTAGATCGGCCTGAGGTCGGTCGGCGTCAGGTAGAGCCCGGTTCCGCCCTGCGTGATCCCGTCGAAGCCGAGCGCGAAGGATTCGCCGACGCGCGCGAGGCCGAACATCCCGATCGCGAAGAAGGGGCCCTTGATCCGGAGCATCGCGGAGCCGAGCAGCAGCGCGAGCGCCACCCCGGACAGGCCGGCGACCCCCGCGGCCACGAGCCAATGGTAGCCGGCGAGCACCAGCAGCGCGCCGACATAGGCGCCGAGCCCGAAGAACGCGACCTGCCCGAAATGGGTGTAGCCCGCATAGCCCCCGATCAGGTTCCAGGAATAGGCGAGCGACAGGAAGACGAGGAGCTGGATCGTGAAGGAGAGCGCGTATTCGCTCCCGACCAGCGGCACGGCCGCCAGAGCCACGGCGAGCGCGAGGATGAAACCCAGCATTCTCATAGCCGGACGCCCACGCCGAGGAGGCCGCGCGGCCGCGCGAGGAGCACGGCCAGCATGAAGATGTAGAGGAGCGCCGAGCCGATGATCTGCCCGAACCAGTAGCCCCCGAAAACCTCCAGCAGGCCGAGCAGGAGCGCCGCCATGATGGCGCCAGGGTAGCTTCCCATGCCGCCGACGATGATCACCGCGAAGGCCTTGATGAGGAAGCGCGAGCCGAGCTGCGGATCGGACGCGAAGGTCGGCGCCATTAGGACGCCCGCGAGCCCTGCCATCCCGGAGCCGAGCGCGAAGGTCACGTTGCGGACCCGATCGACCGAGATCCCCGAGATCACGGCGAGCTCGGGCGCCTGCGCGACCGATCGGATCGCACGCCCGAATCGGGTCCGGAGCAGGAACCACCAGACCCCGAGGCTCACGGCCATCGCGACCGCGAAGGCGGTGAGCCGCGACAGCGACACGTTCAGCCCGAAGACGTCGACGGAGCCGGCGAGAACGCCGGGCAGCCCCTGGTAGCCGCCGCCCCAGACCAGGATCGAGGCGTTCACGAGGATCGTCGAGATCGCATAGGTGGCGAGCAGCGACATGATGAGCGGCGCGTCCATCAGCCGGCGGACGACGAGGAGCTGAAGCGCGAGCCCGAGCGCCGCCATGCCGACCGGCACGATGACGAGCGCCGCCCAGAACGGCAGCTTGTAGCCGGCGACGAGCGAGACCGCGGTCAAGGCCCCGATCGCCAGGAACTCGCCATGCGCGAAATTCACGATCCGCATGACGCCGAAGATCAGGTTCAGGCCGCAGGCCATGAGCGCGTAGAGGCCGCCCAGCAGGATCCCGCCGACGAAGAGCTCAGCGAACGGCATGGCCGCCCCGAACGCGCGAGCGCGGCGCGGCAAGCGGCCGAAATGGCGTCGGATCCATCGTGGTCCTCCCGGTGCGTATGGCCGTCGCTCGGCTCTTGTCCGGACAATAGGGTGCCGGTGGCCGATCCCACAAGCCGCCCGGCCGCGGCGGGGCCGCAGCCCTTCTGAAAGTGACTCTCGGGTGTCATCCCCGGCGACGGCGAAGCCGTCGGGAAGGGGATCCAGGGCCGACGCGCTGCGGCCCTGGATCCCCTTCCCCTCCGCTTCGCTCCGGCCGGGGATGACACACAGGCTTGATTTCGGGCCTCGCTACACGACCCCCGCCGCCTTGAGCTCGGCAACGCGTTCCTTCGACAGTCCCAGCATGCCCTCGAAGATCTCGACGTTGTCCTGGCCGAGCGCCGGACCGAGGTGGTCGATCGTGCCCGGGGTGTCGGTCAGGCGCGGCATCGGGGCCGGGACCGCGACCGTGCCGGCGCGCGCGTCTTCCACGTAGGCGATGTTGCCGCGCGCCGCGTAGTGCGGATCCTCGAAGATCTCGTCGATCGCGTAGACCGGGCCGCAGGGGACCTGGAACGCGGCGCAGGTCGAGAGCGCCTCGTCGCGGGTCCGACCCGCGGTCCAGGCACCGACCGCGGCGTCGACCGCGGCCCGATCGCGTTCCCGGGCGGGAAGCGTCCCCCAGCGATCCGCTCCGGCGAGCTCGGGCGCGCCCATCGCGTCGGCCAGCCGGGCGAAGATCTTGTCGTTCGTGCAGGCGATCGCGATCCAGCGATCGTCTCCCGTCGGGTAATGGCTGTGCGGCACGACGTTGACGGTGCCGGGACCCATGCGCTGGCGCACGAAGCCGTTCATGTGGAAGGCCGGGGCCAGCTCGTCGAGGATGCGGAAG
Organism: uncultured Enterovirga sp.; assembly: GCA_964244795.1. Taxonomy (GTDB): domain Bacteria; phylum Pseudomonadota; class Alphaproteobacteria; order Rhizobiales; family Beijerinckiaceae; genus Enterovirga. The sequence goes on from CAXTKM010000009.1 coordinate 21,196, forward strand.
ACCGGCTCGTAGAGCCCGATGTCGACGACCTGGCCACGACCGGTCGTCTCCCGGGCGCGCAGCGCCAGAACGACCCCGAACGCGCCGTAGAACCCGGCCATGTAGTCCGGGATCGTGGCCGAGCCCGGCGTGACGGGCGGGCGGTCGGGGTAGCCGGCCAGGAACGAGAGGCCCCCGAAGGCATTCCCGATCCGGCCGAACCCCGGCCGGTCGCGATAGGGGCCGGTCTGCCCGTAGCCCGAGATGCGGACCATGATGAGCCGCGGATTGACCGCGCTGAGAACGTCCCAGCCGAGCCCCCACCCTTCCAGCGTGCCGGGCTGGAAGTTCTCGACCAGTACGTCAGCGTCGGCGACGAGCCGCCGCAGGAGCTCGGCCCCTTCGGGTTTCCGGAGGTCGAGCGTGCCGGCCTTCTTGTTCCGGCACTCGGACAGCCAGGGCAGCGTGTCCCCGCACGGGGTCACCGTGCCGAAGCGGCGCAGAGGGTCGCCGACCTCGGGCAGCTCGAGCTTGATCACCTCGGCGCCGAACTCGGCGAGCTGCGTGCCGCAGAAGGGCCCGGCGATGAAGCTCGAGATCTCGATGACCCGGACGCCGTCGAGCGGCCTCACCTGCGGCCCGGCGCCTCCGGTGCGGTCCTGATCCTGAGTCTGGGCCATGCGGCTCCCTTGTCGGTTGTTCGGGTTCAGCGCTGAGGTCGGGCCGTCGCGGCCGCGATGAGCCGATCGGCCTCCAGGACCCGCTGCGCGCCGTAGACGATCGGGTAGTCGATGAACTGCCCGTCGAGCTGGATGGAGGCCGACCCCGCGGCCTCGGCGGCCGCGAAGGCCTCGACGACCCGTCCGGCCCAGGCGACCTCGGCGGCGGTCGGGCTGAAGGCCGCGTTCGCGACCGCGACCTGGTCCGGATGGATGCAGAGCTTGCCCCCGAAGCCGAGCGCCCGCGCCCGCTCGGCCGAGGCCGCGAACCCCTCCGGATCCTGAAGCCGGACCCAGACCGTGTCGACCGGCCGCTCGAGCCCGGCCGCCCGCGAGGCGAGCACCAGGGCCGAGCGATAGAAATGGAACTCGCTCTCCTCGCGCGACCACGCGATGTTCATGTCGAGGGTGAAGTCGCCGGCCCCGAAGGCGATCCGGCGCACCCGCGTCCCGGCCGCCGCGATCGCCGCGGCCGCCGCCAGCCCGCGCCCGGTCTCGAGGATCGGCAGGATGTCGAGCGCGCCCGGCGCCATGCCCTGCTCGCGCTCGATCTGGGCGACGAGCCATTCCGCCGTCTTCAGCTCGTCGGCGCTCTCGATCTTCGGGACCACGATCCCGTCCACGCCCGGCCGCACCACCCGGACGATGTCGCCGTAGCCGAAGGCCGTCGAGAGCGGGTTCACCCGGACATAGCCGCGGCCAGGCCTCGGTCGCTGCAGGGCCGCGACCACCACATCGCGGGTCGCGACCTTCTCGGCGGCCGGGCACGCGTCCTCGAGGTCGAGGATGACGGCGTCCGCCCCGAGCGTCAGCGCCTTCTCGGTCCGTCGCGGGTGGTTGCCGGGAGCGAACAGGAACGTGCGGAAGACGCTCACGCCGGTTCCACCCGGCACGAGCGTCGGCACGCCGTGTGGGGCCCGGGCGGTGCGTTCCTCATGCCCTTCTCTCCCTGGTGCCGCCGGCCCCGGCAGCACGGCGGCGCTGACGCGCTCTCTCGTCCGGCGACCGTAGGTCAGCCGGCATTCCTGGCGCAAGCGCGCCGGTTGGCCGGTCGGGCATGCGGATCATGCAGGGGGCGGCCGGACGTCGACCCAAAGGCGATGGGCTCAGCGCCACCGCGCGGCGCCGTTCTGAAGCGAGCCCTTCCAGGAGGCGGCCCGGGCCATGAGCATCGGGTGCCTCCGCCGAACGCCGTTCATTCGGCGACAGGCCGCATCGGGACGGCCGCACGGCCGCCATCGCCAGAGGCTCGTCGCGGAGGCAAGCAGCATGTCGTTACAGGAGGATGTCACGGACGGACCCAGCGGCCCTCTGCCGGGTTGCCCCGGACTCGTCTGCTAAAACCGCTGGTCCGTCCATGTCGATCGAAGCCCCTCCCCTCGAGCGCAAGCTCGTCGCGATCCTCGTCGCCGATGTCGAGGGGTACAGCCGTCTGATGCACGAGGACGAGGAGGGCACGCTCGCGACCCTGTCGTCCCATCGCACGATCATCGACGGCCTGATCGCGGCGGCCGGCGGGCACATCACCAGCACCGCCGGCGACAGCGTGCTCGCCGAGTTCGCGAGCGTGGTCGAGGCCGTCATGTGCGCGGTCGAGATCCAGCGCTCGCTCGCGACGGCGAACGAGCCGCTGTCGCCGGACCGCCAGATGCTCTTTCGGATCGGGATCAACGTCGGCGACGTGATGGTCAAGGACGGTGGCATCTTCGGCGACGGCGTGAACGTCGCGGCCCGCGTCGAGGCGCTGGCGCCGCCCGGCGGCATCTGCGTCACCCGGGGCGTCCGCGACCATGTCCGCGACCGGCTGCCGTATCGGCTCGAGGATGCGGGCGACCATGCGGTCAAGAACATCGCCCGTCCGATCCACGTCTTCCGGCTCATCTTCGACGAGGACGGGCGCGAACCGGACGGGTCGCCGGCCGGGCTCGTGACCCTGCCGATACCGAGCACCCAGGACCCGATCGAGGTCGAGCTCGCGTTCTGGAAGTCGGTCGAGGCGGGCGACAGCCTCGACGAATACCAGGCGTATCTCGACCGGTTCCCGGACGGCACCTTCGCGGTGCTGGCCCGGACGCGGCTCGACGCCCCGACCCCGCAGAGCAGCGCCCTCCCGCAGGACCGCGCCGTCGAGCTCGCCTTCTGGGATGCCGTGAAGGACAGCGACGATCCCGCGATGTTCGCGGCCTATGTGGGCAAGTATCCGGACGGCGAGTTCAAGAGCATCGCCGACATCAAGCTCGCCAGCCTCTCGGCCTGAGGCCCGCGGCGCGTCCCACGCCCGGCGCCTCCGCCGGTCCCGGTCATGCCGGGCATGGCGACGGCGTCGTCAGGCCATATGGTTCCGGGCCACCGTGACGAGCCCGCAGAAAGCCCCCCAGGAGACGAGCCCGATGGCGAAGACGAGGAAGACGATCCAGTAGCGGCGGGGGTACTGGGCCTCCTCGGGCAGGACCGGCTGGACGAAGCTCGTGAGATAGATCTGCTTCGTGAGGCTCGCCATCCGGGCGCGCTCGAGCGAGACCGCCGCGGACGTGTACTGCGTCTCGGCCACCCGGCTCCGCATGGTGAGCGCGGCGAGCCGGGTCATCGAGGCTGACAGCGTGGGGGCGTCTCCGGCAGCGGTGCTCGTCATCTCACGCTGAAGCTGCTCGATCTGCCGATCCGCGGCCTCGATCCTCAACCGAAGGTCGCGCACCTGCGGCGCCTGCGCCGACACGTTCGAGGCCATCGTCGTGTCGAGCTGCTGCTTCATCTGAAGCTGCTGCGCCCGGACGATGCTGATGATGGCGTTGATGCCGATCGCGCTCGTGGTCGCGTCCAGCGTCCCCTCCCGGTTGCGGGCGACCTCGAGGTCGGCACGGGCCTGGGCGAGGCGGGTCGTTGCGAGCTGCATCTCCTGGTCGGCGAAGGAGACGGCGTCCCGGCGGCTCCGGTCGTTCATGTTGTTCACGAGCTTCTCGCTCGCCGCCACCACGGCTCGTACGATCGCCACCGAATCCTCGGGCCGAAACGCGCGCGCGTTGAAATGGACGATGCCGCCCGGCATCTCGATCCCGATCGAGATCATCGACTGCCAATACTTGAGGACCTTCTCGACCGGCTTGTCCGGACGGAGCCGCGACCACCAGTCCGCCTCCTCGCGCCCGTAGAGATTGCGAAGGTCGACGGCGCTCTGAAGCTCGTCCACCACGGCGCGGCTCCGGATGAAGTCCGTCACGACCTGCGTGTCCTGGATGATCTGCACGGCCGGCACGCCGGTCAGCGTCGTCAGCGGGTCGAGCCCCGCCAGGGCGCCGCTCCTGACGGCGAACTTCGCCTCCGCCTCGAACTGGTCGGCCGCGATCAGGCCGTAATAGACGCTGGCCCCGAGCGACGGCACGGCGACCATCGCGAAGAAGCTCGCGATGTAGAGCAGCTTGACCAGCAGGCGGCCGCGCCGCGCCCTGAAGCCGCCGGGATGCGCGCGGCGGCCCTGCGATGTGAAGCGAAGCCGCCTCGCCGCGTCCGAGAGAGCGCGGGAGACCTGCTGCGACCGCTCCTGCGGCGACAGCGCGGTCGGCCGATCGGCGAGAGGTTCTGCGCTCATCGGTGCGGCCCGGATCGTTGTTCTGCAGCAGTCATCGGTTCAGGCGATTGTAGGTTTCGATCGCCTGATCGACGTCATCGTACATGATCAGCCGACCATCGACCAGGACGGCGCCCTTGTCGCAGTAGCTCTTCACGGTGCCGATCGAGTGCGAGACGACGATGAGGTCCGTGTTCTCCCGGCGGCGGCGGAAGACCTCCTCGCAGCGGGCCGCGAAGCGCGCGTCGCCGACCGCCGTGATCTCGTCGATCAGGTAGCAGTCGAACTCGATCGCCATCGACAGGCCGAACGCGAGCCGGGCCATCATGCCCGACGAATAGGTCCGGACCGGCCTGTTGATGTAGTCGCCGATCTCCGCGAAATCCTCGACGAAGCGAGAGACCTGCCGGGGATCGGAGCCGTAGACCCGGGCCACGAAATGGACGTTGTCGCGGCCGGACATCAGGGGATGGAAGCCCCCCGAGAACCCGAGCGGCCACGAGACCCGGACGGAACGGCGGACCTTGCCGGAATTCGGCAGCTCGGTGCCGGCGATGACCCGCAAGGTCGTCGACTTTCCGGCCCCGTTCACGCCGAGGAGGCCGTAGGAATGGCCCGTCTCGAACGTCGCCGAGACGTGGTCCAGCACGATCTTGAGGTGGTTCTCGGTCTTGTAGAACTTGAAGACGTTCGAGAGCTGGATCATGGACGGCCGTCGTCGGCCGGAGCCCGCGGCCGAACGTCGGCGCGCCCCCGGACACCTCGCACCCTCATCGACGGCCTCTGTCATTTGACCGCCGAAAGGCAGGCCTTTATCTGGCGACGTCTCGTCGGCTATCGTGGCGCTTTGGTGGCGCCCCGGCCCGGAGGGTCACCGACCGACATGCGATGATCCTTCCCTATCTCGTTCACGCGGCCGGAAGCCTTCGGCGGACGGGCTGGACGACCTGGCGTGCGGGGGACGACGACGGTCATTTCGACCTGCCGCTGACGCGCTACAGGCCGCGTCATCTCATCCTGATCCTCGACGGGATCGACCGCGCCCTCGACGCGACGGTCTCCCTCGACATCGGCCAGGGCTACGGCGACGCGTTCAGCGCGACCTTCCCGTCCGCGGGCCGCCTCGTGATCCGGGTCGACCTCCATCAGATGCCGGAGGTGCGCCGGCTCCGGATCGCGCCCTTCGGCGGATCCGGGACGGTTCGTGCGCGCGCCTGGGCGACCGGGCTGCGCTGGGGGGCGATCCTGCTCGTGCGCCGTCTGATCGGCAGCCGGGTCCGGACCGGACCGACCGCGTCTTCACGATCCGGGAGGCGACGATCGGGGTCACGGCCTTCGGATCCGGGCTCGAGCGGCGGACGTTCCGGAGCGCCGCCCAGCACTTCCGGGAGGTGATGGCGCTGCCGAAGCCAGGTCCAGCCCCAGGCCGGTCGCCGGGCGATGGCCCGCTCGTCTCCTTCCTGGTGCCGACCTTCGACACCCCGACCCGCTACCTCGACCAGCTCCTGCGCTCGGTGCAGTCGCAAGCGCCCGGGCTCGCCGAGATCGTCTTCGGCGACGACGGCTCGTCCTCGGCCGAGACGCGATCCTGGCTCGCGGCCAGGCGGGACATGCCAGGCGTGAGCGTGGTCATGGGTGACAGGAACGCCGGCATCGCGTCGGCCACCAACGCCGCCCTCGCGAAGGCGGTCGCGCCCTTCGTGTCGATGCTGGACCACGACGACGCCCTCGCGCCGGGCGCGGTCGACGCCATCGCGCGCGCGCTGGCCGAGCGACCCGACGCCGTGTTCCTCTACACGGACGAGGTCGTGGCGACCCGCGACCTCGCCCCGCGCCACTATTTCCTGAAGCCCGCCTTCGACCCGGTGCTGCTCTCCGGGGTCAACTACATCAATCACCTGTCGGTCTATCGGACGGACAGGCTGAGGCGGATCGGGGGCCTGAGGGACGGCTTCCAGGGCTCGCAGGACTACGATCTGCTCCTGCGCTACCTCGCCGGCGTCGACCCCGGCACGGTGCTGCACCTGCCCTACCCGGCCTATCTCTGGCGCCGCCACGAGGAGAGCTTCTCGACCGCGAACGAGAAGACATCCGTGGAGAGCGCCCGCAGGGCTCTCGGCCTGCGCTACGGCCGCGAGGGGCATCCGGCACCGGTCGAGCCCGCGCTCTCGAAGGGGCTCCATCGCGTCCGCTTCGACCTTGTCCGGACGGAGTGGCCGACCGTCTCGGTCGTGATCCCGAGCCGGGACGGGCACGACCTTCTCGCCCCGCTCCTGAAAGGTCTGACCGAAGGGACGGACTATCCCGGGCTCGAGATCGTCGTCGCCGACAATGGATCAACGGACGAGCGGGTGCTCCGGCTCTACGAGCACCACCGCGCCTCCCGGCCCGGCTTCGTGGCCGAGATCGTCGACGAACCCTTCAACTTCTCGCGTCAGATCAACCGCGGAGCCCGTCTCGCCAAGGGCGACGTCCTCCTTTTCCTGAACAACGACGTCGAGATCGTCGAGCCAGGATGGCTCCGCGAGATGGTGTCGTGCCTCGCCTACGAGGGGACCGGGATCGTCGGAGCCCGCCTCCTCTATCCCGACCGGACGATCCAGCACGCCGGCGTGATCGTGGGAGCCGGCGGGCTCGCCGGCCATTGGTTCGAGGGCCGGCCCGAGACCGATCCCGGACCGCTCGGACGGCTCGGCGTGCGCCAGTCGATGAGTGCCGTGACCGGCGCCGCGATGCTGGTCTCGCGGGCCTGCCTGGAGGCGGTCGGACCCTTCGACGAGGAGCTGTTCGCGATCGCCTACAACGACGTGGACTTCTGCCTTCGGGCCGGGGAGAAAGGCTTCCGGACCGTCTGGACGCCCTTCGCGACCCTGATCCACCACCAGTCGGCGAGCCGGGGCAGCGATCGCGTCGCGGCGACCATGGATCGGTTCCGGCGCGAGCAGCAAAGCTTGCGCGAGCGGCATGGCACGACCAGCTATTGCGATCGGACGAGCAATCCCTGGTACACCCGCGACCGGGCGGTTCCGGCGCTGAGGGCGCTGGACCGGCTCCCCGGCCCGCGCTGACTTCACCGGCAACCCAAACGATGCTGTTCAACGTCGAAATCGATCAGGGCCACGTGATCGCGGGCTACCTCGTGCTCGACACGTTCACGGCTTGCGGCGAGGTCGTCGTGGTCCGCGACGGGCAGGAGGTCGCCCGTGTGCCGACCCTCTACGTCCGGGACGAGATCAGGTTGGCGGGGCGTCACGAGACGGGGCTCTGCGGCTTCGCGATCACCGAGGAGGAGGTGCCCGGGCTTCGGCACATGCCGGATCTCGAGATCCTCGAACCCGAATCGGGCGTGATGATCTATCGCCGCTGCCCGCCGGAGGCGGTCGTCCAGCAGAAAATCCTCCGGCTCGAGACGCAGCTCCTGCCGTTCGCGAAGCTCGATCGTGCGTTGCAGCCCTATTTCCAGTTGTATCATCCGACGATCGATCGATTTGGCCAGGAGACGATCTTCCAGTTGTTTCTGATCGGGAAGGAATCGAACTACGTCAGCGGCCGCGTCTCGTTCAAGGGCTTGGAGTTCTACATCGACCGAGGCTACAAGACGGTCGCCTTGATCCAGGATCCGTTCGAAGAGCTTGCCGAACGCATCCTGGTGCTTCGGCTGATCGCGGACGGGTACAACAGCTTTCTCGGTCCCCGCGACGAGGTCCTGTTCGAGGATGCGATCGCCTTCGCGAAGGACCTGCCGATCGAGAACGGCCGGGAGCTGAAGCGGGCTTTCCGGGACGTTCCGCAATCCGTCGCGATGGCTCTCGGCGACCCTCTGGTCCGGCAGTTGACGACGCGCCTGCCGGACGATGCGGTCGGCGCGTCCTCGATCGGCAATGCCCTGACCGCGCTGTCCTCGTTCCAGGTGGTCGGGCTCCGCAGCCACGCCGACGAGTTCATCGAGGCGGTGGCCGAGCAGTTCTCGCTCGACCCGGCCCGGCTGCCCCGCATCGAGCAGATCCAGGCCACGATGGCCCTCGCCGAACGGCTCCGGGCGTGCACGCCGGTCGAAGCGCTGCTCGAGAACGACATCGTGGTCTACGACTACCTGAAGGACGCCTTTGAAAAGCCGGGAACGGCCGGTTAGGACAGCGATCGGCCGCAGCCTGCGCTCTCCGCGCGGGGCGGACGCGGCCGGTTTGTGAGCTGAACGTATGGCGCTCGGAGAGAGACCGCTGAAGAACGCCGTGATCGACGCCGTCAGCGAGGTCGTGGATTCCACGCCCCGACAGGCCTTCCCGACCGTCGAGACCCGCGTCGGCGGCATCGCGAGGCTGTTTCGGAGCGCGAAAGGCCTGCGCGTCCGCGACCGCACCGTCCCGGGCGAGCTCGTCGACACGATCTCGCTGCCGCAGACGTCTTCGGGCTTCTCGATCCACAAGGTGAGCTTCGCCCTGTGCGTGATCCTGCCGGCGATCCTGGGAGCCATCTACTTCGCGGCCATCGCGTCGGACCAGTTCGTCGCCGAGATGCGCTTCGTCGTGCGGTTCGGCACGCAGGACACCAGTCCGACGACGAGCGCCGCCGGCGGCGCGAGCGCGCTGCTCGGCGGCATCGCCAAGGCGACGGGCAGCTCGAGCTCGACCGAGGACGCCTACATCGTCACGAGCTACATCCACAGCCGGACGATGGTCGACGACCTGTCGGCCCGCGTCGACCTTCGTCAGATCTACCGGCGGCCCGAGGCCGACCTCGTCGCGCGGCTGAAGGAGACGGCGTCGGTCGACGAGCTTCGAAAATACTGGTCGAAGATGGTCGGGACCTCGATCGAAAGCACGTCCGGCATCGTCACGGTCCAGATCCGGGCCTTCCGGCCGGAGGACGCGGTCCTGCTCGCCACGCATGTCGAGCAATTGGCCGAGCGCCTCGTGAACGACATCTCGACGCGGGCCCGCACGGACGCGCTCCGCCGGGCGAACGAGGAGGTCGAGCGCACGCAGAAGATGATGTACGACGCGCTCCGGGACATGGAGCGATACCGGAACACCGAGGGGCTGATCGACCCGATCCAGACCGCGACCGAGACCGGCAAGCTTCTGACCGGCGTCCTGACCGATCAGCTCTCTGCCGAGAACCAGCTCTTCGTCGCCCGCCAGTCCCTCGGTCCCGAATCCCCGAGCGTCCGGACGCTCCAGACTCGGGTCGAAAGCCTGCGCCAGCAGGTCGTGCGGCTTCGCCAGCAGATCGCCGGAAACACGAGCGAATCCCGCAACGTCGCGGCCGCCCTCGCGCGCTACGAGGAGGTCGCGGTGAAGCAGAAGATGGCCGAGGGGCTGTACACGCTCGCCGCGAACGGGCTCGATCGGGCCCGGCGCACGGCCGAGAGCCAGTCGCTCTATCTCACGACCTTCGTGCCGCCGCGCCTGCCCGAGGATAACGTCTACCCCAAGCGAATCTTCAACCCGATCGCCATCGCTATCTGCTGTCTCGTCTTCTGGAGCATCGTGGTCCTGATCTGCGCCTCGGTCGAGGATCATCGGCTGGCATAGGCGAGACCGTCAGCCGGCGCCGAGCGCCCGGCCCGGCTCCACGCGGATCAGGTCGGCCCGCCCGTCCAGCTCGGCGAAGAGCCCGGGATCGGCCCCCGTCATCCAGACCTGGCCCGCCGTCGTCTCGAGCTCGGCGTAGAGCGCCGAGCGGCGCCCTGGATCGAGATGGGCCGCGACCTCGTCGAGGAGGACGACGGGCGCGAGGCCGCTCATCCGCTCCACCAGCCGCGCATGGGCGAGGACGAGGCGCAGCAGGAGCGCCTTCTGCTCGCCGGTCGAGCAAAGGTCCGCCGGTCGATCCTTCGGCCCGTGCCGGACCAGAAGGTCGGTCGCCTGCGGCCCGAGGAGCGTCCGGCCGGCGGCGGCGTCGCGTCCGCGACCGTCGCGCAGGCGGACCCGGTAACGGTCCTCGGTCTCGAGCGCCGGGCTCTCCGCGGCGAGGTCCTCGAACTCGCCCGCGAGGGCGAGACGGCCGAACGGGAAGGGGGAGGCGGAATCGGCTGCCGCGACGAGCTCGGCATCGAGACGCTGCGCGGTCTCGCGTCGGGCGGACGCGACCGCGACCGCGAGTTCCGCGAGCTCGCGCTCGACCGCGTCGAGCCAGGCGCTCGCGGCTCTCTCCTCGAGCAGGCGGTTCCGCGACCGGAGGGCCCGCTCCAGCGCGGCGACCCGGGCCCCATGCCGGGCATCGACCGCGAGCACGAGCCGATCGAGGAAGCGGCGGCGATCGCCCGGCGTCCCGCGAAACAGGCCGTCGAGGTCCGGCGTGAGCCAGACGATCCGGACATGATCCGCGAAGGCCGCGGCGGACGCGACGTCGGCCCCGTCGACGCGGCACAGGCGCCCGCCCCGCTCACCGGCCTCGACCGGCACGAGACCGGATCCGAGCCGGTGCTCGCCGCCCTCGCTCGCGAGCGCGACCGAGACCGCGAACCGGTCCTGGCCGGCCCGGGCCATGGCGGGAAACTCGGCGCGCCGGAGCCCGCGCCCCTGCGCGAACAGCGACACCGCCTCGATCAGGTTCGTCTTGCCGGCCCCGTTCTCGCCGGACAGCGCCACCAGCCGTCGCCCGATCGCGAGGTCGAGCGTCTCGTAGCTGCGGAAGTCCTGGAGGATCAGGCGGGTGACGCGTGGGCCGTCCTGGCTCACCGGACCCCCGCCCCGCTCCTGCCGGCGACCGCCGCCGCGAAGGGCCCTGCCGTCACACCCGCATCGGCATCAGCACGTAGAGCGTCGAGGCGCCCTCGCGATCCTGGATGATGGTCGGCGAGCCCGGATCGGCGAGCCTGAAGAGGGCGGTGTCGCCGTCGAGCTGGCCCGTGATGTCGAGCAGGTAGCGGGCATTGAAGCCGATATCGAGCGCGGCCGCATCGTAGTCGACGTCGAGCTCCTCGACCGCGTTGCCGGAATCCGGGTTGTTCACGGAGAGCGTCATGCGGCCCTCGGTGATCGCGAGCTTCACCGCCCTGCCGCGCTCGGACGAGATGGTCGAGACCCGGTCGACGGCCTCGGCGAAATGGCCGCGCTCCACCGTGAGGCGCTTGTCGTTCCCGGTCGGGATGACGCGCTGGTAGTCCGGGAAGGTGCCGTCGATCAGCTTCGAGGTCAGCACGACGCCGCCCCCGGCCCCGAAGCTGAACCGGATCTTCGCCGGGCTCACCTCGATCCGGACCGCCTCGGACGGATCGTCGGCGACGAGCTTCTGGATCTCGGCCACGGCCTTCCTGGGCACGATGATCCCGGGCATCCCGGCCGCACCCTCAGGGGCCGGCATCTCGATCCGGGCGAGGCGGTGGCCGTCGGTCGCGACGGCCCGGAGCATCGTCGTGCCCTCGACCTCAACCGTGTGGAGGAAGATGCCGTTCAGATAGTAGCGCGTCTCCTCCGTGGAGATCGCGAACTGGGTCTTCTCGATCAGCCGCTTCAGATCGGCGGCGGGGAGCGAGAACGGGTGGGGCATCTCGCCCGTCGCGATGTCCGGGAAGTCGGTCTCCGGCAGCGCCTGCAGCATGAAGCGCGAGCGCCCGGAGCGAAGCTGCATCTGGCCCGTCTCGCCGGAGGTCTCGAGGGAGACCTGGGCACCGTCCGGCAGCTTGCGGACGATGTCGTAGATGACGTGCGCCGGCACCGTGGTCGCGCCCGCCTGCGTGACGTCGGCCCGAACCGTCTCGGTCACCTCGATGTCGAGGTCGGTCGCCTTCAGGCGCAACCCGGCATCCTCCGCCTTCAGCAGCACGTTCGACAGGATCGGGATCGTGTTGCGGCGCTCGACGACGCGATGCACGTGGCCCAGCGCCTTGAGAAGCGCGGCCCGCTCGACTGTGACCTTCATGGCTGCCCGTGACTGCGCGAGTGGCGGAGGATGGATCCTGCCGGCCGGAGCGTCGGTCCGCTCTCGTCCGGTTTGGGGGCGGCACATTGGCGAAGGCGGTGCCGGGACGCAAGGGCCTGGCCGACCCTCCGACCGGGCCGGCTCGCCCGCGATCACGATCCCGAGGCCGGTCCGCTCCTCAGCCCCGCAGCGTGAGGCGGTTCCCGGCGATGTCGAAGCCGCGGAGCTGGCGCAGGAAGGACATGCCGAGGAGGCTCGTGCCGAGCCGTCCGGCCGGCATCACGACGGCCTCGACGTCGCGGACCTGGATGTCGCCGACCCGCATCTCGCGGATCCGGACCGGGGCGGCCGAGACGGTGCCGTTCGCGGTCCCGATCCGGGTCGTATAGTCGCTCGGGAACGGCCGGATCCCGGAGGCGAGCGCGTCCTCGTGTGTCAGGGCCACGATGCTCGCGCCCGTATCGACCAGCATCGTGACGCGCCGCCCGTCGAGCGCGGCATCGACCGCGAAATGCCCGCGCCGGTCGCCGTCCACCGTCACGATTCTGGCAGCCATGTCGGTACCGGCGGACGTCCTGGGCGAGGTCGTGGCGGACACGTAGCTTCGGGCCGCGACGGACCGTGCGTCGGCGAGGCGCGACAGCCTTTCGCCCGCGAGATGCGCCGCGAGCGCGATCGCGCCGCAGGTCGCGACGGCCCAGATGATCGGTCGTGTCATGGCGGACTCCGTCCGCGAGGCTCGCCTCTCCCGGATGACGGACGCCTTAATGCCGGCCCATGATGCGCCGCCGATCGCGCCGGATGGTTTCGGCTCCGTAGCCGCGATGCTCAGGAATCCTGGTCCCGAGGGGCATGGAGGCCGTGCCCGGCCCTTCGCGCAGCACGGTTCTCGGATGCGGCGGAACGTCCTACAGGACGCTCGGGCCGGAAGAGCCTCGGGGATTCATCGTGTCGCGGGAGGCGCTCGGCCTGGTTCTCGGCTGTGTCGGCGTCGTGGTGTTCGGCGGCTCTCTGCCCTTCACGCGGCTCGCCATCGAGGCGCTCGACCCCTGGCTCGTGAGCTTCGGGCGGTCCGCGGTCGCGGGCGGCCTGGCGGTGGCCGTCCTCGCGGCGACCCGCGCCCGGTGGCCTTCCGGTTCGGAATGGGGCCGGCTGGCGCTCTCGTCGGCCTGCATCACGGTCCTGTTCCCGCTGCTCACCGCCTTCGCGCTCCGGACCGTCGCCGTGTCGCATGGCGGCGTCGTGCTTGGGATCCTGCCCCTCGCGACGGCTGCGATCGGCTGCCTTCTCACGGGCGAGCGGCCGTCCTGGGCGTTCTGGGCGACCGCGCTCGCCGGATCGGCCGTCGTGGTCGGGTTCGCGTTGCGCGAGGGTGGGGCTCTCGCGCCGGGCGACGGTCTCCTCCTCGCGGCGGTCGCCGTCTCGGCTCTCGGCTACGCGATCTCGGCGCGGCTCGTTCAGGGCGGGTTCCGGGGCTGGGAGGTGATCTCCTGGCAGCTCGTCATCGCACTCCCGGCCACCGGGCCGGCGTTCCTGTGGCTGCTGCGCGACCTCCCTCCGGCGGTGCCGCTCCGGAGCTGGATCGGCTTCGGCTATGTCAGCCTCCTCAGCCAGTACCTGGGCTTCTTCGCATGGAACGCCGGTCTGGCCCTCGGCGGCATCGCTCGGGTGAGCCAGACGCAGCTCTTGCAGACCTTCGTGACGCTCGGCCTCTCGGCGCTCGTGGTCGGCGAGCAGGTCGCGCCCTCGACCTGGGGTGTCGCCGCGCTCGTGATCATGCTCGTCGTCGCGGGACAGCGGGCGCGCGGGTCGGCGCGACCGGCCAAGTAGGTCAGCGGAGGGAGCCGCGGCCACGCAAGATGGCCGCAAGGCCGGCCGCGAAGGTCTGCTCGGGCGCGAGCCGATGCGTCTCGATGCCCGAGCGGGCGAGCGCCTCCGCGTAGAGATCGGCCCGGGCCGGCTCGGCCACCACCGTCACGTCGCCGGGCCGGCCGAACAGCCGGAGCGCGCCCGCGACCTCGTCCCCGGTCAGGAGCCCGGACAGGTAGGACCCGAGGAGCCGGGCCTCGAGCATGCCGGTCACGGTCGCGGCGCGGGCCCGGAACAGACGATTCAGGAGCGAGCCCTCCCGGTCGGCGGAGACATGATCGAGGCCGAGCGCGAAGCCGGCCGGGTCGCCCGGCACCTCGGCGGGCCGGCCGATCATCGAGTGCTGCAGGAGCAGGCCGTGCATCTCCCCGGTCATGAAGGTCGCGAAGCGCGCGATGCGCCCGCCCCGCATCTCGGCCCATTTCGAATGCGTCCCGGGCAGGCAGACGAGCCCGTCCCGGACGCCGCTGCCGAGGAGGTGGGTCTCCTCGCCCCGCATGACGTCGGTTCCCGTCCCGTCGTCGGCCCGCACGCCCGGGATCACGAGGCCCTGCCGGCCCGCCCCGAGATCGACCGGGAGCGCGGCCGCCGCGATCTCGTCCGGACCGGCCGGGCAGGCCGCGTAGGGTGCCGGGAACCAGCCCTCGCGGCTCCCGACCATGCCGACGAGCACGACCGGAAGGCCGGGATCGTCGAGGGAAGGAACGCCGAGAACACGGCCGAGCGCGGCCTCGTGCTCGCCGGCTCGCAGGCGCGCGATGCCCTCCTCCGATTCCGCTCGGCCGAGGACGGCGCCGTCCGCGACGAGGTAGGCGCGAAGCCGGCTCGTGCCCCAGTCGACCGCGAGGAACCGCATGCCGGAGCGATCCTCAGCGGGTGCCGAACATGCGGTCCCCGGCGTCGCCAAGGCCCGGCACGATGTAGCCGTGCTCGTCCAGCCGCTCGTCGATCGCGGCCGTCCAGATCGGGACCTCGGGATGCATCGACCGGAGGTGGGCGATCCCCTCCGGGGCCGCCAGGAGGCAGACGACCCGCAGCTCCTTCGCGCCCCGCTCCTTCAGCCTGTCCACGGCCGCGATGGCGGAGTTCGCGGTGGCCAGCATCGGGTCGAGGACGAGGACCAGGCGGTCCTCGAGGTCGGAGGGCGCCTTGAAGTAGTACTCGACCGCGGACAGCGTGTCGGGGTCGCGGTAGAGGCCGATATGGGCGACGCGGGCCGAGGGCACGAGCTCCAGCATCCCGTCCAGGAAGCCGACGCCGGCCCGCAGGATCGGCGCCAGCACGAGCTTCTTGCCGGCGAGCTGGGGCGCGCTCATCCGGGTCAGCGGCGTCTCGATCTCGATCTGCTCCAGCGGCAGGTCGCGCGTGACCTCGTAGAGCAGCAGCATCCCGATCTCGTTCAGAAGCTGCCGAAATCCCTTCGTCGAGCGCATCTTGTCCCGCATCAGGGTCAGCTTGTGCTGGACCAGCGGGTGGTCGACGACGGTGACGCCCTGCATGGACACGTTCTCCCCAAATCGGCCGCATCTGACCCGGCGGGCCGGGCCGCCGCAAGCGCTTCCGTGCGGGCGCGGCGGCATCTCGCGGCGACGGTCGGCCCGACGCTCGGGCTGTCGGAACCGGACCAGAACCGGGCAGGTTGGCGCCCTGCGACCGGAAAGGGACGACGATGCGCGTGATGGTGATGGTGAAGGCGACGGCCCACAGCGAGACGGGCGCCCTGCCGTCGGCCGAGCTCCTGGCCGCGATGGGCCGGTACAACGAGGAGCTGATCGCGGCCGGCATCCTCCTCGCCGCGGACGGCCTGCACCCCTCGATGCGGGGCAAGCGCGTCGCCTTCGACGGCCCGAACCGCACCGTCGCGGACGGCCCTTTCGCCACGACCGGCGAGCTCGTCGCGGGCTTCTGGCTCTGGCAGGTCCAGGACATGGACGAGGCGGTCGAATGGGTGAAGCGCTGCCCGAACCCGATGCTCGGCCCGAGCGAGATCGAGATCCGGCCCTTGTTCGAGATGGCGGATTTCGGGGAGGCCGGGTGAGGACGGCTTGTCCGCATCCGTGTGATCCTGGGGACGGCGGCTTGAACGAACGGCTTGTCATTCCGGGGCGGCGAAGCCGAGCCCGGAACCCATGAACGCTGGCAGCATCACCGGTAAGGCCGACAGGACTTTTCCCGGACCGGTCAGTGTCTATGGGTTCCGGGCTCTCGCTCCGCGAGCCCCGGAATGACAAGCTGGTCGTCCAAGCGGGGCGGCTTCGTGCCCCAGCCGGCGGTGCTCAGCGCTCGCGCCAAGCCTTCCCGACCTGATCGGTCAGCGGCTTCGTGAGGTAGGACAGGACGGTGCGGTCTCCGGTCCGGATGTAGGTCTCGACCGGCATGCCGGGGACGAGCCGCATGTCGCCCGTCTTCGCGATCTCGGCCTCGGGCAGGACCACCCGGACCGTGTAGAACGTCATGCCGGTCTTCTGGTCGGCGGTCGTATCGGCCGAGATCGTCTTCACGGTGCCGCGGAACTCGGGCGTCGTGCGCTGGCTGAAGGCCGGGAACCGGATCATGGCGGCCTGACCCAGGCGGAGCTGGTCGATGTCCTGCGGCTGGATCTTGACCTCGGCCGTGAGCTGGTCGGCGTCCGGCACGATGAGCATGAGCGGCTCGCTCGGGGTCACCACGCCTCCGATCGTGTGGATCGCGAGCTGGTGGACGGTCCCGGCCTGCGGGGCCCGGATGTCGATCCGCCTCAGGCTGTCCTCGGCCGCGACCTTCTTCTCGCGGAGCTCGGAGACCTTGCCGCGGATCTCGGCCAGGTCCTTGCCGACCTCGGTCCGGAGGTCGGAATCGATCTGGATGATCTGGAGCGCGACCTCCGAGCGCTTGCCCTTGGCCTGGGCGATCTGGGCGGTCAGCGCGCCGAACTCGCCCTCGATCCGGACAGCGTCGCGCTCGAGCGCTGTCAGGCGGGGTAGCTGGATCAGGTTCTGGCGCCAGAGCCCGCGCACGCCCTCGAGCTCCTGCTTCACGAAGGCGATCTCGCGCTCCTTCGCGTTCGCCTGCCCTGCGAGCCCCCGGATCTCCTCGTCGAGCTGGCCCATGCGCTCGCGGAGCTGCGCCTTCTGGCCCGCCCGGCTCTCGGCCCTGATCTTGAACAGCCGCGCCTCGCCGTCGATCAGCTTGCCGACGGTGGGCTCGGCCTCGCCGCGCGCCACGAGGTCGGCCGGGAACGGGACGGTTTCGAGCCCGTCCCGCTCGGCCTCGTCGCGGGCGCCTCGGGCGGCGAGCTCGTCCAGCGCGCTCGTCACGATCGCGAGGTTCGCGCGGAGCTGGGTGTCGTCCAGCCGCACCAGGACTTGACCCGCCTCGACATGGTCGCCGTCCCGGACCGAGAGCTCGCCCACGACGCCGCCGGTCGGGTGCTGGACCTTCTTCACGCTCGATTCGACGACGAGCGAGCCCGACGCCACGACGGCGCCCGCGATCTCCATCGTGGACGCCCAGCCGCCGACGCCGCCGACGAGCAGCCCGGACACCGCGAGCCCGGCAAGGAGATAGGACCGGATGGCGGGCCGGAACGGATCGGGCCGCCGGTCTGTCACGGATGCGATCATGATCGACCCTTTCCTGCTTCGGCGCCGACCACGGTCAGCGGCGGCCCGGCCGGCCGCAGCACGCGCTGGAGCACCTCGTCCTTGGGCCCGAAGGCCTGTACGCGGCCATCCGCCATCACCATGACCTGGTCCACGGCGGCGAGCGCCGAGCCGCGATGGGCGACCACGATCGCGATCCCGCCCCTGGCCCGCACGCCCGCGATCGCCTGGGTCAGGGCCGCCTCGCCCTCCTGATCGAGGTTCGAGTTCGGCTCGTCCAGCACGACCAGGAACGGGTCGCCGTAGAGCGCGCGGGCGAGGCCGACGCGCTGGCGCTGCCCGGCCGAGATCGCGGCCCCGCCCTCGCC
>CAXTKM010000010.1:0-5161 GCA_964244795.1 uncultured Enterovirga sp.
GAGGAAACGTTCGGGGTAGGCGGTGATGAAGATCACCGGGACCTCGAAGGTGACCAGCAGATCGTTCACGGCGTCGAGGCCTGAGCTTCCGTCGGCGAGCTGGATGTCGGCCAGGATCAGGCCCGGGCGCTTCTCGCCGGCGAGCTTCACGGCCTCGGATCGCGTCCGGGCGACCCCGGTGACGTTGTGGCCGAGGCCCTCGACGAGCGCTTCGAGATCCATCGCGATGAGGGGCTCGTCCTCGATGATCATGATGTCGGTCGCGATGTCGGCCGCCAGTTCCCGGCCGGCCTCGTCGACGAGCTCCCGGACCCGGTCGACGCCGGCATCGAGGATGATGGCCGCCTCGTCCTCGGAGAAGCCTTCGAGGCTCGACAAGAGGAACGCCTGCCGGGGCAGCGCGGTGATCTGCCCGAGCCGAACCTCGGCCGGAAGATCGCGCGCCACCGGCTCGTTCTCGCCGTTCACGGCGAGCGAATTCCAGATGCGGGTGAAGACCCGGAACAGCGCGACCTTCACGTTCGCGTCGGCCCCGATCGTCGCCGGATCGCTCACGAGGGTCTCGAGCGTCGCCGCGACATAGGCGTCGCCCGCCACCTGGCTACCCGTCAGCGCACGTGCGTATCGGCGAAGGTACGGCAGATACTGCACCACGAGCTGCGCTGGCGACATCAAGGTCCCCTGATAAACGTTTAAGGTGAGGAATCGGCCGGGTTGGTAGGCGATCCGCACCTAACCCGCAAGCGACGGGAAAGTTCCGATCCGTCGGGAACCGATAGACGGCGACCGGCGTTGAGTGCAGCTTCGGGCATGAGCAGAGTTGGAGTCGGCATGGCGGGTTCGGTGAAGCGAGGCACGAGCGATCCCATGGCCGTCAACGCCGCACAGCAGACGAGGTCGCAGCAGCCGAGCCCGGTTCTCGACAGGGTCATCCAGGCGCAGATCGGCGACAAGCTTCGCGCCATGTACGGCGAGCTGACCGAGCAGCCCGTGCCCGACCGGCTCACCGCGATCCTGGCCCAGATCGCGTCCGGCAAAGGCCGGGAGACGGATTCGTGAGTCCCGAGCCGGAGATTCGCGACGCCCTCCTCGCGGCGGTCCCGAGCCTGCGGGCTTTCGCGATCTCGCTCAGCGGGCAGGTCGATCGGGCCGACGACCTCGTGCAGGACACGCTCCTGCGAGCCTTGTCGCATATCGATCGGTTCGAGCGCGGGACAAACCTGAACGCCTGGCTGTTCACCATCCTCCGGAACCTGTTCCACTCCGAGTACCGGAAGCGGCGGCGCGAGGTGGAAGACCCGGACGGGTCCTACGCGGGCCGGCTGAAGACGCAGCCGGAGCAGGGCTCCCGTCTCGATTTCGAGGATTTCCGGACGGCGTTGGCGAAGCTTCCGCACGATCAGCGCGAGGCGCTGCTCCTCGTCGGCGCGTCCGGCTTCTCCTATGAGGAGGCCGCGAACATCTGCGAATGCGCGGTCGGCACGATCAAGAGCCGGGTCAACCGGGCGCGGTCGCGCCTCGCGACCCTGCTAGCCGTCGACGATGTCGCCGATCTCGGGCCGGACAAGATGACGAGGGCCGCCCTTCAGGCCGTCGGCTAGAGAAACGCCGATCGCGTCCGGGCGCTGTTGCCGAAACGAAAGCTGCCGCCCCCGAGAGGGCGGCAGCGGCAGCGGTATAGTTCATCTCAACCAGTTGGCCGATTGGGAAAGCTACACGCTCGGCGAGCGTCCTCGCAGCAGTCCCACGACCGCCGAGATGGCGAACAGGACCACCGCCACGAAGAAGATCAGCTTTGCGATCTCGACCGCCGTGCCGGCGATGCCGCCGAAGCCGAAGACGGCCGCAACGAGCGCGACCACAAGAAACGTAAGAGCCCAGCCAATCATGTCCGCCTCGCTTAGACTTGCCGGATCGCTCCGACTTCATGACAAGAACTCTGGTCTTCGAGCTGGGTTCCAGGGAAGTGCGACAAAGCGGCCCGTCAAACGGCCGTGCGGGCGCGTCGACCTCACGACATCTCCCGTCCCCGCCTGATCACGCGCGTCTCGTTCCGGCCGACGAACTCGTAGAGGGTTCCAGCCCACAGGAGCCGCCGCGTCAGGAGCGAACTCCACGCGCCGGCCGCGTGGAACGTGATCCAGACCGGGGCGAGCCACCGGTCGGCCCAGCCGGAGCGGGCGAACAGGGCGCGGCCCTCCTCGCCGAAAAGCGCGGCGACGATCCGTGCCCTCAGCGAAGCCCGCGCCTGGCCTAGCAGCACGGCCGCGAGCAAGGCGGCGAGCGCGATCCGGTCGCCCATGAGGGCGAGCACGAGGGCGGCTCCGCCGGCCACGACCGGCAGCGACAGCAGGGCGGTCGCGGCGCACCACGAGCCGGGGAGGTACCAGCGCACGAAGGTGTATTGCCGGTGCGCGAAGGCGAAGGCCGAGGCCCAGTCGTGATGCACGGGCGACAGCACGACGAGGCCGCGCGGGGTCAGGATCCGCAGGCCCTCCTCGTGCAGGATGCGGGTGATCAGGACGTCGTCCACGACCGCGCCCTCCAGGCGGCCCGCGAGGTCGAGCCGCTCGATCGTCTCGCGCCGCAGCGCGAGCGTCCCGCCCCAGCACACGTTCCAGACGCGCGGCATCGTGACGACGGACGCGTTCGCGGCCGCGACGATCGCGCTCGGCCAGCCACCGCCCTCGGACACGACCCAGCGATAGCCCGTGACCGCAGCGATATCCTCCTCGCGGGTCAGCGGACGCACGAGCCGGACCAGCCAATCCGGGGACGGGAGCGTGTCGGCGTCCACGAAGGCGACGATCTGCGCGCTTGCGTCGAGATGCGCGAGGCCGTGGCGCAGGTTGTGCACCTTCTGGCCCTCCCGGGCCGACAATCCGGCGACGAGCGTCGCGAGCGGCGCTCCGGGCTCGTCCGCCATCTCGCGCAGGACCGGCGCCGCCGGATCGTCCTCCGACTCGACCACGGCGAGGATGCGATAATCGGCATAGGCCTGCGACCGCAGCCTCTCGATGAAAGGACGCAGGAGGGGACCCGCTCCCTTGATCGGCGCGATGACGGTCACGGGCGGCTCCGCCTCGGGCGCAGGCGCGGGTGCCAGCACGGACAGGAACGTCCACGCGAACCAGACCGCGCCCGCCAGCACGGCCAGCCAGCACGCGATGAGGACGTAGAGAAACGACATGATCGAGGGTTCGGTGCCCGGCCGGATCGCCGGCGGCCGCCCGATTCGGCCACATCGGCCGCGAACGCAACCCGCTTGGCCGGCGGGAAGGGGTCTTGCTCGAAGAGCAGCCTCCGAGCGACCATGCGCGGCGTGGCCGTCCAGGCTCCCGTTCGTCGTGGGTCCGGAACCCCTCGAGGTCACGTCATGAGACCACCCGGGCGTTCCTTATAAGGTTAGGAAGACGGCCGAAGAGCAGAACACCGCGACGGGTCGAAGGCCGGCTCCTCCCGGTTGATCGCCGCTGTGACAATCCCGCATCGCTCGTGCGAATCCCGCTCGTCACGCCGGGCGGGATCCCTCCTCCGCCGGCCATCGGCAGGGCGCCTGCCGCACTCGCGTCATACGGACACGTCCGCCTCCGGGCAGATGGCGGGAAGGCCGAGATGTCTCGTTCAACACGTCTCTACCGGGCGCTAACACCCTGTCCACGCAAACCTTTCGGCCACTTCCGAGGGCTAGGCTTCGGGCTGAGCGTCCGAGGCTTCAGGTGTTGCCGGGCGCACGTTGCTGCCGGCTGGACACACGTCTATGACGTCTCGTTCTAAAGTCGTGACCGGAGCAGGCTTGGTGCGAAATTCAGGGGCAGCGCGGGAGGTGGTCGTCGTCGGCCGTTCGTGCCGCCTTCCGGGAGCCCCCTCGGTCGACCAGCTCTGGGCGAACCTCGTCGCCGGGCGCTGCTCCGTCACGAGCGTTCCGGCCGATCGCTGGTCGCTCCCGAAATACGGGCATCCGCGCCCGAAGGAGCCCGGCAAGAGCTACGTCTGGGCCGCCGGCGTCATCGACGACGTTTGGAGCTTCGATCCGTCCGTCTTCGGGATCTCGCCGCGCGAGGCCGAGCAGATGGACCCGCAGCAGCGCCTGATGCTGGAGCTGACCTGGGAGGCGCTCGAGGATGCCGGGCTGACCCGGGCGGAGCTCGCCGGGACCGAGGTCGGGGTCTTCGTCGGCGCGTCCTCGACGGAGTACCAGAACATCCGCAACGGCGACATCGCGAGCGGCGACGCCTACACGGCGACCGGCGGCGCGCTGTCGATCGTCTCGAACCGGATCTCCCACGCGTTCGATTTCCGGGGGCCGAGCTTCACCGTCGATACCGCGTGCTCGTCCTCTCTCGTGGCTCTCCATCAGGCGATGGAGGCGCTCCGGTCTGGCCAGATCGACACCGCGGTCGTGGCGGGCGTGAACCTCCTCCTCAGCCCGTTCGGGTTCGTGGTGTTCTCGCAAGCCTCCATGTTGTCGCCAGGAGGGCGGTGCCGCACCTTCGACGCGAAGGCCGACGGCTACGTCCGGGCGGAGGGCGGCGTGGTTCTCCTGCTGCAGACCGCCGCGAAGGCCGCGAAGGACGACAACCGCGTCCACGGCAGGCTGGTCGCCTCGGGCGTGAACTCGGACGGCCGGACGAACGGCATCGCGCTCCCCTCGCGCCTGTCCCAGGGCAAGCTCCTGCAGGACGTGTACCGGCGCGCCGGGATCGCGCCCGACGACGTCGCCTTCGTCGAGGCGCACGGGACCGGGACCCGGGTCGGCGATCCGATCGAGGCCTCCACGATCGGCACCGTGCTGGGCCAGGGCCGCTCGGAGCCGCTGCGGATCGGTTCGATCAAGTCGAACATCGGGCATCTCGAGCCCGCCTCGGGCCTCGCCGGCGTGCTCAAGGTCCTGCTGGCCTTCGAGCACGACCTCCTGCCGCCCTCCGTCAACTTCGACGAGCCGAACCCCGAGATCGCCTTCGCGGAGCTGAACCTCGAGGTCTGCACGGCGCCCACTCCGCTGAAACGGGGCGAGCGGCCGCGATATGCCGGCGTGAACTCCTTCGGGTTCGGGGGCACGAACGCGCACATCGTCATCTCGGACGCACCCCCGCGCCCCGCGCGGCCGAAGCGGTTCGCCGGCAATTCCGACCTCCTCGCGCTCTCCGCGGCGAGCCGG
>CAXTKM010000010.1:5171-25316 GCA_964244795.1 uncultured Enterovirga sp.
CAGCGCTCCGCGACCTCGCCCGCCGGTACGGCGAGCGCCTCGCCTCGGCGACCTTCGAGGAGGCCCGCGAGGTCGTGGCGGCGGCGGCCCATCGGCGCGAGATGCTGGGCGAGCGGGCCGTCGTGACCTGGGGCTCGCCGCGCGAGCTCGTCCGCAAGCTGGAGCGCATCGCCGACAAGGACGACGAGGTCACGGGCGTGACCTGGGGCACCGTGACCGAGCAGGACGCGCCGGTCGCCTTCGTGTTCTCCGGCAATGGCGGCCAGTGGCCCGGGATGGGCCGGGGCGCCTACGCGACGAACCGGCGTTTCCGCGAGACGTTCGACGAGATCGACGCGCTGTTCGATCAGGGTTTCGGCTGGTCGATCACGGAGGCGCTGTTCTCGAACGACATCGAGCAGCGCCTCCGGCTGACGCACATCGCCCAGCCGCTGATCTTCGCGACCCAGATCGCGACCGCGCGATCGCTCGCGGCGGAAGGGCTCGAACCCTCCTTCGTGCTCGGCCACAGCGTCGGCGAGATCGCGGCCGCCTCCGTCTCGGGCGCGCTGACCCTGCGGGATGCCGTCCGGGTGATCCAGGCCCGCAGCGCGCACCAGGAGATCGTGCGCGATGCCGGCCGCATGGCGGTCCTGGTCTCGCCGCGCGACGTGATCGCGGCCTTGTGCGAGGAGGTCGGCGAGGTCGAGATCGCGGCCGAGAACTCGCCCCGGACCTTCACGGTCGCCGGGACGACGGCTGCGGTCGAGAGGCTGGGCAAGCTCGCCCGGAAGCGCCGGATCGTGTTCCGGCAGCTCGATCTCGACTACCCGTTCCATTGCGGCCTGATCGAGCCGGTCCGGGAACCGCTCCTGCGGGACCTCGCGAACCTGAAATCCGTGCCGCCGAAGACGGAGATGATCTCGACCGTCACGGGCGAGCGGGTCGAGACGCCGCTCGACGGCGAGTATTGGTGGCAGAACGTCCGGGCGCCGGTCCGGTTCTCGACCGCCCTCGAGCGCGCCGCGGCAGGAGGAGCCCGGATCTTCGTCGAGATCGGCCCGCGCAGCGTGCTGCTGACGAACATCAACGAGACGCTGAGTGCGACCGCTTTCCCGTTCGCGGCTTTGGGCGTGCTGGAGCGCGACGGGGCGGCCGAGGATCGCGATCCCGTCCGGCCGGCCGTGATCTCGGCCTTCACGCAAGGGGCCGCGATCGAGGTCGAGAAGCTGCTCGGCCCGCAGCCCTCGCGCGCGGTGAACCTTCCGCACTACCCGTGGCACCGCCGGGACTTCCGGGTGAACGAGAGCGGCGAGGCTGTCGGCTTCACGCTGAACACCCGCTGGCATCGCCTGGCCGGCGCCCGCAACACAGCGGAGGGCGTCGAGTGGCTCAGCCTCCTCGACACCACGGCGCTGCCGGAGCTCGCCGATCACGAGATCGGCGGCCAGGCCATCCTGCCGGCCGCGGCCTTCATCGAGATCGCCCTCGCGGTCGGTCGCGAGTGGTTCGGCTCCGACCGCGCCGCGCTCCTCGAGATCGACATCTCGCAGCCGCTGCCGCTGGATCCCGACCGGGCCCGCGAGACGAAGGCTCGGCTGTCCCCGGCCACGGGCACGCTCGAGATCCTGAGCCGGTCGCGCATGACCCGGGCCGCCTGGACGCTGCACGCGACCGCGCGCCTGACGGCCGGAAGCGACGATCCGATCGCGGCGTCTCTCCCGGCCGAGGCCGGCACGATCGTTCCGGCGAGCGACATCTATCGCGCTTCCGAGGCGGTCGGGCTCCGCTACGGCCCCGCGTTCCGGCTTCTCCGGTCGGTCACGCGGATCGACGCCCGACGCCTCGTGGCCGATCTCCTTCCGTCCGAGCCGCATGGGCTCTACGGCCTCGATCCTGCCCGGCTCGACGCCTGTTTCCACGGCCTCTTCGCGCTGCTCGGCGATCTCGGGGCCGAGGGACGCGGGATGGCCTACATCCCGGTCCGGTTCGGTCACACCCGGATCGTCCGGCCCGGCGCCGTTCCGGCCCGTGCCCTCATCGAGATCACCCGGGCCGGCGAAGGCTCGATCCTCGCCGATTTCACGCTGTTCGACGGGGATGGCGAGGCGATCGCGCAGCTCGTCGACGCGCGCTTCCAGGCCGCCCGCATCCAGCGCCGGACCGCGCTCGCCGACAAGGCCTTCGCGACGGAGACGGTCGCGATCGATCGCGGCGCCGTCGGCCGGCCAGGAGCGCCGGTGCCCGCCTCCGCGATCCTGGCCGCCGCGGGCCGACACGTCGCGGGCGAGGGCGAGGACGCGCGGTCCGTCGAGCAGATGCTGCTCGAGGGCTGGGCCGCCGCGGCCGGGATGGAGATCGCGAGGAGCCTCGGGCCCACGGGCCGCATCGAACCCGAGGCCTTGGCCGGGCTCGACGCGCCCGCCGCGACGTGGGTCGCAGCCATCCTCGGGTCGCTCGCGGAGAGCGGGCTCGCGACGCAGGACGGCGAGGCCTGGGTCCTGGCCGAGCCCGATGCGCTTCCCGCCTCGTCGACGATCCTGCGGACGATCGCGTCCGACCACGCCAACCGATCGGCCGAGCTTCTCCTGGCGGGCCGGCTGATCGGCGGGGGCAGCGCGGCGTCGATCGCGACCGAGGCCGCCTCTCCCGGCACGCAGGACGGCTACGACCTCGGGGGCGCGGCCGCCCGGGCCGCCGGCGAGCTGATCGTCACGCTTCTCGGCGAGGCCGGAGCGATCGGTCCCGCGACACAGGGCTTGCGGATCCTGCAGGTCGGCTTCGGCCCGCTCTCCTTCGCGCTCGCGGCCACCGCGGCCGAGAACGAGGCGCGCCTCACGGTCCTCGATACCGACCTCCGCCGGGTCGAGCGGGCGAAGCTCGCGCTCACGGGCGGTCACGTCTCTTTCGCCGAGGGTGCCGGCGCACTCGCGGGCCACGTCTTCGATCTCGTCGTCTCGGCCGAGGGCCTGCATCGGTTCGAGCGCGGCAGCGGCTCGCTCTCGGAGATCAGGGCCCTGATGGCGCCCGGCGCGGTCCTCGCCGCTCTGGAGCCGACGCCGTCCGCCTTCCGCGATCTCGTGCTCGGGCTCTCGCCGGGCTGGTTCGAGGCCGGCGCGTCCGCCCGTCCGGTGGGTCCGCTGCGATCCGTCGAGGATTGGGCCGGCGAGCTGAGACATTGCGGGTTCGAGGGCGCCTCCGCGATCTCGATCGCGACAGCCGCGGAGGAGGCGATCCTCCTTGTGGCCGACCGCCCCGCGAGTCTCTCGGCGGCCGAAACCCGGCACCGTTCGGTCCTGATCCGGCAGGATGGGCGCGGGCCACCGCCGGAGCTCGCGACGCGGCTCGATGCGCTGCTGGCGCTCGACGGGCATGACGTGCGGATCACGGACCGCGTCGCGCCGGCCCGGCCCGTCGCGGCCGGCGACACCGTGATCGTCTTCGCGGCTGCGCCCGGCAGCAAGGGCGACGTCGCCGACCTGCGCGAGGGCGGGCTCGCGCTCATGCGGGCGGCCGAATCCTGCGGGGCGGCGAAGGCCGAGCTCTGGTTCGTGGTCCAGGCGAGCCGGGGCCGGGACATCGGCTCCGATCCCGTGGCGGCGGGTCTCGTCGCCCTCGCCCGAACGCTCGCGAACGAGAATGGCGGCCTCACGGTGCGGCGCGTCTCGATCGAGGCCGAGATGGCCCCGGACGCGGCGGCGGAAGCGCTCCGGGCCCTGCTCGCCTTGCCGCAGGCCGAGACGGACATCACCATCGGCCGAGACGGCACGCGCGCCCTCCGGGTCGTGACCCTCGACCAGGCATCCTCCGGACATGCGCCGGCCGCCCCGGCCGCGCGCCTCGAGCGAGGTCAGGCAGGCGGGCTCGCGGGCCTCGGCTGGCGTCCCGCCGAGCACAGGACAGCGGCCGCGGGCGAGGTCGAGATCGAGGTCGCGGCGACCGCGCTGAACTTCCGCGACGTCATGTGGGCGATGTCGCTTCTTCCGGACGACATCCTCGAGGACGGCTATGCCGGGCCGAGCCTCGGCCTCGAATGCGCCGGGACGGTGATCGGCGTGGGCGCGGGCGTGACCCGCTTCCAGGCGGGCGATCGCGTGCTCGCCTTCGCGCCCTACGCGTTCTCGACTCACGTCGCCGTGTCGCAAGGCGTCGTCGCGCCCGTGCCGGCGGATTGGCCGACCGAGGCCGCGGCCGGCGTGCCGGTCGCCTTCCTGACCGCCTATTACGGGCTCGTGACGCTGGGCGGCATGAAGGCCGGCGACTGGGTTCTGATCCACGGCGCGGCCGGTGGGGTGGGGCTCGCCGCGATCCAGCTCGCGCAGTGGCGCGGCGCCCACGTCATCGCGACGGCGGGCTCGCCCGAGAAGCGCGGCATGCTGCGGGCGCTCGGCGTCGAGCACGTCCTGTCCTCGCGCTCGACCGCCTTCGCGGACGAGATCCGCGGCATCCGGGCCGGCGGCGTCGATCTCGTGCTGAACAGCCTGTCCGGCGAGGCGATGGAGCGCGGGCTCTCGACGCTGCGGCCGTTCGGCCGCTTCATCGAGCTCGGCAAGCGCGACTATGTCGCGAACACCCGGATCGGGCTGCGGCCGTTCCGGCGCAACCTCAGCTATTTCGGCGTCGACGTGGACCAGCTCCTGTCCGACCGCGACCGGGCGACGGAGATCTTCGCCGAGGTGATGAGCCTGTTCGACACGGGCGACCTGAAGCCCCTGCCCTACCGGGTCTTCGAGGCGACCGAGACGCTGGACGCGTTCCGGCTGATGCAGCAATCCGGCCATGTCGGGAAGATCCTTCTGCGGCCGCCCGAAAAGCCGGTGCCGGAGCCCCGCGAGGCATCGTTCAGGGTCGACCCGGACCGCACCCATGTCGTGACGGGCGGGTTCGGCGGGTTCGGGCTCGAGGCGGCCCGATGGCTCGCCGACCGCGGCGCGCGTCATCTCGTGCTCGTCGGCCGGTCCGGCCCGCAGAGCGAGGACGCGAAGGCGCTGGTGGACGACCTCGGCCGGCGCGGCGTCACGGTCATGGCGCGTCGCTGCGACGTCTCGGACGGGCGCGGCCTCGGCCGGCTGTTCGCGGAGATCGAGGCCGAGATGCCGCCGATCGCCGGGATCCTGCACGCCGCGATGGTGCTGGACGACGGCCTCGTGGCCAATCTCACGGCGGACCAGTTGACCCGGGTCCTCGCCCCGAAGGTCGCGGGCGCGGCCCATCTCGACCGGCTGACGGCCTCGATGGCGCTCGACTACTTCGTGCTGTTCTCGTCGATCACGACCTTCATCGGCAATCCGGGCCAGGGCGCATACGTGGCTGCGAACGGATACCTCGAGGGGCTGGCGCGGCTGCGCCGGGAGCGGGGCCAGCCCGCGCTCGCCCTCGCCTGGGGCGCGATCTCGGACGTCGGCGTCCTGGCTCGCCAGAAGGGCCTCGCGGAGGCGCTGTCGAAGCGCGTCGGCGTGACCGCGATGCCGGCCCGCGAGGCGCTGGATCTCATGGCCCAGGCACTCGCCGACACGTCGTCGGGGCCGGAGCGCGCGGTGCTCGCCGTCGGCTCGCTCGATTGGGGCGCGGCGCGACGCCTGCCCGCCCTCGCCTCGCCGACCTTCGCGGCGCTCACGCGCGACGGCAGCACGGTCGACGCCTCCGACCGCCAGAGCATCGACCTTCGCCTCCTGATCGCGTCCGAGCCGGAGGAGGCCGTGCGCCGCCGCGTCACGGACGTCATCGTCGAGGAGATCGCGACGGTCCTCCGCGTCCCGAAACAGGACGTCAGCCCGAACAAGCGCCTCGCCGAGATGGGCCTCGATTCGCTGATGGCGATCGAGCTCGCGTCCGCGCTGCAGGACCGGTTCGCGCTCGATTCGCCCCCGGGCGGCTCCGTCGGTGCTCTCACGACCGTCGGACTCGCCGACCAGTTGATCGGCTTCGCGACGGCAGGGCAGCCGGACGAGGAGATCCGGGTGACGCAGGCTCTGAACGACCGTCACGCGGGCGGAGGGGTGATCGACCTTGACGCTCTCACGCCGGTGATGGAGGCCGTCACGGCGAAATCGCGTGATCTCAAAGGCTTGATGAATTGACGGCAAGTCGGGATGGTCGCCTGTCCGCGAGCGAGCGGCAGGCGCTCCTCGCCCATGTCGCGCGCCGCCCCGGCGTCGCGCCGGCCAGGGAACGCGCGCCGGTCACCTACCCGGCCAGCGCGACCGACTTCACGACGCTGCCCGGCTACCGGGAGATGCAGACCCAGCGTTCCTTCGCGGAGGTTCTGGGCGTCGAGAACCCGTTCTTCCGTGTGCACGAGGAGCGGGCCGGGGCCGCGACCCGGATCGGCAACCGGACCTACTCGAACTTCGCGTCCTACGACTACCTCGGCCTGAACGGCCATCCGGAGGTCGTGGAGGCCGCGAAGGCCGCGATCGACCGCTACGGCACCTCGACCTCCGCCTCGCGCGTCGTCGCGGGCGAGCGACCGGTCCACCGCGAGCTCGAGAGCGAGATCGCGGCGATCTACGAGTCCGAGGACAGCGTGGTCATGGTCAGCGGCCATGCGACCAATGTCGGCGTGATCGGGGCGATCGTGGGCGCCCGCGACCTGATCGTCTACGACGAGCTGATCCACAACTCGGTCGCGCTCGGGGCGCAGCTATCCGGCGCGACCCGGCGCTCCTTCGCGCATAACGACCTCGACGCGCTGGAATCGATGCTGGGGTCGACGCGACGCCAGCACGGCCGGGCGCTGATCATCGTCGAGGGCCTCTACAGCATGGACGGGGACTACCCCGACCTCGCGCGGCTGATCGACATCAAGACCCGCTACGGTGCCTGGCTGATGGTCGACGACGCGCATGGCCTCGGCGTCCTCGGCAGACGCGGCCGCGGGCTCGCCGAGCAGGCGGGGATCGATCCGCGCGCGGTCGACATCTGGATGGGGACGCTCTCGAAGACGCTGGCCGGCGCCGGCGGCTACGTCGCCGGGCCGTCCGCCCTGATCGACTTCATCCGGACCAGCGTCGGGGCCTTCGTGTTCAGCGTCGGGCTCTCGCCCCCGGTCGCGGCAGCGTCGCTGGCCGCGATCCGGATCATGGGGCGCGAGCCCGAGCGCGTGGAGCGCCTGCACGCGAACGGCCGGGCCTTCGTCGAGGCGGCCCGCGCGCATGGGCTCGACACGGGCACGAGCGCCGGGCTCGCGATCACGCCGGTGATCCTCGGCGAATCACTGAAGGCCGCGACCCTGTCCGACCGCCTGTCGCAGCGCGGGATCAACGTGATGCCGATCCTGCACCCGGCGGTGCCGGAGCGGCTGGCGCGGCTCCGGTTCTTCATCACGTCCGAGCACAGCCTGGAGCAGATCAGGGAGGCGGCCGATGCCACGGCCGAGGAGGTCCGCGGCCTCATCGGCACGGCCGACGCGCTTCAGACGATCGCGAAGAGCCTCGGCTGACGGGTTCAGGGATCCTGGCGAAAGCCGGCATCCGGCCGCCCGGGCCGGGGCGCCTCCGCACGAAGACTTTGGACGGACGTTCCGGTCGTCATTCCGGGGCTCGCGAAGCGAGAGCCCGGAACCCATGAGCGCCGACCGACCCAGCCTGAATGCCGTCGGGGTCACGACCGACGGCGTGGGCGTTCATGGGTTCCGGGCTCGGCGTCGCCGCCCCGGAATGACAGCCGGGACGTCCGTGCAAAGGTCTCCAGGATCAGGACGTTGGTGGACCGGACGTGGATCGATTCCATTTCCCTCCTCATCCTGAGTCGCGAAGCGAAGCGGAGCCTCGAAGGACGCACGACGTTCCGGACAGAGCGGACTTCGCCTATGCGCCGCTCGTCACGCGCAGCCTCTCGGCCGCCGGCGGGTCCGCCTCCACCGGATTGTATTCCGACACGAGCGCCGCGAGCGAGGCGAGGACCGCGTCCCGGTCATGCGCCACGACCGCCGCGCGCAGGTGGTCGAGCCGGGCCGCGAGGGCTTCGAGATCGACGGCCCGGGATCCGGCGGCCTGGACGCCCGGCACGGCCGTCGGCTGCAGGGCCTCGCCCGCGCTCTCCAGCACCTCGCGGAGCCGCTCGCCGGGCCGGAGCCCGGTAAAGGCGATCTCGACGTCGACGTCGGGCTGGAGCCCGGCGAGGCGGATCATCCGGCGCGCGAGGTCCAGGATGCGGACCGGCTGCCCCATGTCGAGAACGTAGGTCGGCGAGCCGTCGCGGGAGCGGACGCCCTCCGCGCAGGCCATCAGGACGAGCCTGACCGCCTCGCTGATGGTCATGAAGTAGCGCTCGACGTCGGGGTGGGTGACCGTGACCGGCCCGCCCGCCCGAAGCTGCTCGGTGAAGAGCGGGATGACTGAGCCCGACGAGCCGAGCACGTTCCCGAACCGGACCGCGAGGAACCGGGTCCGGGCGCCGGCCTCGCGGCTCTCCCGGTCGGCCGCCGCGAAGACGAGCTCGCCGGCCCGCTTCGTCGCCCCGAGGACCGAGACCGGGTCGACCGCCTTGTCGGTCGAGATGAACACAGCGCAGAGCGCGCCGACCTCACGGGCCATTCGCGCGACCTCGGCCGTGCCGAGCGTGTTCGTGGCCGCGGCCGCGACCGGATGCGCCTCGACGATGTCGACATGCTTCAGGGCGGCCGCGTGGAAGACGAGCTCGGGTCGGAAGGCCCGGAAGGCGAGCGCGAGATCGAGGCCGTCGCAGACGCTGCCGAGATGCTGCTCGACGGCCGCGTCGGGATCGCGGCTCCGAAGCTCCCGGGCGATCGACCACAGCGCGAGCTCGGACTGGTCCAGGACGAGGATCCGGCTCGGCCCCATCTCGGCGATCTGCCGGCAGAGCTCCGACCCGATCGAGCCCCCGGCACCGGTGACCAGCACCCGGCGACCGCCGACGAGGTCGCGGACCGCCCCGAGATCGAGCTCGCGGGCCGAGCGGCCGAGTAGGTCGTCGATGGACACGGGCGCGAGCTTCACCGGCCCCCCGGCGTCGCCGACCTGCGTCAGGGCCTCGGACACCCGGGCTGTCGCGAGCCCGAGCCGGCGCGCGGCGGCCAGGAGGTCGTCGACCCCGCCCTCGCCCTCCAGCACCTCCCGGGTCAGGATGAGGCGGCGCGGCTTGCTGCCGCGCTCCTCGAGCCGCCTCATGACGGCATCGAGATCCCCGATCTCGCCCAGGATCGGGACGCCGTGGATGCTGGCCCCGACGTAGCGCCGCTTCGGGGTCAGGAGAGCCACGGGCTCGAGAGAGCTGACGGCGTCGCGGCGCAGCCGGCGGATCAACTGATCGGCCTCGTCGCCGGCGCCGGCGATGAGCACCGGCATCCGGTAGCTGCCCCTGAAGGCGCGGCGGTCGCGGCGGCGGCTGCGATAGGCCCGGTAGAGGACGCGAGGCCCGGCCAGGAGCGCGACCTGGACCAGCCAGTAGATGACCGGCACCGTCCGGGGCACGACGACCTCGCCGCGCGCCAGGAAGTCGACGACGGCCAGGAAGACGGCCGGCACGGTCGCGGCCAGCGCGATCCGGCCGAGGTCGGACAGGGACACGAAGCGCCAGGGCGAGCGCTGCAGGCCGAGAAACCAATACGCGAGACACGCGAGCGGCAGGGTCGCGGCGCAGACCAGCGCGATCCGGTCGAACCGAGCCCAGAACTCGGCTGTGCCCCAGCGCAGGAAGAAGCTGACGAACAGCGCGGCCGCCGTCATGGCGGCATCGTGCCCAGCGCTGAACAGCCGTCGGTGGTTCAACCCAAAGCCTCGCCCGGCACCCCGTCCCCACGCGCCGCGCGCGCCGACGGCAGAGCCCTAGCACACCCGCGCCGGCCCGAAAGACTTCAGCCCGCGCGAACCCTCGCCACACGGGCTGCCGCTCCGGTCGACCGCAGAATGCTCGCCGTGTCGACGACGTCGGTCCACCCGTAGGCGCGCCGGAAGCCGCTCGAATCGACCTCGAGGTCGCCGAGCAGGCGCCGCGCGTGGCCCTCGAACCCGGCCCACCCGGCGACGCGACGGAGGAGACCCGTCGGCAGCGGCAGCAGCGGCGCTCGGCCTCCGGCGCCGGACCGAAGCTCCCGCAGCATGACCGTCGTCGAGAGCGGGTGCTCGTCCCCCAGCACGAACGTTCCGGGCACAGGCCGCTCGAGCACGGCCCGGAGCGCCGCCACGAGATTGTCGATCGACAGCAGCGTGCGCCGATTGCGGATGCCGCCGAGCGGCAGGGGCAGCGGCCTGGCCGCGAGGCGCGCGAGGCTGCCGAGATTGCCCCCGACGCCAGGGCCGGCGATCAAGGGCGGCCTGAGGATCACGAGCACAGGGCCACCCGCGTCGGCCAACCCCCGAAGCGCCAGCTCGGCCGCGAGCTTCGAGCGGCCGTAGGGCGTCTCCGGCCGGGGCTCCGAGCGGTCGTCGAAGGGCTGCCCCGGCTCGGTCCCCGAGCCCAGCACCGTGATGCTGCTGCAGAACACGAACAGCGCGACGCCGGCCCGTGCCGCCGCCTCGTAGAGCCTCACCGCGCCCTGGTGGTTCACGGCATCAAACAGCGCGGCCTCGTGCCCGGCCCGCTCCGGCGCGACGTGGACATGCGCCGCGAGGTGGATCACGGCCCCGACGCCCTCCAGGGCCTCCTCCCAGGCCGTGGCGGGGCCGATCAGCCCGACCTCGACGATCCGGCCGGAGGCGGGCACCTCCCCGGGCCAGGGCCGCCGCGTCGCGATCGTCAGCGGCCGGCCGTCGCGGTGGAGCCCCGACACGACCGCCCGGCCGACGAAGCCCGTGGCACCCGTGACCAGAACCCGCCTCTCGCTCATCGACCCGGCCTAGACCGCGCCGCAGCCCGGCTCAAGCGGCCGGCTTGATCGCGCATGCCGGCTTCCGTACAGGTCGCCGCGATGGCCGCGCGCCGCGGCAGGCGAAGATCATGGTTTCAGGCGTTGCCGCTTCGGCGACGGCACCTCTCGCAGGACCGGCCGGTCGCCTGTCGGACGCGATCGCCGACCGATCCGCCCGGATCGCCGTGATCGGCCTCGGCTATGTCGGCCTCCCGCTCGCGTCGGCGGTCGTGGCCGGTGGCTTCCCGGTCCTCGGCTTCGACATCGATCCGGCCAAGGTCGAGGCGCTCGAGGGTGGCCGCTCCTACATCCGACAGGTCTCGGGGGAGAGCGTGACTGCCCTGAACGCGACCGGCCGGTTCAGCGCGACAGCCGACATGCGGCGCCTCGGCGAGTGCGACGCGATCCTGATCTGCGTGCCGACGCCGCTGGGGCCCCACCGCGAGCCGGACCTCTCCTTCGTGGTCGCGACCGTCGAGGCGATCGCGCGCGAGCTGCGGCCGGGCCAACTCGTCGTCCTCGAATCGACGACCTATCCGGGCACGACGCTCGAGGTCGTGCGGCCGATCCTCGAGCGGGGCGGGCTTCGGTCGGGCCGGGACGTGTTCCTGGCCTATTCGCCGGAGCGCGAGGACCCGGGCAACGCGATCCACACGACGGCCGCGATCCCGAAGATCGTGAGCGGCGACGGCCCCGAGGCGCAGAGCCTCGCCGTGGCTCTCTACGGTGCCGTCGTGGAGAGGGTCGTCGCGGTCTCGACGCCCGCGACCGCGGAGGCCGTGAAGCTCACGGAGAACATCTTCCGGGCCGTCAACATCGCGCTCGTGAACGAGCTGAAGGTCGTCTTCGACGCGATGCGGATCGACGTCTGGGAGGTGATCGAGGCGGCGAAGACGAAGCCGTTCGGCTACATGCCGTTCTATCCGGGGCCCGGCCTCGGCGGCCATTGCATCCCGATCGACCCCTTCTACCTGACCTGGAAGGCCAGGGAATTCGAGGTCGCGACGCGGTTCATCGAGCTCGCGGGCGAGATCAACACGGCGATGCCGCGCTTCGTCATCGACCGGCTCGCCGAAACCCTCGACCGGCAGGCCCGACGCGGCCTGAACGGCTCGGACATCCTCGTCGTCGGCCTCGCCTACAAGCCGAACGTCGACGACACGCGCGAGAGCCCGGCGCTGCGGCTGATCGAGCTGATCGAGGCCCGGGGCGGGCGGGCCGCCTACCACGACCCGTTCATCCCCGAGATCCCCCGGACCCGCGAGCACGCGGCGCTCGCGGGCCGGCGCTCGATCGACCTCACGCCGGAGACGGTCGCGACGTTCGACGCCGTCGTGCTCGCGACCGATCACGACGCGCTCGATCTCGGGCTGATCGCGGGCTCCGCCCGAATCGTCGTCGACACCCGCAACGCGCTCGGCCGGGCCGGTTTCGCCGGCCCTGCCATCGTCAAGGCCTGACCGGGCCTCGCGGCCGAGCCTCTCGGAGATCATCTTCCATGAACAAGCCCGTCCAGCCGCCCATGCTGCCCTTCATCGATCTCGGGGCGCAGCGCCGTCGGCTGGGTTCCGCGGTCGAGGATGCGATCCTCGCCGTCGTTCGCCACGGCGCCTACATCCTCGGACCGGAGGTCGGCCAGTTCGAGGCCGATCTCGCGGCGTTCTGCGGGGCGACGCACGCGATCTCCTGCAGCAACGGCACAGATGCGCTGAGCCTCGTCCTGATGGCGAAGGGCGTCGGGCCGGGGCAGGCCGTGCTCTGCCCGAGCTTCACCTACACGGCGACGGCCGAGGTGATCGCACGCGCGGGCGCGACGCCGGTCTTCGTGGACGTCCACGACGACACCTTCAACATGGACCCCGCCAGCCTCCAGGCTGCGATCCGGACCGCGCGGCATCTCCGGCTCGAGCCGGTCGGCGTCATCACGGTCGATCTCTTCGGCCAGCCGGCCGATTACGATGCTCTCGCGCCCGTCTGCGAGCGGGAGGGGCTCTGGATGCTCTGCGACGCCGCGCAGAGCTTCGGGGCGAGCTACAAGGGCCGGCGCCTCGGCACCTTCGGGCTCGCCACGACGACGAGCTTCTTCCCGGCGAAGCCGCTCGGCTGCTACGGCGATGGCGGGGCGATCCTGACCGAAGATTCCGGTGTAGCCGAGACGCTCAAGTCCTTGCGCTTCCATGGCCTGAGCGCCGATCGCAGCGATCACGACCGGATCGGCATGACGGGCCGGCTCGACACGATCCAGGCAGCCGTCCTGGTCGAGAAGCTCAAGATCTTCGAGGAGGAGATCCTGGCCCGCCATGCCGTCGCGACCCGCTATTCCGAGGCGCTGACCGGGTCAGCGATCGTGCCGGCCGTGCTGCCGGGCTGCACCTCGACCTGGGCGCAGTACACCATCCGGGTGTCGCCCGAGCGACGGGCCACGCTGGCGGCGGACCTCCGGGCGCAGGGCATCCCATCCGCGATGTACTACCCGAAGCCCATCCACCGGCAGGCAGCCTATCGGGAGTTCCCGGTCGGCGGGAACGGGCTTCCCGTGACAGACACACTCGCCGCCGAGGTGATATCCCTCCCCATGCACGCCTACCTGGATGGCGACGTGCAGGACCGGATCATCGACGCCGTCCGGTCTTCGCTCGCCTGAGGCAAGCCCGACGCGAAGAGGCCCCGCCGCGCCGGCGAGGCCTCTCGTTCGTCGCCCTCGGGGTGGACCGTGTCCCTCCGGGCGGCTGAGGTGGGTTTAGGCCGACGAGGTTAGCGAAGCGTAAATTCGAGATGCGGGGTGCGCATGGCGTTCGAGATCGCACAATCTCTTTTTGATTGAATATGTTGCACGAGATTGTTGGTCCGCATTCACGGGCCTTGCGGAAGAAGCTTCAAACTCACTCTTCAGTCGAGGAGATGCATCCAGAGCCTTGCAGCGATGAAGATCTCGCCGAGGAGACGCTCGTCACGCGACGCGCTCCCTCTCCCGAGAGGGAGCGGGCTGGGGTGAGGGAATGCCCCATCCGGCGGAGCCCGCTCCGGCGCCTGCGACTTCCTGGCTCCGCCGTCTACGTCGGTCCCTCACCCCCAACCCTCTCCCTCTCGGGAGAGGGGGCGCGTCGTGGCGATCCTGATCGCAGCGTCCGATCGTCCTCGCATCCTGTGATCCCGCGATGCCGTGATCCCGGATATGGCCCAGGATGGTGAACGGAGCGTTAAGGGGGCAGGTCCTCAGGCCGCGACAGGCGTAGGCGCGCCCCTTGCGACCCGGGTCACGAGCGCCAGGATCGCGAGAGCCGCGACGCCGGCCGCGACCGGGGCCAGCGCGAAGGTGCCGAGCGACAGCTGCGACACGGTCCCGAGCCCGGCTCCGACCACGAAGGAGAACCAGACCAGGAGGTGCAGCTTCCAGGCGCCCGACGGGTCTCGCCCGAGGACCCGGGCGGCGACCGCCTCCGAGAACCGGAACGCGGTTCCGGTCACGAAGGTCGTGGCCGGGTTCGCACCCCGGACGAGCGCCACGAGGCTGTTCTGGGCGCCCATCGCGAGCGAGAGCGGCGCCGTGATCGTGAGCGGGTTCTCGTGCCGGAGGTCGAGCCAGAAGGCCGTCCCGAGAGCGGCCGCCTCGAAGACGAGGACGAGGGTGAGGTGCCAGGTGCCGGTCGTCGACACGATCATCGAGCCCAGGAACCCTCCCAGCATGAAGAGCCCGACCAGGATGAAGAAGCCCCCGAGCGGGCCGATGTCGCCCGACGCGATGTGGAGCCCGATCTGGACCGTGTTGCCGCTCATGAAGGTGGCGTAGATCGCGCCGAGCCGAATGAAGCTCACGGCATCGATCGCACCGGCCGAGGCCGTGAGGAGGAGGCCGAGGAGGAAGCGCCAACGATTCATCGAACGGTCCTGCCGCGCGCCGGCCCGGCGTCGCGGCTTTCGGTTGAGGGGAGGCTGCCCGGAGGCTATGGCTGGCTCTGCAAGCATCGCGCCCGAGGCGGCGGGGCTGCGCGCCCGCCGCAGCGGACGCGAGGCCGAGGGAGACGTCACCGGGTCATGCGCTGGATCATCGCGAGCGTGTTGACGGTGGTCGTCGCCTGGGGCCTGTACATCGCGTCGCCGTACTACGCCCTATACCGTCTCGGGCTCGCCGTGGAAGCCGGAAACGTCGCGGAGGTGGCCGCCCGGGTCAACGTCCGGGCGCTGCGCTATTCGCTCGCGAAGCAGGTCGCGACCGACCTCGCAGCCTCCGAGCGCACGGGAGGGCTCGCCTCCGCGGACGTCCAGGTCGCGGCGGCCGCGGCCCTCGCGCTTGCGGACCCGATCCTCGACGGCTTCGTGACGCCGGACGGGCTCATGCGGCTGCTCCGGATCAAGCCGAAGGGCTCGGCCGAGGGCTCGGCCTTCGGGTCGGACCCGGTCGATCTCGACGATCTCGACGACTTCATGGCCGCGTCGAGCTGGCGCGGCTTCCGGAACGTCTACTTCCTGCTGCCGCCGGGCGAGCCGGCCGCCTCGCGGTTCCGGCTGCAGCTTCGGCTCGGCCGCGCGACCTGGCGCGTGGTCTCGCTCGAGCTGCCGCCCGAGCTTCGTCAGCGGATCGCGGCCGATCTGAGCCGCCGCCACTCGCCCTGAGGCGTGACGGCCACGAGGCCCGGCCGGTATGGAAAGCCTCATCCTCTCCGAATCGCGTGTCCCCTCCATGCCGCCCGACGACCTCGCGTTCGATCTCGACTTCTCGGCCCCGCCCGAGACCTGCGTCTCCGTCTCGCCGCTCGTGCGCCGGATCGTCGCCGGCAACGGCGGCCCGTTCACGTTCACGGGGACCTGCAGCTACGTCGTCGGACGAGGCCGGGTCGCGATCGTCGACCCCGGCCCCGACAGGCCGGACCATGTCGACGCGCTGATGGCGGCGGTCGCGGGCGAGACCGTGACGCACATCGTCGTCACGCACACCCATGTCGACCATTCGCCGGCCTCCCGCCTCCTCCAGGCCGCGACGGGCGCGCCGATCGTCGGATGCGGCCCGCATCGGGCGGCCCGGGCGCTGGCCGCGGGCGAGGCGAACACGATGGAGGGGTCAGGCGATCTCCTCTATCGGCCGGACCGGGAGCTGCGCGAGGGCGAGTCCGTCGCCGGCCCGGGCTGGACACTGACCGCGCTCGCGACCCCCGGCCACACGGCGAACCATCTCGCCTTCGCGCTGCCGGAGGAGCAGGCGCTGTTCTCGGGTGACCACGTCATGGCATGGTCGACCACGATCGTCGGGCCGCCGGACGGCTCGATGACCGCTTTCATGGCGTCGCTGGAGGCGCTGCGCGGTCGGACGGACCGGGTCTACTGGCCGGGCCATGGCGGGCCGGTCCGCGAGCCGGAGCGGTTCGTCCGTGCCTTGATCGGCCATCGCCGGGCCCGCGAGGCGTCGATCCTCCACCGGCTCCAAGCCGGTGACCGGCGCATCGAGGAGATCGTCGCGGCAATCTACCCGGGCCTGAAACCGGCGCTGCTGGGGGCGGCCGGGCTTTCGGTCTTCGCCCATTTGGAGGATCTGGTGGGGCGTGGGGTCGCGACCACGGATGGCGCGCCTCGGCTGGATGGGGCGTACGGGGTCGCGTCGTAGCGACGACGCTCCTCATGCACGAGACCTCCACACGATGCCCGGCCGTCATTCCGGGGCTCGCGAAGCGAGAGCCCGGAACCCAGAAGCGCTGACGATGTCAGTCTCGACGGCGCGGGTGCAGGATCGACGATGGGGGCGTCTATGGGTTCCGGGCTCGGCTTCGCCGCCCCGGATCGACAAACATCGCGGATGACGGTCAACCCGCCGGGAAGCGATAATCCTTGAAGCGGTTGCGGAGCTCGGTCTTCAGGATCTTGCCGGTCGCCGTGTGGGGGAGCTCGTCCACGACGACCATGTCGTCCGGCATCCACCATTTCGCGATCCGGGGCCGGAGATAGTCGAGCACGTCGGCCTTCCCGGGCGTCATGCCGGGCTTCGCGACCACGATCAGGAGCGGGCGCTCGTCCCATTTCGGGTGCGCGACCCCGATCACGGCCGCCTCCGCGACCTCGGGATGGCCGACCGCGAGGTTCTCGAGGTCGATCGACGAGATCCATTCGCCGCCGGACTTGATGACGTCCTTCGAGCGGTCGGTGATCCGCATGTAGCCGTGCGGGTCGAGCGTCGCGACGTCGCCCGTGTCGAAGAACCCCTCCCCGTCCAGGATCTCCTCCTCCTCGCGCCGAAAGTAGCGCCGGGACACGGCGTTGCCCCGCACCTTCAGCCGGCCGAAGGTCTTTCCGTCGCGCGGCAGCTCGGAGCCGGCGTCGTCGGTGATCTTCCACTCGACCCCGAAGGGCGTGTAGCCCTGGGTCGCCTTGATCGAGAGGAGCTGGCTGTAATCCTCGCTCCAGACCTCGGGCTTGATCGAGCAGATCGAGCCGACCGGGCTCATCTCGGTCATGCCCCAGGCGTGCAGGACCGGCACCCCGTACTTCCGCTCGAAGGCCTCGATCACGGCCGGCGGGCAGGCCGAGCCGCCGATCGCGACCCGGGTCAGATGGTTCAGCCGGGATTCGGTCTTCTCGAGATGCTGGAGGAGCGCGAACCAGATCGTCGGGACGGCCGCCGTGAAGGTCACGCGCTCGGCCTCCAGCAGCTCGAATACGGAGGCGCCGTCGAGCTTCGGGCCGGGCAGTACGAGCGCCGATCCCGCCATCGGGGCCGCGAAGGCGAGCGACCAGCTGTTCGCGTGGAACAGCGGCACGACCGGCAGCACGACGTCGCGGGTCGAGAGCCCGAACGCGTCCGGCATCACGGTCATCATGGCGTGGAGCACGTTCGAGCGGTGCGAGTAGAGCACGCCCTTCGGCTCGCCCGTCGTACCCGAGGTGTAGCAGAGGCCGGCGGCCGCGTTCTCGTCGACGGCGGCCCAGCGGAAGTCGGAATCAGCCTCCGCGATCCAGTCCTCGTAGGCGACGGCGTTCCGGAGCCCGGTCTCCGGCATGTGGGCCGCGTCGGTCAGGACGACGTAGCGCTCGATCGACGGGAGCCGGTCCGCCAGCCCCTCGATCAGCGGCACAAAGGTGAGGTCGAGCAGCAGGACCCGATCCTCGGCATGGTTCACGATGTAGACGATCTGGTCGGCGAAGAGCCGCGGGTTGACGGTGTGGTAGACCGCCCCGATCCCGGCGATCCCGTACCAGGCCTCGAGGTGCCGGTGCGTGTTCCAGGCGAGCGTCGCGACCCGGTCTCCGGCTACGATCCCGTCTCGCGCGAGGCGCTTCGCGACCCGGAGCGAGCGCTCGCGCACCTCGCGATAGGTCGAGCGATGCATCGGCCCCTCGACGAGGCGGGACACGACCGCGCGCTCGGCATGCTCGACGGCCGCGTAATCGATGACCTTGTGGATCAGCAGAGGCCAGTCCTGCATCAGGCCGCGCATGGGATTCCTCCGAGAGCCGCGTCGAGGCGGTCGTATCGTTCCGGACCGATTGTTAGGACGGAGCGCGGCCCGGTGCCAATGGCGACCTTGGTGGAACGCGAAGCCGTCAGCCGGCGCGGGTCGCGGGCCGGGCCGCCTCTCCCCGTCCCCGGGGGATCGCGGCCGCCCGGCCCTCCGCCACGCCCCGCGCCGCATCCAGCGCCGCGACCGCGAGACCTGCGGCCAGGACCCACCATCCCGGCCTGATGCCGATGTCGGTGTCGAACACCGTGCCGAGGAACTGGGTCGCGAAGGCGAGGACGGGCTGTCCGAAGGCGAGCGCGATCCCGACCGCCTCGCCCAGGAAGGTCAGGGCCGCGGCCACGACCGCGAGGCAGGCGAGCGCCAGGGGCGTCAGGGCCGCCTCGCCGCGCCAACCGGCGAGGAGGCGGTAGCCGATCAGCCAGACGAAGAGCCCGGCATAGCGGATCGGCACGGAGACGTCGGCCTTGGTCTGCTGGAAGTAGTGGACGAGCGCGAGCAGCGTGATGACGTAGGTCGCCTGATGAAGACGCCGCCAGCGTAGGCCGCCGAGACGCTTCACCATCGTGTCGTTGGAGGTGATGGCCAAGGCGCCGAGGCCGAGGAGGGCCACGAAGCCGATCGTCAGGTAGAGGCGGGAGACGATCTCGGTCGCGACCTTGATCAGGTTCCAGCCCTGGTCGGCCGTGTAGAGGCAGATATGGGCGCCGGCGTACACGAAGACCGCGACGCCGATCATCCGGCGCACGTCGATGAGCTTCCCGAACCGGGCCGAGCGCCGGAGCGGCGTGATCGCGAGCGAGGCGAGCAGGAACACGAGCGCCCACCAGCCGGTCCGATGGATGACCTCGTTCAGCGGGCGGCTGCCGAGCCCGCCTCGCGCGACATCGATCGCGATCAGGAGCGCCGGCCAGAGCAGCACCGCGAGCGTCGCGATGCGGGTCATCGAAAAACGCCCGCGCCTGTCGCGCCAGAGGACGAGAGCGTTCAGCATGGGTGATCCATCATGGCTCCTGCCCTCCTCGACGAGAGACGCCTGCTCGGTGCCCCCCCTCTGTCATTCCGGGTCTCGCGAAGCGAGAGCCTGGAACCCATAGACACCGACGATTTCAGTCTTGAAAGGGCGGGCGCCAGATCGACGATCTCGGCGTCTATGGGTTCCGGGCGCGGCTTCGCCGCCTCGGAATGACAGACCTCGGCGATCCTCAGGCCGGATGAGACCCGGCCATCTCGCACAAGGTGTCCTCCCCGGTCTCGACCTGCAAGGTCACGTGGCCGATCCCGAAGGTCGCCTTCACGTCGGCTGCGATCGCGAACAGCGCCGCGTCTCCGGGCGGGCCGGCCGGCATGACGAGATGCGCGGTCATGGCCGTCTCGGTGGTCGAGAGCGGCCAGACGTGGAGATCGTGCAGGGCGGCGACGCCGGGCCGCCCGGCGAGGTAGGTCCGCACGGCCCCGTAATCGATCGCGGGCGGCACCGCGCCGAGCGACAGGGCGAGGCTCTCGCGGAGCAGCGACCAGGTCCCCCACACGATGACGGCGTTGATCGCGAGGCTCGCGACCGGGTCGAGCCAGAGCCATCCCGTGAGCAGGATCGCGAGGCCGGACAGCACGACACCGGCCGAAACCGCCGCATCGGCCGCCATGTGCAGGAACGCGCCCCGCAGGTTGATGTCGCCGCGCCCGCCGGACGCGAAGAGCCAGGCCGTGCATCCGTTCAGGACCATCGCGACCGCGGCCACGATCATCACGATCCCGGCGTCGACCGGCCTGGGGGCCCGCAGGCGCTCGATCGCCTCCCAGCTCAGCGCCCCGATCGCGACCAGCAGGAAGACGGCATTGAAGAGGGCCGCCAGGATCGAGGACTGCCCGAGCCCGTAGGTGAAGCGGGCGCTGGGCCTCCAGGCCGAG
>CAXTKM010000010.1:25326-37511 GCA_964244795.1 uncultured Enterovirga sp.
CCCCGTAGGCGACCACGAGGCCGAGCACGTCCGAGAGGTTGTGGCCGGCATCCGCCACGAGCGCGACCGAGTTCGCGTACCAGCCGAACCCGCCCTGGCAGAGCACGATCGCGACGTTCAGCCCGATCGCGACCTGGAAGGCGCGGCCGAAATCCCTCGGGACATGGCTGTGCCCGTGCCCGTGCGAATGCCCGTGACCATGCGGGTCGCCATGACCGTGGCCGGCGTGGCCGTGCCCGGCCATCAGAGACCCGCCGCCGCCTGGAACCCGGCCGGACGACCCACCCGGAGGGCGTCGAGGAGCGCCGGCAGGTCTTCGATCGAGTCGATCACGTGGTCGGCATGCGGCTCGATCTCCGGCCGGGCCGCATGCCGCGACGGGCCGGTCAGGACGGCGATCGCGACGACGCCGGCGGCGCGGGCCGCCAGGAGATCGTGGAGGGAATCGCCGACGAGCGCGACCTCCTGGGCCGCGACGCCCGCGTACCGGACGAAGGCCGTGACCATGCCGGGGCCTGGCTTGCTGCCGAAGCCCGAATCGTAGCCCGCAATGAAGGGCACGAGCCCATCGAGCCCGAGCGCGCCCACCTGCGCGCGGGCCGAGCCCTCGGCGTCGTTGGTCGCGATCCCGAGCGCGAAGCCGGCCCGAGCGAAGTCGGCGAGCAGCGCCGCCGGGGTGCCGATCGGGGTCAAGGTCTCGAGCCCGAAGCGCCGGAAGAGGTCGTCCATCTCGCCGTAGAGTTCGGGGCCGGGCTCGCGGCCGAGGGCCTCCGCCCAGAGCGGCCCGTACTCGGCCGAGGAGCCGCCGACGAGCGGCGAGGAGGGCAGGAAGCGGCGCTCGTGCTCGAGGTAGCGGCTCGCCGCCATCAGGCGTTCCAGCGCCGCCCGGTCCCGGCCCGCGAGCGACAGCATCACGCGGTAGGCCGCCGGGCCCCAGGTCGCGTCGAAATCGATCAGCGTGCCGTCCTTGTCGAAGAGGAGCGCCCGGATCGTCATGCCGCGACCTTCTCGACGTCGAACGTGAGGCCCGCCGCCGTCCGGCGCTCGCGCATCACGATCCGGTCCGCCGGACCCATGACGCCGACCGGCACGTCGCGGTCGGGCAGGATCACGGTCGCGCTCTTGTTCAGGAACACGAGGACGTGGCGCCCGCGGGCGACCGCGCCCGCCGCCCATTGCTTCAGGTTTCGGTAGTACGGCTCGCTCCGCCAGACGTTCGCGGCGCCGGGGTCGACCTGCACGAGCAGGAAATTGGTGCCGGGATCGATCGAGAGCACCATCTTCGAGCGCTCCGGCTTCCATTCGGGGCCGAGCCAGGTCTGG
This sequence comes from uncultured Enterovirga sp., assembly GCA_964244795.1. Lineage (GTDB taxonomy): Bacteria > Pseudomonadota > Alphaproteobacteria > Rhizobiales > Beijerinckiaceae > Enterovirga. Next base: position 26,650 of record CAXTKM010000010.1, read on the forward strand.
GTCATCCAGAGGCAGAAGAACGAGCGGCAATGCTCGGGCCGGGTCTCGTGAATGCCGCAGCCGCGGCCCGGCCGGCAGTGTCGGCACCAGGTTCCGGCCGTCTTCGCGACGGCGGGAACGTCGTAGACCTTGCAGCAGAGCGTGCAGGTGCCGCAGGACCGGCCCGGGGCCGGTTCGACGGCGAACGCGGCCGGGTCGAGCATGCCCGTCCATAGCCGACGGCGTCGCGTCGGTCGAGCGCGAGCGCGGCCGAGCCGCTCAGGGTCGCGCGGTCGCGCCGAACACCTGTGGCACGAGCTGCTCGACGGCCCGGCCGGCCAGGCTGCGGGCGAGCTCCCGATCCGGCGAGGTGACCTTCACGTCGAGCAGCCGGTTCCCCCGCCCGAGCCACCGGGTGACGAAGTAGACCGTCTGGCCGACCTCGGCCGAGGCCTCCATCGCGACGCCGCGCTCGCGGCCGACGGCCAGCGGCTCGGCGCTGATGAAGCGGCTGCCCCGTCCGGCGGCGTTCCTCTCCCCTGCGGCCCTGAGCGCCGCGGGGCTCAGCTGACCGGCTTGAAAACCCTCCGGCAGCGTCTCGGCGCGCAGGACGCCCTTGACCTCGATCCCGGTCGGGGACCGGCAGCGCTCCGGGTTGACGCACAGGAACAGCACGCGGTCGCCGTCGATCCGACGCCCCCAATCGGGCTCGCGCAGGTCGGCGAGCTGGACGTGCCTCACGTCGAAATAGCCCTGGAACTGGGCGGATGCCGGGCTCGACAGCGCGAGGATCACGCAGAGGGTCGCGAGGGGATGACGCATGGTGCTCCTGTCGGATCGCGTGCCGATGGAGGTCAAACCCGCGTCGTCCCATTCCGTTCGCGCCTCACGGCCGCACCGCGAGCCGGGACGCGCTGGCGAGCGCGCCCGCGAGGGCGACCCCGCAGGCGACCGAGAGCGCGGTCGTCTCGCCGCCGACGGGATGGAGCGCGAACAGCACCGCGACGGCGGTCGCGCCCGCGGTCTGCCCGGTCAGGCGCGCGGTCGCCAGCATCCCGCCCGCCGCGCCGGAGCGGCTCCGGGGCGCGGACGAGATCATCGTGCGGTTGTTCGGGGACTGGAAGAACCCGAAGCCGAAGCCGCAGAGCATCATCCGCCAGGCGACGTCGAGGAAGGTGGCGTCCGGCGGCATGAGGGCGAGAGCCGCGAGCCCGGCCGCCATGACCAGCAGCCCGGCGCTGCCGAGGATCGCGGCCGAGATCCGGTCCGACAGGATGCCGGAGAGCGGGCCGACCAGCCCGACCGCGATCGGCCAGGGCGTGAGCAGGAGCCCGATCTCGGCCGGCGTCCTGTGCATCACGCGGTCGAACAGGAACGGCAGCGACACGATCGCCAGCATCTGGGCGCAGAAGGAGCAGATCGAGGTCACGACGGAGAGGCCGAAGACCGGGATCCGGAGGAGGTCGATCGGCAGGATCGGGTTCGTCTCCGCCCGTCCCTTGATCGCGAGCAGGGCCCCGCAGCCGAGCCCGGCCGCGACCAGCACCGTCCCGAGGATCGGCCGGCCCGCCCGGGTCGCGAGATCGACGCCGCCGATCACGAACCCGAAGGCGAGCGCGTTCAGGCCCGCACCGGCGAAGTCGAAGCGGCGATCGACCCGCTCCGTCCGGGGCAGCGCCAAAGCCGCCATGACGAAGGTCGCGATCCCGATCGGGATGTTCACGGCGAAGAGCCAGGGCCAGGTCGCGACGGACAGGATCGCGGCCGCGAGCGAGGGGCCGGAGGCGGCCGAGAGCGACACGACGAGCGCGTTGAACCCGATCGCCCGGCCGAGCAGGCGGGTCGGGTAGGTGAAGCGCACCAGCGCCGCGTTGATCGACAGGACGCCGGCGGCCCCGAGACCCTGGGCGACCCGCGACAGCGTGAGCTCGATCAGCGTCGTGGACAGCGTGCAGGAGATCGACGCGAGCGTGAACACCGCGAGCCCGACCAGGTAGACGCGATGGTAGCCTAGGATCTCGCCGAGCGAGGCCAGCGGCAGGAGCGAGACCACGATCGCGATCTGATAGGCGTTGACGATCCAGATCGCCTCGTGCGGCTCGATCGCGAACTGCCGGGCGATGGTCGGCAGCGCGACGTTCACGACCGCCGAATCGAGCACCGCGAGGGTGATCGCGAGCCAGATCGCCAGCGCCGACCAGTACCGCTGCGGCGTGGGAAGGCCGTCCTGCGACCGCGCGCTCTCGCTGCTCAAAACGCCTCCGGGCCTCGTTCCCGGCCGGCATAGCGAGCGGGGGCGCTCGCGACAAATGCGGGGCTTCGTGCCACGCCGAGCCGGTCATTCCGGGGCGGCGAAGCCGAGCCCGGAACCCATAGACGCCAACGTCGAGAGTCGTGACGCCGAGGCTTTCAAGCTGCAACCGTCAGCGCTTATGGTTTCCGGGCTCTCGCTTCGCGAGCCCCGGATGAAGGCGAGGGAGATCGGCATGTACAGCCCTTTGCAACGAACCCGATCCTGCGCCGTTCAGCCCCGATGACGACGATGCTCCTCCACCATCCCGCGGCGCTCGGGCACGCGACTCCGGCCGGGCATCCCGAACGCGCGGATCGCATCCGGGCCGTCCAGCAGGCGCTGGCGGCCGAGCCCTTCGCGGCTCTCCTGCGGCGGCCCGCCCCCGAGGCGAGCCCGGAGCAGCTCGCGCTGGCGCATCCGGCCGACTGGGTCGAGGCGCTGATCGGGGCCTCGCCCGCCGAGGGGCTGGTCCGGATCGACCAGGACACGGTGATGTCGCCCGGCACCCTCGAGGCGGCGCGGCGCGGCGCTGGCGGCGCTGTCGCGGCGGTCGACGCCGTGATGACCGGCGAGGCCGCGAACGCCTTCGTGCTGATGCGGCCGCCCGGCCACCATGCCGAGCGGACACGCGCCATGGGCTTCTGCTTCTTCAACAACGCCGCGGTCGCGGCCCGGCACGCCCAGGCGCGGCACGGGGCCGAGCGTGTCGCGATCGTCGATTTCGACGTCCATCACGGCAACGGCACGCAGGACATCTTCTGGGACGACGCCTCGGTGCTCTATGCATCGACGCACGAGTGGCCTCTCTACCCAGGCACGGGGGCCGCGTCCGAGCGGGGCGACCACGACACGATCGTGAACGCGCCGCTCCCCTCGGGAGCCGACGGGGCGGCGTTCCGGGCCGCGATGGAAGCCCGCATCCTGCCCCGAGTGGACGCGTTCCGGCCGGACCTCGTCGTGATCTCGGCCGGATTTGACGCGCATCGGCTCGACCCGCTGGCGAGCCTCCGGCTGGACGAGACCGACTTCGCCTGGGCGACGGAGCGCCTGATGGCGCTGGCCGATCGTCATGCCGGCGGCAGGGTCGTCTCGGTGCTGGAGGGCGGCTACGACCTGCGGGCGCTCGCGGCCTCCGCGGCCGCGCACGTCACGGCGCTGATGGGCGGGCGAACCGCTCCTCGATGAAGCGCCGGCACCCGGCGATGGCGATGTCGAGCCCAGGCGCTCGCCAGGCGACGTGCCCGTCCGGCCGGACGAGGTAGAGCGCCTGCGGCCGGTCGTGGTCGAGCCCGTAGGCCGAGAAGACGGCGCTGTTCTCGGCCTGGATGAGGCGAGGATCGCTGCCCGCGAAGGAATGCGCGACGAGATGCGTGTCGAGCGGGACCGAGGTGCCCGCGGCCACGGCCTGCAGCGCGCGCGACAACCGGTCGATCTCGTCCGAGCCGAGGGCGGTCCGGGAGAAGGCGAGAAGGGTGAAGCGGTAGCCGCCGATCAGGTCGAAGACGCTCGTCTTGCGGCCGATCGTGGCGTCCGGCGCGCGCCGCCCCGGGGCAGGACCGGCCGGCCAGGCCTCCCCCTCGTCCGCCACGGCGCCGCCAGGGTGGTAGCGGATCCCGAGCTGCGAGATGAAGTGGAAGACCCGCGATCGCAGGGCGCCGCTCCTGGCCATCGCGCCGCCGACGATCGGAGCCATGACGTCCCGCAGCGCCGTGACCCATCCGGATCGCGAGGTCGCGACCGAGAAGGCCCGGTCGGTCATCCTCAGCACGCGGTCGCCGACGGGCCAACGCTCCGCATGGTAGCTGTCCAGCAGCGTCGGCGGCGCGTCGCCCCGGACCGCGAGCGCGAGCTTCCAGGAGAGGTTCGCCACGTCCTGGAGGCCGGTGTTCATGCCCTGGCCACCGGCCGGGCTGTGAATATGCGCGGCATCGCCCGCCACGAACACGCGCCCCTCGCGGTAGCGATCGACGCCCCGGTGGTGGACGCGGTAGCGCGAGAGCCAACGCGGCTCGCTCAACCGGATGTCGAGCTGACTCGCCCGCCGGAACGCCTCCTCCACCTCCGGCAGGGTCGCCGGGGAGGAGCCCTGCGAGGCGATCGTCTGGTCGACGACGCCCTGCGGGTCGGCCGCGATCACGCGCCCGTAATCCTGGCCTTTCAGCGGAAAATTCATCGCGAAGTCGCGTCCGTGCAGGAACATCGCGAAGGGCCCGTGCTCCAACGGCCCGTGCACCTTGCAATCGGCGAGGAGGAAGGTCTGCTGGTAGGCCGCGCCCTCGAAGCTGAGGCCGAGCGCCTTGCGGACGAAGCTGTGCGCGCCGTCCGCCCCGATGCAGTACGACGCGGCGATCCGGACGGCTTCGCCGGCCTCGTTCCGGCCCTCGATCAGCACACCGTCCTCGTCCTGCGTCAGGGTTTCCGCCGTCGTGCCCCGCTCGACCGCGACCCCGAGCCCGGCGAGGTCCTCGGCCAGGATCGCCTCGACCTCGGATTGCGGCAGCATCAGGACCACCGGATACGGCGTGTCGCCCCGCGCGGAGAGGTCGATGTCGAAGGCGGCGCTCGGCTTGCCGTCCACGTAGATCCGGGCGCCCGTCGCGAGCAGGCCGCGTTCGATGAAGCGGTCCGCGAGGCCGATCGCGAGGAGGAGCTCCAGCGTGCGGGCCTGGACCGCGAAGGCCCGCGATTCCTTCGCGGCGCCGGGAGCGCGGTCGACGATCCTGACCCGAACGCCGCTCCGGGCCAGGAGATCGGCCGCCAGGAGGCCGGTCGGGCCTGCGCCGACGATCGCGACGTCGACGTCCACGCTGCTGATCGACATGCTGCCTCTCCCGATGCGGGGACGATCCGGTCTTCTCGGCCTAGCCGAGAATGCCTCGTTCCACCCGCTTCGTCATCCTGAGGAGCGTGCGGAGCAGGCGTCTCGAAGGGCGCGCCCAGGCTTGTGCGTGCTTCGAGACGAGCCGCTCTGCGGCTCTCCTCAGCATGACGCGGCGGGAACGTTCGGACGCTCGTGCCGGAACTCGCCTCAGAGGGTCTCCGTTCCGACGAGCTCGATCCCGAAGCCCGAGACGCCGACATAGGAGCGCGGGCCCGTCGCGAGGTTGCGGATGGAGGTGACGCCGAGGTCGCGCAGGATCTGCGCGCCGACCCCGACCTCGCGCCATTGCCGCGAGCGATCGGCGTCGGATCCGGCTCCTTCGCTGTCCGGGAACCCGGTCCCGGGCACGCCGGGCGTCCCTTCCCGAAGGTAGACGAGGACTCCCCTGCCCTCCTCCCGGAATCGCTTCAGCGAGGCCCTGATGACGGCGCCGCCGCCGAGCACGTCGGCCACGACGTTCGCCCGGTGCAGCCGGGCCAGGATGTCCCGGCCCTCGCCGATCCTGCCATACACGAAGGCGAAGTGCTGCACGGCGTCGAAAGGCGTCGAGTAGGCGTAGCCGGTGAGCTCGCCGAACTCCGTCGCGACCGGGAAGGAGCCGAGCCGCTCGACGAGCTTCTCGCGCGATTGCCGATAGGTGATGAGGTCCGCGACCGAGACGCGCTTCAGCCCGTGCGTCCGGGCGAAGGCCTCGATCTGCTCGCCCTTCATCACCGTGCCGTCGTCGTTCGCGAGCTCGCAGATCACGCCGACCGGCGGCAGCCCGGCGAGGCGGCAGAGGTCCACCGCGGCCTCGGTGTGACCGGATCGGGTCAGCACGCCGCCCTCGCGCGCGGTGAGCGGGAAGACGTGGCCCGGCCGTACGAAGTCGGACGCTCCCATGTTGTTGTTCGCGAGCGCCCGGACCGTGTTCGCCCGCTGCTCGGCCGAGATGCCGGTCGTCAGCCCGTGCTTCACGTCGGCCGTGACCGTGAAGGCCGTGCCGAGGGGCGCGTCGTTCGCGGCGACCATCGGGTCGAGCCGGAGCCGCCTCGCCTCCTCGATCGGCAGCGGCGCGCACACGATGCCGCAGGTGTTGCGGATGATGAACGCCATCTTCTCCGTCGTGCAGAGCGAGGCCGCGACGACGAGGTCGCCCTCGTTCTCGCGGTCGTCGTCGTCGGTCACGACCACGATCTCGCCGCGGGCGAGGGCCTCGATGGTCTCGGTCACGGAGGTTGTCACGGATGGCTCCCTGGGGCACGGCGGGCTCGATGCCCGGGCAGTAAGCCTCCGCGCCCTCCCGCGCCAGATCGACGAGCGGCCCGAAGCCCCCGTCCGGCGCTGGACAGGAGGGCAACGGTCGCGGAAGACGGCCCGATGACGAAGAGCAGGAGCTTCCCTCCGCGCCGCCCGCGCGCGCCCGGTCCGCTCGGGTCGCCCGGCCCGGCGCGCCGGCAAGGCCTCGCCCGCGGCGAGATGGAGGCGCCAGACGGCGCGGTCCTGCTCTACGGCTTCCACCCGGTGGCCGAGGCCCTGGCCAATCCCCGCCGCCGGATCCGGCGCCTCCTCGCGACGGAGAACGCGCTGATCCGGCTCCGGGAGGAGCGCCCCGACCTCGCGATCGATCCGATCCTCGTCCGGCCGGAGGAGATCAGCCGCCTGGTCGAGGCCGACGCCGTGCATCAGGGGCTCTACCTGGAGGCGGACCCCCTCCCCGGCCTCGATCTCGACGATCTCCCGGCCGACGCGCTCGTGCTCGCGCTCGACCAGATCACCGATCCGCACAACGTCGGCGCGATCGTCAGGACCGCGGCCGCGTTCGGGGTGACGGCCCTGCTGACGACCGCCCGACACAGCCCCGGCGCGACGGGCGTGCTCGCGAAGGCGGCTTCGGGCGGGCTCGAGCACGTGCCGACGATCACCGTCCGCAATCTCTCCGACACACTGATCGGCCTCGGCAAGAACGGCTTCCGTCGGATCGGCCTCGACTCGGAGGGCGACACGCCGCTCTCCGCCATCGGGGCGCCGCGGCCGGCGGTGCTGGTGCTCGGGGCCGAGGGCCGGGGCCTCCGGCAACGGACCCGCGACACCTGCGACGTGGTCGCGCGGCTCGACATGCCGGGCACGATCAAGAGCCTGAACGTGTCGAACGCGGCCGCTGTCGCGCTCTACGCGCTCTCGCGCCCGATCAGCGGTCCCGGTTCGTCCGGGTAATCCGCGGGGCGGACATGACGCCGCTCTCGCCGTGCATCTCGGCCGTGTCGACCGAGCTCGACCGGCCTCGTCCGGCGCCCCGCGTTCGCGCGCCGACAGAACCCGACCGGGCGCCGATCACGTAGATCGCCGGAGGCAGCACCGGCGACGGCCGGATCCCGGCGGAGGCCGGGATGCCCTGGTCGAAGCCGCCGGACGGCTGGCCATAGGGCCGGCCGTAATAGCCGCCGTATGATCCGGACCCGAAGCCGTAGCCGTCGAACCCGTATCCGGCCGAGCCGAACCCATAGCCGTAACGCGAGCCGCAGCCACCGAACCGGCAGCCGCGCGCGAACCGATCGAAGCGGTGTCCGGCAAACCCCCGTGCGGACAAGCCTCTCGCGCCCGGACCGAACCCGAAGCCGATCCGGCCACGAATGCCGAAGCCACCGACCCGGCCGAAACCGTTCCGACCCGACACCCGAACCTGTCCACCCCCGAACGATCGGCCACCGACGCCGGAGCCGCCTCCGCCTCGGCCGAGCGCGGACGCGTCGCCGATCCCGGCCATCACGAGAACCGCCGCAGCGGCAGACATCACAAGGCCCGACGACAAAGCTCGCATCGCGACGCTCCCTTCCTGTCCGGCCTCCTCGCCGTCTCCGTAGCACGGAGGGATCGCTCCGTCATCGAACGCCCCGGATTAGACGTAGGTTGCACGACGAATTGCGGAGCGACGGCGTGTCGACGCTTCGCGGTCGACCTCCTATGCCTGCCCGGTCACGAACGGTGTCGATCCGCGCGCCGGCCCCGGTGCCGAAGCTCAGCCGACGATGCCTCAGACGGGGGAGAGAACGCCGATGGCGATGTCAGCCACACGAACAGCCGACGCAGCGCACAAGCCCATGACGAAGGAGGAGCGCAAGGTCATCATCGCGTCCTCGGCCGGCACGGTGTTCGAGTGGTACGACTTCTACCTCGCCGGCTCGCTCGCGGCGAACATCGCGCAGAACTTCGTGCCGGGCGACAACGATACGGCGAAGTTCATCTTCGTGCTGTTCGGGTTCGCGGCCGGCTTCGCGGTGCGGCCCTTCGGCGCCATCTTCTTCGGACGGCTCGGCGACATGATCGGCCGAAAGTACACGTTCCTCGTCACGATGACCCTCATGGGCATCGCGACCTTCGTGGTCGGGCTGCTGCCGAGCTTCGCGACCATCGGGTATCTCGCCCCGGTCGCGTTCATCATCTGCCGGCTGCTGCAGGGCCTTGCGCTCGGTGGCGAATATGGCGGGGCCGCGACCTACGTGGCGGAACACGCCCCCCAAGGTCGGCGCGGCTTCTACACGTCGTGGATCCAGACGACCGCGACGGTCGGCCTCATGCTGTCCCTGATCGTCATCCTGACGCTGCGGCTCAGCATGTCGCCCGAGGCATTCGCGACCGGACAGGGTGCCTGGCTCGGGATCGCCGGCTGGCGCATCCCGTTCCTGCTCTCGATCATCCTGCTCGGCTTCTCGATCTGGATCCGGCTGTCGCTGAACGAGTCGCCCGCCTTCCAGAAGATGAAGGCGGAGGGCACGGGCTCGAAGGCTCCGCTCGCCGAGGCCTTCGGCCGGTGGGACAACGCCAAGGTCGGCCTGATCGCGCTCCTCGGCGGCACGGCGGGCCAGGCGGTGGTCTGGTACACGGGGCAGTTCTACGCCCTGTTCTTCCTCACCCAGACGCTCAAGGTCGACGGCACGACGGCGAACCTCGTCATCGCCATCTCGCTCCTGATCGGCACGCCCTTCTTCGTCCTGTTCGGATGGTTGTCGGACAAAATCGGCCGGAAGCCGATCCTGCTCGCCGGCTGCCTGATCGCGGCGGTGACGTATTTCCCGCTCTTCACGCAGATCGCGAAGGTGGCCAATCCGAAGCTGCTCGCCGCGACCGAGAACGTGAAGGTCGTCCTGACCGCCGATCCGGCCACCTGCGGCTCGCTCTTCGACCCCGTCGGCGTCCGAACCTTCACCACGCCCTGCGACACGATCCGCCGGACGCTGGCCAGCGGCTCGATCCATTACGACCTCGCGAACGGTCCCGCCGGCTCGGCGCTCGGCGCGAAGGTGAACGGCACGGACGTCGCGACCGCGACCGCTCCCGCGATCGTCTCGGCCGCGCAGGCCGCGGGCTACCCCGTGCTGAACGACCCGACGATCCTGAAGACGCCCACGTTCGGGACGGTCCTGTCGGATAGCCGCTCGCTCACGCTGATCGGCCTCCTGTTCGTCCTCGTACTCTACGTCACGATGGTCTACGGCCCGATCGCGGCGCTCCTGGTCGAGATGTTCCCGACCCGGATCCGCTACACCGGGATGTCGCTGCCCTACCACATCGGCAACGGCTGGTTCGGGGGCTTCCTGCCCCCGACGGCCTTCGCGATCGTGGCGGCCAGCGGCAACATCTTCTCCGGGCTGTGGTACCCGATCGTCGTGGCGCTCGGGACCTTCGTGATCGGGCTCCTGTTCCTGCCCGAGACGAAGGATCGCGACATCTTCACCTACGACAACGCCCCCCGCCGGTAAGCCGGGCGCCCGGACGCGACCAGAAGCCCCGCCGCGAGGTGGGGCTTCTCTCGTTCAGGCTTCCTCGCAGGCTTCCGGGGTCGCGGCCGGCGTGGTAGCGGGCCGGCAGGATGCCGGCTTAGCTCAGCGGTAGAGCAGCGGTTTTGTAAACCGAAGGTCGGGGGTTCAATCCCCTCAGCCGGCACCATCCTCCGAAGGCGGGCCGGCGGCCGACGATCCCCTCCCGCTAGGCGTCAGGGGGAGATCCATCACCCGAGGAGCGCTCGGCCTCGACATAGGCCGCGAGCAGCTTCTGAAGCGGCGTGATGGCCGCGGCCGAAGGCGAGCGTCCCTCCGCATGCCGCCACTCGTCGAGAGCCTCGGTCACCTCCTGGCTCACGCGAGCCCGCAAGCGCGGCGGCATCTGGGCGACGGGTCCGAAGCGAAGCCGTTCGGCGAGGTGCTCGACGAGACGGTCGAAGGCGATGCGGAGAACTTCGGACGGATCGTCGGCCATCGCTCCTGATGCCCGCGGCCGCCTGCCTCGTCGGTTAAGCGCGAAGGTAAGTTGATCCTCCTCGAGCGGGGCGTCACGTGACGATGACGTGATGCGGCCGAAAGCCGGCTCTTGGGATCGCCCGCGCGGTCGCAGGGGGCCCGCTCCGTATCGAAAGGTACGCTGGATCCCTTGTTCACGAATCGTGAACCGCAGGCCAGCATCGAGGGAGCGCGACGGGGGGCTGCCGTGAGATTCGAGACGACATCCATCCTGGAGATCGAGGACGCCGACGGCGACACGCTCGATTCCCTTCCGTTCGGCGTGATCGGCATCGCGGCCGACGGGACGGTCGCGACCTACAACGTGACGGAGTCGCGCCTGGCCGGGCTCTCCGCCGACCGCGTGCTCGGCAAGCATTTCTTCACGGCCGTCGCGCCCTGCATGAACAACTTCATGGTCGCGCAGCGGATGGACGACGAGCCCGAGCTCGAC
>CAXTKM010000011.1:0-2479 GCA_964244795.1 uncultured Enterovirga sp.
AGAGGGGAACTCGCGACCTCAGGCAAGGTCCTCCTAGTTCGTGGCCTTGTTCCCGCTCGCATCGTATTGCTTGAGGAAGGCGAAGAGGTCGCCCGCCTGGGCCTCGTTCTTCAGGCCCGCATAGATCATCTTCGTGCCCGGCATCCTGGCCTTCGGGTCGCGGATGTAGTCCCGGAAGGTGGCCTCGTCCCAGGTCAGGTTCGCGGCCTTGTTCGCGGGCGAATACGCGAAGCCATCGATCGTGCCCGCGGCCCGGCCGGCAAGGCCGTTCAGGGCCGGCCCGATCCCGTTGCGGGCCGTCGGGCCGACCTGGTGGCAGCCGCGGCACTGGCCGAACACGCGCTCTCCTCCGGCGGCGTCCTGGGCGCGGGCGAGGCCCGGCGCGAGCACGGCCGCGAGCGCGATGGCGGCGGCGAGCGATGCGGATGTCATGGTCGCGGCTCCCGGGCGGCGACGAGAGGCGACCGCCGAGCAGCGGCTGTAATCGGCTTCCCGACGGATCGCCAGCCTGGCGCGCGGGCGCGCCGGCTCTCGGGCGCGAGCGGGCGCTCCTACCGGGCCAGGATGTGCGAGGCCGCGGCCGCGATCATCACGCGTTTCGGCATCGCGGCGATGACGCGCAGGATGTCGGTCGGCGTGCCGACATCGTTCAGGAAGCGGATCAGCGGCTCGGCCGGACAGCCCGCGAACAGGCTCCGGAAGATGTGCGGCGCATCCTCGGGGTTGCGCTGCATCGCGGTCAGGAAGACGGAATCCATCCAGCGCGCCGTCGGGCTCCGCGGCTGGAAGGGCGCCGGCCGGCGCCCCGCCGCGATGTCGGCCGCGAGCGCATCCGCCATGCGCTGGATCGCCAGGAAGCCGTATCCGGACGAAGGCTTCACGGCGCCCCCGGCCGTGCCGATCGCGATGACGCGACCGGCGCGGTCAGCCGCCTGCAGGCCCGCGCTCATCGGGATCGCTCCGGTCTCCTCGAAGGTGACACGGTACGCGGCCGTGCCGAAGCGACGCTGCATGTAGGTCCGGATCGCGCCGCGGTGATCGGGCAGCTCGGCTCCGGCGGGTGCGAGCCAGGTGTCCTCGACCAGCGCCTCGGTCGGGCTGGTCGGCAGGACGTACAGGAAATGGACCGCCCCGGCCTGCTGCGGCACGTCGAAGTCCATCAGGGTCAGCCGCCCCGGATCGAAGACCGGCCGGTCGGTGACGACCTCCTGGCCGACGAAGCGCTGGACGAGATCGGCCGCGGGGGCGGGGGGCGGCGGCCGGCTGTCGAAGACGAGGCCCGCCGTCACCGCCTGGCCGTCATCGGTCCGCACGACCACCCGGTCCGGGTTCTCCTCGATCGCCCGGACGCTTCGGCCGAGCCTGAGCTCGAGATGGTTTCCAGCGCCCGCGATGATCTCGCGGGCGGCAGCGTAGAGCCGGTCGGCCGGGATCGTCTCGTAGGGGAGGGCGGCGCTCGTGCCGAGCACCTCGCGTCGCCGGCCGCCCTTCGTCCGCTCGGTGATCTCCCAGGCGGACCAGCGCGCGCTGACGGCCTCCGCGAAGGGATGGTCGAACAGGCGCCAGTAGGACCAGGTCCGGTCGCGCGGATACGCCGTGCGCGGCTCGAGGACCAGCGTGCGGCACAGCGGCTGCGTCGCGAGCCGCGCCGCGAGGCTCAGGCCCGCGAGGCCACCGCCCACGATGACGACGTCGTAGTCGGCCGAGGGTGTCACTCCGCCGGGACGAGGGGTCCCGCCCTGACCCGGGCCGGCGCGCCGACCCGGAGCCTGCGGTCGCTGAGCGAGAGAGCGCCGCCCGCCGCCATCGCGACGGCGCCGAGCCAGATCAGGAGAACGAGCGGCTTCGAGTAGAGGCGAAGCCCGATCGAGCGGTCGGGGCCGATCTCGCCGACGCTGGCGTAGAACTGGCTCACGCCCTCCGTGAGGATGCCGGCCTCGGTGGTCGTCATCTCGCGGGCCGGGAAGGTACGCTTCTCGGCCTCGACGATGCCGACGATCCGGCCGCCGCGGCTGACCTCGAGCGTCGCGACCTCGGCCGCGTAGTTCGGGCCGGGCCGGGCCGCGAGGCGGACGAGCTTCGCCTCGTAGCCCCCGACGGAGAGCGTCGTGCCGATCCGGGCCGTCGCGATCGTCTCGCCGCTCCAGGCCTGGGCCGCGAGCCCGAGGACGGTGATCCCCATCCCGGCATGTGCGATGGCGCTGCCCCAGGTCGAGCGCGGCAGGCCGGCCGCTCGCCTGAGGGTCACGGCCGCCGGGCGGCCGGCACCGCCGCTCGCGCGTGTCCAGATCTCCGTCAGCGAGCCGAGGACGAGGAAGAGTCCGATCCCGGCCCCCACGGGCGCGAGGACCGGGCCGCCGGCCGTGAAGGCGATGAGCCCGAGCGTCACCGCGAGCGAGGCCGCCATCGCGGCGAAGAGGCGCTGCGAGGCGGCCAGGATGTCGCCCCGCTTCCAGGCGAGCCGCTGCCCGAAGGGCAC
>CAXTKM010000011.1:2489-16618 GCA_964244795.1 uncultured Enterovirga sp.
AGGAGCAGGAGCGGCAGCGCGAGGGGCACGAAGGTGAGCTGGTAATAGGGTGCGCCTACGGAGATCTTGTCGCCCGTGATCGCTTCCAGCGCGAGCGGATAGAGCGTGCCGAGGAACACGGTCGCGCAGGCCGACGCGATCAGGAGGTTGTTCAGGATCAGCGCGCCCTCGCGCGAGATCGGCGCGAAGAGCCCGCCCTGGCGCAGCAGCGGCGCCCGCCAGGCGAAGACCGCGAGCGAGCCCCCGATGAAGACGGACAGGATTCCCAGGATCACGATGCCCCGGCTCGGGTCGACCGCGAAGGAATGGACCGAGGTCAGGATGCCGGACCTGACCAGGAACGTCCCGATCAGGGATAGCGAGAAGGACAGGATGGCGAGCAGGATCGTCCAGACCTTCAGGGCCTCGCGCTTCTCCATGACGACGATCGAGTGGATGAGCGCGGTGCCGGCGAGCCAGGGCATCAGGGACGCGTTCTCGACCGGGTCCCAGAACCAGAACCCGCCCCAGCCGAGCTCGTAATAGGCCCAGTACGAGCCCATCGCGATGCCGAGCGTGAGGAAGCTCCAGGCGAGCAGCGCCCAGGGCCTGACGGCCCGGGCCCAGACCGCGTCGACGCGACCGTCGATCAGCGCCGCCATCGCGAACGCGAAGGTCATCGAGAACCCGACATAGCCGATGTAGAGGAGCGGCGGATGGATCGCGAGGCCGAGATCCTGCAGGACGGGATTGAGGTCCTGACCCTCGAGGGGCGCCGGATCGAGGCGGCGGAACGGGTTCGACGTGAACAGGATGAAGAGCTGGAACGCGCAGGTGATCATCGCCTGCACGGCAAGCGCGTTGGTCCTGAGCCGAAGCGGCACCGCCCGCGGGTTCGCGGCGACGAGCGCCCCGAACACCGTCAGGATCAGCACCCAGAGCAGCATCGAGCCCTCGTGGTTCCCCCAGACGCCCGAGACCTTGTAGAGCAACGGCTTCAGCGTATGCGAGTGCTCGACCACGTTCTGGACCGAGAAGTCCGACGTGACGTGCGCGACGACGAGGGTCGCGAACGAAAAGGCGACCAGCGCGCAGGTTCCGAACGCCATCGGGCGGGCGACGTCCATGAGGACCGGGTCGCCGGAGCGCGCGCCCCAGAGCGGCACGACGACCTGCAGCAGGGACAGCCCCAGCGCCAGCGCGAGCGCGAAATGGCCGGCTTCGACGAGCATCGGGCGGCCTAGCGCTGCGTCGTCTGGCGCGGCCGGGACTCGCCGGCCCGGGCACCCGCCGCCGGGGCGGCGCCCGCCGGGCTACCCTCCTGCCAGCGGCCCTGCGCCTTCAGGGCGTCGACGACCTCGCGCGGCATGTACGTCTCGTCGTGGCGCGCCAGGACGGTGTCCGCCATGAACAGGCCGGAGGCCGTGACCGCGCCCTCCGTCACCACGCCCTGGCCCTCGCGAAAGAGGTCCGGCAGGAGCCCCTTGTAGCGGACCGGAACGCTCGCCGGGCCGTCCGTCACCGCGAACTCGACGACCTGGTCGGACCCGCGCTTCACCGAGCCCGTCTCGACGAGCCCGCCGAGCCGGATGCGGGCGCCCACCCGGGGTGTCGCCACGACCTCGGACGGCGCGCGGAAATACACGATGGTGTCCCGCATCGCGAACAGCACGAGTGCCATCGCGACCGCGAGAACCGTGCCGGAGGTGGCGATGACGGCGATACGTCGGCCGCGGCGCGTCACGATGATGATAATCCGCTGTTCACGTCCGCACCCTGCGGGTCGAGCCTCGTCCACTCCGGGCAGGACGGTCGGCCGATGACGCGAACGTGGTCCGGCCGCCCCGTCCCGTCAACGCCCAAGCCCCGCGACACGCGTTCCTGCGACGACGTGCGTCGGGGTCCGGGCCGGCATCACTGGACCGAGAACGGCGTCTGATAGGGACGTCCGAACACGAGGCCGGCGATGACGGTCTGGACCGGTTTCAGGAATGCCGTCCCGGCCCGGGTGTTGTTGCGCGTGTCCAGGAACGAGACCGGACCCTCGACGAGGTCCATGACAGCGACGTCGGCGGGGGCGCCGATCTGCAAGGTGCCGAGCTTCGGGTCGCGCCCGATGACGGCGGCCGGCCTGCTCGTCGCCATCGCGACCACCTGGTCCAGCGTCGCCCCGAGCGTGAGGAACTTGCTCATCACCCAGGGCAGGAACGGCAGGCCGGGCGTGTTGCCCGAGACCACGTGCAGGTCGGACGAGATCGTGTCCGGACCGGCACCTTGCGCGATCGCGGCCTCCGCGACGGTGAAATCGAAGCTGCCGCCGCCGTGGCCGACGTCGAACACGACGCCGCGCCGCTTCGCCTCCAGCGCCGCCGGCAGCAGCCGGCCGTTCTCGACGATGTTCGTGAAGGCGCCGGCCATGTTCGGCGCTCCCGAGTAGCAGTGGGTCAGGATGTCGCCCGGACGCAGCATGTCGAGGATCTGGCTCATCACCTCGGTCGTCGCGACGCCGCCGATATGCACCATCACCTTCGCCGGACGGCCGGACATCTCGCAGGCCTGGATCGCCCCGCTTCAGCGGCTCCGTGCCGTGCTTGAAGACGACGTTCTCCGACATCCGGACCTTCGCGCCGAGGACGAAGTCCGGGTTCTCGGCGATCGCCTTCGCGCAGGCCTCCACCTGGGCGTGGTCGATGTTGTAGAGCTCGGCGACCGGGAAGGCCGCGAGGCCCATGTTCGCGATGTGCACGAAGGCATACATGCGGGTCCGGGTCTGGGCCGCGATGTGGCGCCGAAGCCCCGCGATGTTGTTCGCGCCCGCGTCCCCGGCCGAGACCACCGTCGTGGTTCCGGACAGCGGCGACGACTCGTCCGCCGGGATGCCGATCGCCGACCCGTAGGGATAGGTATGCGCGTGAAGGTCGACCAGGCCCGGCAGCACGAGCCTGCCGCCGGCCTCGACCATCCGGATCGCGCGCGCGGCCGGGATGTCGGCCTCGATCGCCTCGATCCGGCCGAACCGGATGCCGAGATCGCGCTTCGCCCGGAGCGACTGGCTCGGGTCGAGAACCTCGCCACCCTTGATCAGGAGGTCGAAGCGGTCGTTCGGGCCCATGGCCGCGAGGGCCGGGAGGGATGCGGCCGCCGTCGCGCCGGCCCCGAGGAGGCGCAATGTCCTGCGCCGGGTCATGCCCGCCATCGTCGTCTCTCCCTCGTCGACCGGACGATCCACGCCGTCCTTGCCCCGCGACCTTGTCAGTCAAACGGACCCCGGTCGAGAGCCCCGGGCGACGGCTGCCGGCCTGCACCCTTCTTGCTCCGCTCCCGGCGTCCCCGGCCCACGGCAGCGGCCCGGACCGGGATGGGACAGCGAGCGAGGAGCGTTTCGTTCCGTGTCGGGACCGCCCGTCCCGGAACAGGACCGCCTGGAAAAGGATAGCCCGATGGCACAGGAACCGATCTTCACCTCATGGCCGGAAAAGGCCAGCGCACTCTGGAACAACCAGCCGATCCGCCTGGAGCATCGCCTGCACCGGACGCCTCTCTTCTCGATGGATGCACTGGCTGAGCTGATCTCGCACTACCCGCGCGAGCATTACAGCCTCGTCTACATGGGAGCGCAGGGCGAGGCGAAGCGCTTCTGGCGCGAGGGTGAGATCGGGTCGCTCGGTGGCCGGCAGGTGATCGACGCCATCGCCCGCGGTCGGATGTGGCTGAACCTCCGAAACCTCACGGGCGTCGATTCCCGGTACCGCGAATTGCTGGACGAGACCTTCACCGAGCTCTCGTCCCGGATACCCGGCTTCCAGGCGCCGACCCGCTCCGCGGGCATCCTGATCTCGTCGCCGATCGCGCAGGTCTATTACCACACCGACCTGCCCGGCCAGTGCCTCTGGCAGATCTCCGGCCGGAAGCGGGTCCACGTCTACCCGGCATCGGCGCCCTTCGTGACGCCGCAGCAGCTTGAGGACATCGCCGTCCACGACGTCGAGGTGAACATGCCCTACCAGAGCTGGTACGAGGAGCACGCGCAGCCCTATGACCTCGAGCCGGGCCAGATGCTGAGCTGGCCGTTGAACGCGCCGCATCGGGTCGAGAACCTGAACACCCTGAACGTCTCGATGACGGTGTCCTTCCTGACGGAGGAGATCCGGCGCCGGCAGATGGTCAACCTCGCGAACGGCATCCTGCGTCACCGCTTCGGCGTGACCGCGGTCAACCGCGCGATCGAAGGCCCGGGCTTCTGGTCGAAGGCCGTGCTGCAGAAGCTCATGCGTCAGAGCCGCTGGGCGAAGCAGAAGCGCAGCGAGGGTCGCAAGATCGATTTCCGGCTCGACGAATCGCATCTCGGCGAGATCGTCGACTTGAAGGAAGCGGCCTGACATGCCGGCCGCGGTCCTCCCGGCGGGCCCGGTCGCCCTGGCGCATGCCGGCTACGACGTCCGGTTCGACCGCGACTGGGACCGGGCCCGGCCGGATTTCGAGGCGGCGTTCCGGACCGGCCGGGCGACGCCGTTCCAGGACGGCCTCGTTCTCAGCTCCTGGTACGGCGCGATGTCGGCGAGGCCCGATGTCGAGCCGCTCCTCGTGTCGGTGCGGGACGTCCGGACGGGCGAGGCCGCGCTGCACCTCCCTCTGATCCGCCGCCGTCGGGGCCTCGTCCGCGTGATCGGCTTCGCCGATCTCGACCTCGTCGACTACAACGCGCCGATCCTCGGCCCGGCGGCTCCCCGCACCCAGGAGGGCGCAGCCGCGCTCTGGCGCGCGCTCAGGCGCGGCCTGCCGGGCTCCGACCTGATCTCTCTTCGCAAGATGCCGCCCGAGATCGACGGGCAGCCGAACCCGCTCGCCCTCGTGGCGACGCTCCCATCGGAGCTGAACGGCAACCTCGTCCGCATCGGAGACGATTACGAGGCCTACATGCGGGGCGGCATCAAGCGCGTGGTCCGCAAGGAGCTCGAGCGATCCTGGCGCGTCTTCTCGCGCCAGCCCGGGACCGCGTTCCGGACGGTCGTCGGCCGGGAGGAGCGCCGCCGCGTGCTGGCCGCGATCGAACTGCAGCAGCCGATCCGCATGGAGCGCGTCGGCAAGCGCTACGGGCTCGACGCGCCCGAGGCCGCGGACGTCTACCGCCGCCTCGTCGACGCCGATCCGGACGGCCAGAACGTCGGGCTCCTGGCCCTGATGGCGGGCGACGAGGTGGTCGCGGCCCTGATGGGGCTCCGCAGCGGCCGGAGCTTCACGATGATCCGCATCAGCTCCAGCGCCGATCCCGTCTGGACGAACGCCTCGCCGGGGCGCCTCGTCATCGAGCGCACCATGGCGAGCCTCCACGATGCGGGCGTGCGCGACTTCGACTTCAGCGTCGGGAACTACGATTACAAGCGCCGGTTCGGGGTCGTGCCGACACCGCTCGTCGACGTGGTCCGGGCCACGTCGCCGCTCGGTCTCGCCGAGGTCGGGCGGCTCAACGGGCGGGCCTGGCTCCGGCAGCGGCCGGAGCTCGAGGCGAGATTGCGCCGTGCGTTCGGTCGCGCGCACGCTCAGGAGATGTCGCGATGACGGCCCTGTCGCTCTCGAAGGACGAAGCCGCGCGCGAGGACGCCGTCTACCGGAACGCGTTCCGGCGCCGCCGCTTCGCGGATTTCCTGGCGCTCGTCGATGCGGTCCTGGCCGAGCGGGGCCAGTGCCGCGTCCTCGATCTCGGCGGCGGCGTCTCGTACTGGCTCGGGCTGGAGGAGGCCTGGCGCGACCGGCCGATCCACGTGACCCTCGTCAACCTCGCGAGCGAGGCCGTGCCCGACGCCCGCTTCGAGAGCCGGGCGGGCGACGCCTGCAGCCTGCCCGATCTCCCGGACGGCAGCTTCGACATCGTGCACTCGAACTCCGTGATCGAGCATGTCGGCCGCTGGTCCGAGAAGCGCAGGATGGCGGCCGAAGTCCGTCGTCTCGCTCCGCGGTACT
This sequence comes from uncultured Enterovirga sp., assembly GCA_964244795.1. Taxonomy (GTDB): domain Bacteria; phylum Pseudomonadota; class Alphaproteobacteria; order Rhizobiales; family Beijerinckiaceae; genus Enterovirga. Next base: position 8,430 of record CAXTKM010000011.1, read on the forward strand.
TCGTCCAGACGCCGAACTACTGGTTCCCGATCGAGCCGCATTTCCGGCTTCCGGTCATTCACTGGCTGCCGCGGCCCTGGCAGCGCTCGCTCGTCATGGGCGGGGCGAGGGGTTTCTACCCACGCGCCACGACGCTGGACGAGGCGGACGGCATCCTGGCCGACGCCTCGCTCCTCGACGCGCGCGAGATGACCGCCCTGTTCCCGGATGCCCGGATCGGGCGCGAGCGCTTTCTCGGCCTGACGAAATCGCTGATCGCGGTCCGGTAGGCCGGTCGGATCAGCGTCGGCCGAGCGCGAGGAGGGCGCTGCCGCCGGCCCGGATCGCTCCCGGGCGAAGGCCGAAGCCATAGGCCGTGACGGCGAGCGCCGTGCCGAACAGCGCGGCCTCGGCGAGCAGCATCCCGGCGAGCGGGAGCCGGGCCGCCGCGACCGCCTGGCCGGCCACGATCAAAGCGGCGCAGACCGCGCTCATTCCGACCACGGGTCGCCAGGGCGTCGGCATGGAGAACACGCCCCGGCCGAACAGGAGGAAGTACAGGCCCGCCGCCACCTGACCGCCCAGGAAGGCGAGCGCCGCCCCGAGCGCGCCGGCGCGGGGGATCAGCAGCGCGCAGAGCGCGAGGTTCACGGCTGTCAGGATCAGGGCCGAGACGAGCTCGAGATGGCTCGCGCGGGCGAAATAGATGATCTGCGCGAGATAGACGTTCCGGAACACGAGCAGGAACGCCGCGAGCAGGATGACCGGCAGCAGGCGATCCGAATCCACGAGGAACGCCCGCGGCAGGACGATCGGCAGGATCATCGGCGCGAAGATCAGCAGGAAGGCGGCCAGGAACGTGCCGACCACGAGAAGGAGCCGGAAGGCGTGGTGCAGGGTGCGGGTCGCCTCCGCCTTCTCGCCCGCGGAGAACTGACGCTTCGCCAGCGGCACCGTCGCCATGCTGATGCTTTCGGCGAGGATCGTGAAGCTCGCCCGGACGAGGTCGCTCAGCGCCCCGTAGGCCCCGATCGCGGCGGCGCCCGCGACGCCCGCGAGGTAGAAGCGATCGACGCCCTGCGCGAAGGCCCCGATCCCGAAGGAGAGCATCAGGGGCCAGCCGAAGACGATGAGCTTCCTCGCCTCGCGCCACGTCGGCCGCCCGCCGAGAAGCCGGCCGAGCGTGATCGCGGCCGGCACGGTCGCGAGGAGATGGGCCAGCGCGATGCCGCCCGCGAGCGCGAGCGCGCTCTGCTGCGACAGGAGCGCGACCGTGCCGAGCGCGAGCACCAGCACCGCCTTCAGGGTCATGCTGAGGACGGCGCGGCCGACCTCGAGCCGCGTGCGGCAGACCTCCGTCACGACGTCGAACAGCGCGGTCGAGAGGCCGATCAGGAGTGCGCCCGCCGCGAACGCGACGTTCGTGCCCTCGAGCGCGAAGGCCGTCGTCGCGACCGCGATCGTGATGAGCATCGAGACCGCGATCATCGCGACGAAGCTCGCGAAGAAATCGCGATCCTCGTCCGAACGGTAATGGTTGAAGAAGGCGTAGCGGATCCACTGGACGGAGAACCCGCTGATCACGAGGGCGGCCGCGAACATCACGACGTAGTGCCCGTACACCTCCGGTCCGGCGAGCCGGGTGAAGACCGCGACCGCGACGAGGTTGCCCAGCGCCGCGAAGGCGCGCGCGATCAGGTAGAGCGTGAGGTGACGGTGGATCACGTCGCGCGTCCCGCGGCCCGCGCCCGTGTCCGGGCGGCTCGGTGGTCCGGAGCCTGGAGGAACGCTCCTTGGAGCGCGGACCAGAGCCGCTTTCGCCGGTAGCCCGCGTCGAGCGGGAGGCTGCGCTGCGGCAGGCCGTCCGGGCGCCGGCGGTCGCTCTCGTTCAGCCAGGTGTTCGGGTCCACGATGTCCCAGGTGAGGACGTTCAGGACCGCCGCCTCGTCCAGCACGACGTCGAGGTAGCGACGGGCGAGGTCCGCGACACCCCGATCCCGCGTCGCGGTGTCGGCCGGGAACGCGCGGTCGTCGACGTCGAGCTCGGTGACCTCGATCGCAAGGCCCATCCCGGCGAGGCGGCGCAGGAACCTGCGGAGCGCCTCCTCGTCGAGCGTCACGAGCGAGTTGAGGTGCGACTGCAGGCCGAAGCGCCGGATCGGGACGCCTCGGGCCAGGAAGGTTTCGAGGTTCCTGAGAACCGCGCCGCGCCGCGCCTCCATCCAGCGCGCGCCGAGGCAGACGTCGTCCTCGTTCCAGAGTCCGGCCGCGGCAGGGTCGACCTCGCGCAGGGTGTGGAACGCGAGGTCGACGTAGGCCGGCCCGAGCGCTGCGAGCCAGGGCGTCTCCCGAAGATCGTCGCTCCTGCCGCCCTTCGGATCGACGATCTCGTTCACGACGTCCCAGGACTCGATCTGCCCTCGGTAGCGCCCGGCGATGCGGCTGATCCAGCCCCGCATGAGGCGCTCGGCACCGGTCGACGTGATGGCGTCGATGGCCCATTCCGGCATGCCCCGGTGCCAGACGAGGGTCGTGCCCCGGAGGCGCTGTCCGTTCCGTCGGGCGAGGTCCCGGATCTCGTCGCCGCCGGCATGGGTCGGCCGGTCGCGCTCCGGCTCGACATACTCCATCTTCATCTCGTTCTCGGCGACCAGGATCCCGCATTCGCGGGCGATGGCGGCCCCATACGACGGATCGGTCCGGAGCGAGGTGATGTTCACGGCCGTCCCGAAGCTGAGCCCGATCCGGTCCGCCGCGTGGCGGAGGCCGTCGGCGGCCGCGGCGACGGAGGTCGCGCTCGCGGCCGCCGCGCCGTCCGCCCACGCGGCTCCGGCCGCCGCCAGGACGGCACGCCGGCTCGGGCGGGCATCGGGTTCGCGGTTCATGGGCTGAGATGAACCACGAATGATCTTCAAATTGGAGCGTGTGTCGTCACGATCGGAGGTCACGATGAAGGAAGAGTGATCGGGGAGGTCCACTTTCGATGCGAGTGTCACGCGGGTCTTTTAGCGTTTCCTCGCCATGATCGGCTGCCTATTCCGCGTGATCGTCGATGTTGTCACAGACCCACCTCTCGAACCGCCGCATCCGATCGCCGACGTGACCAACGCCCGCTCGAAGCCTCATGCCGTCGAGCCGGTCGAGCACGCCGCGGCTCCTTCCCGTGACGCCGGTCCGGCATCGGCCGATCGTTCGGGCACCGAGCGGCGCGTGTCGCCGGGCCATGACCGGCCGGCGACGCTGCCGGACGGCAGCGCGTGGCCGCGGGTCGCCGTCTTCGTCACCGGTCCGGCCGACGTGCCCTCCGATGCGCTCGCAGCAAGCCTCCTGTCGGTCTCGGAGCAGGGCTATCCCGAGGCGGAGGCGGTCCGGGTCGCCGACGATGGTTCGAGCCCGCCCGGGCCTCTCGCCCGGGCCGTCAGGGATAACGGCGCCGCCTTCGCGGTCGTGCTGCGGGCCGGAGACCGGCTCGCCCCCGGCGCGCTCCCGGCCCTGACGCTCGAAGCCTGGATGTCGGGCGCGGACGCGGTGTTCGGCCTGCGCCTGTCGCACGACGATCGGGGCATCGTCCTCGTCGACGCTCTCGCGATCCGGCCGGGGCCGCTCGTCGAGAGCGAGGCTGTGGCGGCCGCCGAGTCTTCGTCGGCCCCCGGGGGCGACGTCCTGCTCAGTGGCCGGGCGATCGCGAAGGCGGGCGGGATCTCGCCGATCGCCCGGGATCCCGTGGCGGAGCTCTGGCCCCGCCTCGCCCGATCCGGGATCGAGGTCGCCCGGATCGGCAGGCCCGTGCTGCTGCGACGTCGGTCCGGAGCGCTGCCGGACGCGCTCGATGCCGGCTTGCGGATCGCGGCGCTCGACGATGCCGGACCGACCGGCGGGGCCGGGATCGCCCATCGGCGGCTCGTGGATGCCCTGCGCCTCGCCGGCCACGACGTCGCGATCCACCGGCTGCGCGACGAATCTCCCGCGGTCGCGGCCGAGTGGACCGACGCCTTCCCGGCGACGGAGGGCGCGATCCTGGCGGGGGCGCCCGACCTCCTCCTCGTCGGCAACCTCCACGGCGCGACGCGCACGAGCGGCGTGCTGGAGCGCCTGCGGCCGCATGTCCCGATCCTCGCCGTCCTGCACGACCTCTTCGCGCTGACCGGCCGCTGCGCTCATCCCGGGCCCTGTCGTCTCATCGACACCGGCTGCACGGCGGCCTGCCCGACATCGACGCTCTATCCGCAGCTCGCTCCCGCCCGGATCGCCTCGAGCTTCGATCGCAAGCGGGCGCTCCTCGCCGGTGCCGGATCCGTGATGCTGCTGGCCAACTCGGCCTGGACGGAGCGGCGCGCCCGGACGCTCGCTCCCGCGGCCGCGGTCGCCCGGATCGATCTCGCCTTCCCGACGGAGGTGTTCCGGCCGGGCGACAAGGCGGCTCTCCGGCGTCGCCTCGGGCTGCCGGAGGGCGACCTCCTGATCCTGTTCGGGGCCGTGATCGCCGACCAGCCCGACAAGGGCGGCCCGGACCTCGTCCGGGCGCTGCTCCGGGTCGCAGGGCCGGAGATCGGGTTCGTGGCCCTTGGCCGCATCGACGATCGCCGCGCCTTTCCTCTCCCGAACCTCTTCGCTCCGGGCCCGATCGGCGCGGAGGAGGAACTCGCCGCGTGGTACGGCGCCTGCGACCTTCATGTCACCGCGAGCCGGCTCGAGACCCTCGGCCAGACCGCGATCGAGGCGGGCCTGTGCGGCGTGCCGACGGTCGCCTACCGGAACACCGGGCTGACCACGGCCGTGATCGGCGGCGTGTCCGGTGTCCTGGTCGACCCGGACCCGGCCGCGCTCGCGGACGCCATCGCGGCGCTCCTCGCCGATCCGACCCGGCGCGAGGCGCTCTCGCGCTGGGGTCGGATCGCGCTCGAGAGCCGCAACGGCCATGCGGCCGCCGCGCTCGGCCTCACGGATGTCCTGGCCGATCTCGGGTTGCGTCCCACGGCGTCCGAACGGGGGCGCGTCCGGCTGGATCCGGTCATGTTCGCTGCGGCCGCGCCCGTCCCTCCGGTCGCCCGGGCCGCCGTCGCGCCGTCGCGTCCGCTGGTCCGGTTCGCCCGGCGCTGGAAGCACAGGATCTGGGGCCGCGCCCAGCCGCTCTGGATGCGCCGGGCGCTCTACGCGGCGGAGCGCCTGCGTCGGCTGGCCCGCGCGCGATGACCGTCTCGCGACCGGGGGAGCCGGCCTCGAGACTGGTGATCGACCAGACCCATGTGCGCGGCCACGTCACCGGGATCGAGCGCGTCGCGCTCGATCTCTTCTCGGCCGAGGCCTTGGCCCCGCACCCGATCCGGGAGGTCCGGAGCCGGGGGCTCCTGCACATGATCTTCGAGCAGCAGATCGGCCTGGCGGCCCGAGGCCTCATGAATCGTCGGGCTCGCCTCGTGTGTCCCGGCTTCCCGCCGGGGCCGCTCTCGGTCCTGCTCGGTCGGCGCTGCTTCACCTACGTGCACGACACGTTCCTGCTGACGCGGCGGGACGAGCTGAGCTGGAAGGCGCGTCTCTACATGGCTCCGGCCTTCGCGTTCGCCCTCCAGCACGGGCGGCGTTTCCTCGTGAACTCCGAGACGACGGGGCGGGCGCTGCGCGCCTTCGCGCGTCCGGACGCCACGATCGATCTGCTCCGGCCGGCCGCGCACGACGTCTTCGGGCTCGCGGACGGCGAGCCGCCGCGCGCGTTCCGGCCGGGCGAGACGCTCCGGCTCCTGGCCATCGGGACGATCGAGCCCCGCAAGGACTACCCCGCCGCGATCGCGATCGTCGCGGCCCTGAACGCGGCCGGGCAGCCGGCCCATCTCGACATCGTCGGCCGGATCGGCTGGGGGCAGCACGACTTCCTGTCCCGCCCTCCTGGCTTCGTCACGCTCCACCACGCGGTCGACGACGCCGGCATGCGCCAGCGCGTCGCCGAGAGCCATCTCCTCCTGTCGACCTCCCGTGCGGAAGGTCTCGGGCTGCCCCTGCTCGAGGTGCAGCATGGCGGGCTCCCGGTCGTGGCGCCGTCGGGCGAGGTCTTCGAGGAGGTGCTGGCGGGGTCCGGCCTGCACATCGCACCGGGCGACAGAGAGGGGGCCGCGGCCGGCATCCGGGCCTGGGTCGCGGGCGACGGCTTCTCGCAAGCCGGGACGGCCTCCCGGACGAACGTCGCGCGCTGGGCGCGGCTCGCGGCCGAGGACGCGGCCCGTTTCAGGGCCGTGCTCGACCGCGAGGTTTCCGGTTGAGCGGCGCCGCGCCCATCGGGACGAGGCCGCTCCTGGCACCGCCGTTGCGCCGCGACGCCGGCACGGTTCCCCCCGATCCTGGATCGTTCCAGGACGGCACGGGACCGTCCCGTCCCGACACCGACCGAGATGGTCGGGCACGCGAGCGGGGCAGGGCGAGGGCACGGGGCATGTTCAACTTCGCGGATCGAGCCCGCGCCGAGCCGCCGCCGGAGCGGGTCTCGGCGCCGGCCGGTCTCTCCATTGACCTGGCCGACCTCCTGTCGAGGCTGCGGCGGCGCCTCTGGCTCGTCCTCGCCTGCGGGGTCGCGGCCGTCGCGGCCGCCCTGGTCGTCCTCCCCTTGCTGAAGCCGGTCTACACGGCGCAGGTGCAGATCCTGATCGATCCGGCCGACCTCCAGGCCGTCGAGAACGGCGTGAGGCCGACGGCCTCGCTCGCCGACAGCGGCGTCTCGATGGCCGAGAGCCAGGTCCGGGTGATCGGCTCCGACAGCGTCCTCAGCCGCGTCGTCACGCGGCTCGGCCTCGAGCAGGACGGCGAATTCGCGCAAGCCCTGCCGGACAGCGACGGCTTCGCCGAGATCATGAAGCGGCTGCTCGGCCTCGCGGCACCCGCGAACCTCTCGCGCGATCCCGTCCTCCGGGCCGTCGAGGAGCTCCGCAAGCGAACCGCGATCCGGCGGCCGGAGCGCACCTTCGTGATCGAGGTCACGGTGAGATCGGGCGAGAGCGATAAGGCCGCGCTGATCGCGAACACGGTCGCCGAGGTCTATTTCGCGCAGGAGGCCGCGGCTCGGGCGAACTCGGCCGGCCGGATCTCGGACGCGCTGTCCGCGCGCCTGAGCGAGCTCAGGCTCGCCCTGCAGGCCGCCGAGGACAAGCTCTTCCGGTTTCGCGAAGCGAACCAGCTCGTGGCCACGAACGGCCGGCTTCTCGCCGACCAGCGGCTCGGCGAGCTGAACCAGCAGCTGACGGCGGCCGCGATCCGGGTCGCCGAGATGCGGGCCCGGGCCGAGCAGGCGAGGAGCCTTCGCGCCGACAGCGGCACGGCCCTGCCCGAGATGCTCCAATCGACCGAGATGCGGGCGCTGCGCCAGCAGCTCGCCGACACGGCCCGGCTCGCGGCGGAGACCAGCACCCGGCTCGGGCCCCGCCACCCGGTCGTGGCCGACCAGAATGCCCAGATCCGGGAGATCGAGCGCACGATCGCTCGGGAGAAGGCCAGGATCATCGACTCGACGATCAAGGAGCTCGATCGCGCGGTCGCCGCCGAGGCCGCCATCCGGCGCGAGCTCGACCGCCTGAAGAGCGAGACGGCGCTGAACGACCGCGCCCTGATCGGGGTCCGCGAGCTCGAACGCGACGTCGAGGCCCAGCGCACGGTCTACGAATCCTATCTCCGCAGGACCCGGGAGACCGGCCAGCAGGGCCGGCTCGACACGACCAACATGCGGGTCATCTCGGCCGCGACTCCGCCTCTCGGACGCTCCTGGCCGCCCTCGCCGAAGCTGATGCTGCCGGTCGCCCTCCTGCTGGGCCTGTTCCTCGGGACGGCCCTCGCGCTGCTCCTCCCGGCCAAGCGGCGCGTGGAGCGGTCTCCCGTCCTGGTCGCGGTTCCGCCGGCCCAGGCCTGAGGCGCCGCGGCATGACGATCCAGACCGCATCCGAGGGGGGAGCCGGGCGTCGGGCCGTCTCCCTCCCGCACGTCTCCGACGTCCCGGACGCGGTGCGGATCGGCTTCGTCGTCGCGACCCTGCTCCTCGTCTGGGTCCATCTCGACCCTTTCCACGATCTCACCTCCACCTCGAACATCGAGGCCTCGGACGGTGGCAATCTCGCGACGCAGGTCGCCTTCTCGCTCCTCGGGCTCTCGGTCGCGGCGCTCCTGCACCGGCTCGGCCTCGATCGGCTGCGGGCGCTCGCGACCCCCGGTCTCCTGCTGACGGCCGGTTGGAT
>CAXTKM010000011.1:16628-18918 GCA_964244795.1 uncultured Enterovirga sp.
ACGCCCGTCTCGCCCGCCCTGTCGCTGCGCCGCGCGATCCTGCTCGGCATCGCGATCCTCGCCTCCGCCACGATCCTGGTCGTGGCCCGCTCGGCCCGGCAGCTCGCGGACACGCTCGCCGCGACGGCGCTGGCCGTGCTCGCGGTCTGCTACGTCGCGCTGGTGGTCGTGCCCGACGTCGCGATCCACAGCGCGCTGGAGCTGCGCGAGCCTGAGCATGCCGGTAGCTGGCGCGGGCTGTTCTCGCACAAGAACGAGGCCGGTGCCGTCATGGTGGTCTTCGTGTTCGTCGGGCTTTTCGCCCTGCGGGCCGGGAACCGCGTGCTCGGCGGGGCACTGACCGTCCTGTCCGCGATCTTCCTCCTCTTCACGGCGTCGAAGACCGCGACCGCGCTGCTGCCGATCGTCCTCTTCCAGGTGGGCCTCTGCCGCGTCGTGCGGGGCGGCATCGGGCGCACGACGATCCTTCTCGGCCCGCTCGTCGTCCTCCTCGTCGTGTCGCTCGGGTCGATCATGTCGCCCGCCATCAAGAGCGCGGTGTCGACCGTCCTGCCGGACGTCACCTTCACGGGCCGCACCGAGATCTGGGATTTCACGATCGACCACATCCGCGAGAAGCCGATCACGGGCTGGGGCTACGGCGCGTTCTGGAAGACGGAGGCCACGCTCTACGGCGGGTCGGAGCAGATCACCTGGGTGAACCAGGCCGATCAGGCGCATAACGGCTACCTCGACGCCGCGCTCTTCATGGGGCTTCCCGGACTCGTCCTCACCGCCCTCGTCTTCGTCGTCGCGCCGTTCCGCGATTTCCACGCCGCGACCCGGTCCGGGCCGCCCGATGCGGCGGCGTCCCTGTTCGGGCGGCTCTGGATGTTCGGCCTGATGTCGGCCGCGTTCGAGTCGGTGTTCTACGACGGCAACAACAGCATCTTCTTCATGTTCACGATGGCGGTCTTCGGCTTCCGCTACCTCGCGGTCCACGGGGCGGCACGGGCGTGAGCGCCGCGCGGGCTCACGCGTCGGGGAGGCCGTGATGACGGAGCGCCGCCTCCATCGTGAGGCACGGGACGCCGTGCAGGGCGAGCACGGCCAGCGTCTCCGCGAGGAGGCGCGGCGAGGTGCCCATGAAGGTCGGATCGGTTGCGACGTCGTGGGTGTAGAAGACGAGCCAGCCCCGCCTCTCCTTCGCCTCGACCACGAGCCGCTCGATCCCGGCCCGGTCGAGGGTGCGGTCGAACAGCCCGATCGCGCCCACGGTCGCGAGGTCGATGCGTCCGACGTTCAGCCGCTCGTAGATCGTCCGGCAGGACCGGAAGCGGTGCGCCAGCGCCCGCGCCTGCCGGATTCCGAGATCGCCGAACGGGTAGGCGAAATCGACCGGCGTCGCCCCGGTGAGCTCAGCCAGCAGCGCGGCGCTGCGGTCGCACTCGGCGGCGAGCGCCCGGGGCCCGAGCGACTGCACGTTGACGTGCCGGGCCGTGTGGCAGCCGACCTCGTGCCCCGCCGCCGCGAGGGCCCGGACCTGCTCCCGGCTCGCGACCGTCCAATGCGCGTCCCGCATCCCGCAGGTCTCGGCCGCGACGTAGAACGTCCCCCGTGCCCCGCCCCGCTCCAGGACGGGCGCGCCGACGCTCGCTGCGCTCTCCGGCACGTCGTCGAACGTGATGGAGGCCGCGGCCGAGGGGCCGCGCAGCACGAAGGGCCGCGCCGTCGTGCGGCGGGCGAGGAGGCGCCACATCTTGCGGTCGAGACCGGCCGACCAGCCGCGTTCTACGTCCATCGAGGCCGCCTCTCGGGCAGGCGCACCGCACGTCCCGCCATCATGTCGTTCTCCCGGAAAGCCGTCGCGCCATGATCGGCCATTCTTCGAGCATCCGCCTGTTCGGCATGAGCTTCGCCCGGGGATCGGCGGGCGAGGTCCTGGCCGAGGTCGACGCGATGGCGAGCGATCGCCCGCGCCAGATCGTGACGGCGAACATCGACCACGTCGTCACCCTCTCCGAGAACGAGACGTTCCGGCAGGCCTATGCGGGCGCGGCCGCCCGCACCCTCGACGGCATGCCGCTCGTCTGGCTCGCCCGGCTCCGCGGCGATCGCCGGACGGCGCGCGTGACGGGGCACGATCTCCTGGACGCGGCGCTCGGCGCGCCTGCCGACGCGAGCCGGCGCGTGTTCGTCGTCTGCGCCACGGAGGCGACCGGACGGGCCATCCAGCGCCGCCTCGAGGCGGGCGGCGCCCCGCGGGAGAGCGTCGTGTTCGAGGTCCCGCCGCTCGGCTTCGAGGGCGACG
>CAXTKM010000011.1:18928-36619 GCA_964244795.1 uncultured Enterovirga sp.
TCTACGGAGAGCGGCTCGCGCGGGACATCCTCCGACACCGGACCACGCTCCTCATCATGGGCGTCGGCGCGCCGAAATCCGAGATCTGGGTGCATCGCCAGGGTGCCGCCCTCGGCAACCCCGTCGTGCTCGACGTCGGCGAGGCGTTGAACGTCGCGGCCGGGCTCGTCGCGCGCGCGCCGGCCTGGATGCAGCGTCTCGGGATGGAGTGGCTGTTCCGGTTCGCGACCCACCCTCGCAGGCTGTTCCACCGCTACTTCGTCCGCTCCTGGCGCTTCCTCGCGCTGGCCGTGCGGGACGCCCCCCTCGCGCCGCGGTGACGACGCGTCGAACATCTCACTGCAGCGTCACCGTGCGGAGGGTCGGGCCCTCGGTGCGCTCGACGTCGCGCAGGAAATCGAGGTGCTCGACGAGGTTCATGTTGATGTGCAGGCTCGACATCCCGCCATAGGACAGGACCCCGATCACGAAGGGCCGCTTCTTCTCGTCGAAGACGACCGCGGGACCGCCGCTGTCGCCGGGCTGCGCGCCGTAGTACCGCGTCCCCCCGTAGGGTGTCGGCGAGAGCGTGCCGTCCACCGACGAGGTCGAGCAGATCAGGGTCTTGCCTTTTTCCGTGAAGGAGAACGGGGTCGGGTCGCACCAGCGCGTCACGATCGCCCGGTCGATCCGGTGATTGAACAGATAGGTCAGAATGAACTTCGGCTTGGCCGAGCCCGACGGGCTGCATTGCCCCGTGAAGGTGTTGCAGCCGAAGAGCCCGAATCCGACCTGGGCCGCGTAGGGCCGCCCGGCGGCGTCGCGCGACAGGATCCGGTCCATGGCGGCCTTGACGTCGTCCGGCCTGAGGGCGTCGACATAGACGTTCCGCGAGAGGTTCGCGGTCCTCTTCTCCTGGGTCTGCCAGAGATACTCGTAGGGCGTGAGCGCGTAGGGCGGCTCGGCGTCCTCGGCCAGGATCAGGGTCGCGAGGTCGTTCCGGACGTGGAAGATCCCGTCCTCGTTCCGGATCTCGTAGGCCGCGTGGATGTGGACCGACTTCGTCCGGATGACCGCCGAGGCGGATCGCTTCTTGCGCACCCCGATCGACAGCGCCGTCCGGCCGTCCGGCGCGACGACGCAATGCGCGGCCGTGAGCACGAGGCGTGGGCCGATGAGGCTTCCCGTGCAACTGCCCGACCGGCCATCCGGCATGGCGATCTCGAGGTAGCGAACGAAGCCGTACTCGGCCCCGGTCGCCGGGTGTCCGCCCGAGATCGCGACGGCGCGCTCCGGGGCCGCGAGAGCGGTCGCTGCGGCGACGGACGCGGCCAGGAGAGCGGGCAGCGTGTTCGTGCTCATCCTGAATCCTCCCCTGTCCCGACGATCGTCTTATGGGATGCCGCACGGGTTCGGCATTGACAAGCTTTGACGGCCCTCGCCACACTTGAGGCCAAGAACGAGGGACGGCCACGGGCCGCCCAGGGGAGGGCTTCATGACGATCGCCATCGGGCGCCTCGCGCTCGCCTTGACGACGGCGTTCGCCGTGCCGGCCGCGCTCCTGTCCACGGCTGCTCTTGCCGACATCAAGGTCGGCGTCGTGTACGACTCGACCGGAGCCTTCGCGGGCGGCGGCTCGAAAGCCGGCCAGATCGGCAACAAGATCGCGATCGACATGGTCAACGAGCGCGGCGGCATCGCCGGGCACAAGATCGTCCCGATCTACGCCGACGCTCAGTCGAAGACGGACGTTGCCATCAACGAAGCCGAGCGGCTGCTGAACGACAGCAAGGTCGACGTGCTGATGGGCTTCTTCTCCAGCGCGCAATGCGTGCCGATCTCGGCCAAGGTCGACGCCGCGAAGCGGTTCCTGTGGCTGAACATCTGCGTCGCGACCGCGGTGATGAAAGACAAGAACCTGCAATACGTCTTCCGGCCGCAGGTCCATTCCGACCAGTACGGCGAGGCGTCCTGCAACTTCATCGCCGAGAACGCGAAGGCGAAGTTCGGCCGCGAGCCGAAGGACATCAAGATCGCGATCATCCACGAGGACGGACCCTACGGGGCCGGGATCGCGGCCCTGAACGAGACCCGCTGCAAGGCGCTCGGCATGCCGATCGTCCACAAGGAGGGTTACGCCGCGACCTCGGGCGACCTCTCGGCGCTGGTGACGAAGCTCCGGCGCGCGCAGCCCGACGTGATCCTGCACACGGCCTACAACCCGGACATCACGCTCTTCCTGCGGCAGGCGCGCGAGGCCGGGCTGAAATGGGGCGCCCTGATCGGACACGGCGCCGGCTACGCGCAGATCGACAAGCTGTACGAGACCTTCAAGGGCGACGTCGACTACGTCTACAACGTCGATCCGGTCGCGGCGCAGCTCCTCGACCCGAAGACCCTGGCGCCCGGGGTCGGCGACCTCACGGCCGAGCTGGTGCGGCGCTACAAGGCTGAGACCGGGGCGACCGAGGTCCCGACCCACGCCTCGAGCGGCTTCAACCAGGCCTGGGTCTTCTTCAACGACGTGCTGCCGCGGGCGATCAAGAACCATGGCGGCTTCGATCCCGAGGCGCTCCGCAAGGCCGCGCTCGAGACGGACATCCCGCCCGGCGGCACGATCCAGGGCTACGGCGTGAAGTTCTACGGCCCCGGCACGCCGCTCTCGGGCCAGAGCGAGCGCTCCGAGCCCGCGATCATGCAATACGTGAAGGGCGAGACGAAGGTCGTGGCGCCGGCCGGGATCCGGACCGCCGATCCGGTCCTGCCGCTGCCGAGGGGCCACGCCTACGCGCGGTGACGTCGGCCTCCCGGGACCCGGCGGCCGATGCTCTCCGTCCGGGGCCTGACGAAGCGGTTCGGCGGCTTCACGGCCGTGAAGGACGTCGGCTTCGAGGTCCGTGAGGGCGAGATCCTGGGCCTGATCGGGCCGAACGGATCCGGCAAGTCGACGACGTTCAGTTGCATCGCCGGGCTGCACACCCCGAGCGCCGGCTCGATCACGCTGGGAGGCCGCGAGATCGGAGGCCTCCGGGCCGATCGGATCTGCCAGCGCGGCATCGCCCGGACCTTCCAGATCCCGCGGCCCTTCCGCAATCTCACGATCCTCGAGAACGTCGCGCTCTCGGCCTATTTCGGACAGGGCGCGAAGGTCGGCCGCACCGAGTGCTGGCGGCAGGCCGAGCAGGCGCTGGCCCTGGTCGGGCTGCCGACGGATGCCCGCTCGACGACCGATGGTCTCGGGGCCGCCGCCCTGAAGAAGCTCGAGCTCGCCCGTGCGCTCGCGACCCAGCCGCGGCTCCTCCTCGCCGACGAGAGCCTGAACGGCCTCGATTCGGCCGAGATGGAGGCCGCGGCCGACATGCTGCGGCGGGTTCGGTCCGAGACTGGGCTCACGATCGTCTGGGTCGAGCACATCATGGGCGTCCTGATGCGGGTCGTGGACCGGGTCGTCGTGCTCGATCACGGCGAGATCATCTTCGAGGGCCCGCCCGCCTCCGCCCAGGCCGATCGGCGCGTCGTCGAGGTCTATCTCGGGGCGGAGGAGGCTTGAGCCGATGATGGCTCCGCTTCACCCTCTTCGCCATCCCCGACGGCGTCATGCTGAGGAGCGCTGCGCAGCAGCGCGTCTCGAAGCACGCGAGCGGTCCGTGCGTGCTTCGAGACGGCGCGTCGCGCCTCCTCGGCATGAGGCTGTCGAGGGTCGGCCAAGCTGGGGCGCTGCTTTCAAGAGGGCAGGCGTCCTCCATGCTTGAGCTCGTCGGCGTCTCGGCCGGCTATGGCGGCGCGCAGACGCTGTTCGACGTCACGATGCGGGTCGAGGCGGGCGAGGCCGTGGCCGTGATCGGGGCGAACGGCGCCGGCAAGACGACGCTGCTCCGGGTCCTCTCGGGCCTCCTGCCGGCAAGCGGGGGCCGGATGACGATGGACGGCGTCTCGCTCCGGGACATCGCCCCGCACCGGATCATCGATACCGGGATCGCCCATGTCCCGGAGAGCCGGCGCCTGTTCCCGCGCCTCTCGGTCGAGGCGAACCTGAAGATGGGCGCGTTCAAGCCCTCGGCCCGCGCCCGCTATCCGGAGCGCCTCGCCTACGTCTACGGCCTGTTCCCGCGCCTGAGGGAGCGGCGGGCGCAGCTCGCCGGCACGATGTCGGGCGGGGAGCAGCAGATGTGCGCGATCGGCCGCGCGTTGATGTCCGGCCCGAAGCTGATCCTTCTCGACGAGCCCTCGATGGGGCTCGCGCCCGTGGTCGTCCAGCAGGTCTTCGACCTCGTCCGCCGCATCAGGCAGGAGGGCTACACGGTGCTGATCGTCGAGCAGAACGTGCGCCAGGTGCTGAAGGTCGCGGACCGGGGCTACCTGCTCGAGGTCGGCCGCGTCCGGGCCGGCGGCAGCGCGGCCGAGCTGCTGGCCTCTCCGGCCGTCCGCGACGCGTACATGGGGGTGTGAGGATGGAAGCGACGGCGCCGCGGCGCGTCTTCTCTCCCCGCGAGCGGGGAGAGGTCGAGCAGCCCGCGTCAGCGGGCGCCCGGGTGAGGGGCAGGCTCCGGCTCGGAGGGCTCGTGCGCGCCCCTCATCCGGCTCGCCTCCGCTCCGCTCCGGCGACTCGACTTCTCCCCGCTTGCGGGGAGAAGAGAGAGGCCCGGCCCTGATGGATTGCCAGCTCGACGTGTTCTTCCTCGAAGCCGTGCTGAACGGCGTGCTGCTGGGCGGGCTCCTGGCGCTGCTCGCGCTGGGCCTGAACCTCGTCTTCGGCGTCATCGACGTCGTCTGGATCTGCTACGCCGAGCTCGTGATGATCGGCATGTACGCGATCTTCTACGCCTATACCGGCGGCCTCCCGTTCCCGATCGCGGCGCTGATCGGCATCCTCGGCGTCGCGGCGGCAGGGGCCGCCCTGCACTGGTTCGTGATCCGGCCCGTGCTCGACCAGCCGCCGATCAACCAGCTCCTGGTCACGGGCGGCATGCTCTTCTTCCTCCAGGCCGTCGCCACGATGGCCTTCGGGGTCGAGTTCCGGACCCTCGGCATCCGGCTCGGCTCCACCGGCTTCGCCGACATGTCCTTCGCCTGGTCGCGCATCCTGGCCTTCGTGATCGCGCTCGCCGGGATGCTCGCGCTCTGGCTGTTCCTGTCGCGCACGTTCATGGGGACCGCGATCCGGGCGATCGCCCAAGACCGCCAGATCATGCCGCTGATGGGAGTCGACGCGAAGCGGATCTACCTCGTGACCTCGGCGCTCGGCGGCGGGCTCGCCGGGGTGGGCGCGGTCCTGATGGTCCTGCAATACGACATCTACCCGCAGATCGGCCTCCAGTTCGGCCCGCTCGTCTTCATGATCTGCGTGCTCGGCGGTCTCGGCAGCATGGCGGGCGGCTTCGTCGCGGCGTTCCTGATCAGCCAGTTCATCGCGATCGGGGGCTCCTGCATGGCGACCGAATGGGGCTACGCGACCGCGTTCCTCTTCTTCATGGTCGCGGTCTTCATCCGCCCGCAGGGCCTGTTCGGGAGGAAGGCGTGAGCGCGATCCCGCTCCGCCCGGCGCGCGGCATCCCGCCGGCCGCCTGGGCGGCGGCCGGGCTCGCGGCGCTGGTCGCGATCCCGCTCGTCATCCGGCTCGGGTTCCCGGGCGGTGAGCGGTACTACCTCCATCTTCTCATCCAGATCCTGCTCTGGTCGTTCATCTACACCGGCTGGTCGCTGATGGGCCGGTTCGGCCTGACCTCGCTCGGCCACGGCGCCTTCACGGGGATCGGCGCCTACGCGACCGTGCTGCTCTGGAACTACGCGGGCCTTAGCCCCTGGATCGGCATCCCGGTCGCGATGGCCGTCGCGACCGTCGTCGCCGTGCTGGTCGCCTATCCCTGCTTCAGCCTGCGGATCACCGGGCATTACTTCGCCCTCATGACGCTCGCGCTGACCGAGTTCGTGCGGCTCTGCATCGTCGGCTGGCGCGACTACACGGGCGGCTCGCTCGGCACCCAGCCGAAGCGCGCGGGCGACGGCGTGTCGCTTGTCGCTGCCCAGTTCGAGCCGGACCGCGTCCTGTCCTACTACATCGCGCTCGCGCTCTGGGCCTTCGGGCTCTGGGTCTGGCTCCGGGTCGACCGCTCGATGGACCGCTACGCGCTCGAGGCCGCGAGCCAGGACGAGGAGGCGACGGCCTCGGTCGGGGTCGACGTGACGCGCGTGAAGCTGAAGATCACCGGGCTCTCGGCCGCGATGTGCGCGCTCGGCGGCGCCGTCTACGGCCAGTATCAGATGTATATCGGGCCGGACACGATCGCGGGTCTCGGCGTCTCCCTGAACATCGTCTTCGGGGTGATCGCGGGCGGGCTCGGCGTGCTGCTCGGCCCGACCGTCGGGGCCGTGTTCACGCAGGTGCTGTCGGAGGGGCTGCGGGTCGCGATCCAGGGCTCGTCGACCCTGACCGGCACCTTCGGGTCCGCCGCGCTCGCGCTCGACATGGCGGTCTACGGCCTGCTGCTCGTCCTCTTCATCATCTACATGCCGAAGGGCATCCTGGGCACGATCCTCGACGCGCGGCGGAGGAGGCGGTGAGACCGCGCCCGCTGCCGGGGCGCGCAGCGCGATCTCAGCCGTTCGCGGCCGCGGTCACCAGGAGAGCCCGGTCATGGCGCAGGGGCTGCGGTGAAGGGTTCGGCGGATAGCAGGCTTCGATCTGACCCTGATAGAGCCCGACGAGCCGCCGCATCTGATCCTCGTCCCCGCGTCCGTCGGGCCGCTCCGCGGGCTTGAAGGCGAGGCGCGCGAGCGATTGCGCGAGGGTCGGCCGGAGGTCCGGATGCTCGTCGAAGAGAGGCGTCAGGGCCTCCCGCGGGAACTCGTAGACGAGCACGTCCGTCTCGGCCACGACCGTCGCGGACTGGGCATCGAGGCAGAAGAGCGCGCGGCGGCCGAAGGCCTCCGTCGCGATGAACCGCTCCTCGACCGTGACGGAGGCGTCGCGGCTCGTGCCCTGCCGCTTCGCCATGCCTTCGCCGACGATGAACAGGGAGTGGCGCCGGTCTCCGGCCCGCACGATGACGGCTCCCTTCCGGACGGAGTGTTCGACGAGCCCTTCGGCGATCCGGGCCAGGATCGGGTCCGGCAGGCCGCGGAACAGCCGGCATTGCTGCACGAGGAAGAAGCTGTCGAGCGATCGCCCGGCGATCCCCGAGCGCTTCGTGCCGGCGATCATCTCGGTCTTCGGGAACGAGACCGTGATCCGGGCGTCCCTCATGCAGGTCAGCACGCTCTTGATCATGTCGTGCTCCGCCTTCTTGAAATCGGCGAAGTTCGCGATCGTGAAGGCGATCTCGTAAAGGACGCCGTCGCGCTCCATCTTGCGCGCGCTCACGCTCGGCTGGGCCACGAGCTTCACGCCGGCCGCGAGCGCGGCGGCGTAGAGGATGCGCTCGGCGCTCTCGACGGAGGTGTCGTAGTCGATCACGACCTCGACCGAGCGCCGGGCCCGCGTGTCGGGACTGTCGAGGTTCACGATGATCGCGTTCGACAGGAGGAGGTTCGGGACGATGATCGTCTCGTTCGCGGGCGTCAGCAGCACGGTCACCCGCCAGGTGACCCGCACGACGCGGCCCTGAAACTTGTCCGCGACCCGGATCATATCCCCGATCTTGAAGGGCTTCTCGACGTTCAGAACGACGCCCGTGAAGGCCGCGAGCAGCATGTCCCGGAGCGCGAGGCCGAGGATCATGATGCTCGCGCCGCCGGCCGCGACGAAGGCCGTGATGTCGCGCTTGAACACGGCCGCCAGCACGATGCAGATGCCGGTGAACACGATCAGCATGCCGGCGATGTCGCCGACGAGCTGGGGCACCTCGGCTCCCGACCGGGCGGCCAGGACGCCGCCGATCAGCTCCCGCTTCGTGACCCGGACCGCGATCAGCGTCAGCCCGGACACGAGCAGTGCCCAGACCCATTGCTCGACGGCGACCTGGGAAGCGCCTGTCACGAAGGCGAGGGGTCGCGTCAGCAGGTTCTCGAAGGCCAGGATCGCGGAGAGCGCGGTCGCGACCGCGAGCAGGCGGCCGTAATGGGTCCAGACGTACAGCATGGCCCGGATTCCTCAGAGAGCGGCCGGGAGCCGGAGCACGAAGCCCGGCGGACCCTCCGCCGGCGCGATCTCCAGCCTGCCTCCGGCCTTCTCGGCGATCGTGCGGGCGAGGACCAGCGCCATCATGATCCCGTTCTCGTCGGACCGGTACGCCGCGTCCGACAGCCGGCCGATGAACTGCCGCGTGTCGTCGATCAGGGCCTCGGTCGGGGCACCGGCCGCGGCGAAGGCCGAGCCCGTGATGGCGAGAGTCACCCAGCCTGCCTCGTCGACGCTGCCCACGAGATCGATCCGGCCCTGGCCACCCTTCTGGGCCGCGTAGGCGACGAGGCCCGTGACGGTCCAGCGCATCAGCTCGCGGGAGGTCCGCACCGCCGGCAGCCCGGGCGGGACGTTCGCCGCGATCGCGAGGTCGGGCAGGCGCCGGTAGCGCGCGAGCTCTTCGCCCAGCACGGCATCGACCACGTCCGACAGGAGAACGGTCGAGGTCGTCTTCTGGGCGAGGTTCTGGCGGAAGATCTCGATCTGGCGGAAGTCCGTCATCAGCCGCGTGAGGCGGCCGATCTCGAAGAGCGAGAACGTCAGCCGGTCGAGGAGGTCCTTCGCGGCTCCGTCCTCGATCCCGCGCGAGGTCTTCAGGCCCGCCTCGATCTTCGGCAGGACGGACGAGAGCTGTCCGGAGATGGCCTGGAGCGGCTCCGTGACGGCGGCCACGAGATTCGTGAAGTAGCCGAGCTTCGCGTGATCGACGTCCTTGAGCCTTTCCCGCGCCACGTCGAGCGCCCGCGTCGTCTCCTGCAGCTTGTGACGCTCGCCGAAGACGACGCGGGAGAAGCCCTCCTGGAGCTTCTGGAACTGCATGAGCGCCAGCGCGCTCGCGACCGACAGGACGAGGAACAGGATCGCGCCCTTGATCAGCGCCGACTGGCGCGCATCCAGGAAGGCCTGGGTGAGATCGAACACCGTCGCGATCACGACCGTCGGGGCACCGGCGAAATTGTTGATCACGAAGGGTCGGACATAGACCGATCGGCCATCCGCCTGCACGAGCTGCCCGGCCGGATCGCGCGGGTTGAAGCCGACCGCGCGCGTCAGGCGCGCCGTCTCCTCCGACGAATACTCGAAGAAGACGTCCGAGCTCTGGACGGCATCGACAGCCTTGTCGGGGATGCGCTCGACCTCTTCGCTCCGCTTCCGGTCGAGCCCGGCCGCGAACTCGACGCCGGTCGCGGTCCTGGCGCGCTTGAGGAGCGCCACGAGGTCGTCGCCGAGCTCGACGACGCCGATGAGCCTGGTCCCGTCGAGGATCGGCGCCATGGCCCGGATCCCGAGCCGCCCGCCGAGGCCCGTCTCCATGCCGGCGACGGGGGCCCGACGCTCGCTCGACAGCACGACCGAGCGTCTCGCGGCCGCGCCGTCGGTGCCGAACTCCTTCGGGTCGATCGAGCGCAGGTAGAGCTTCGCGGGCGGCGTCCAGAAGTTGAACTGGGTCGTGCCGTATCGCGGCTTCAGCGTGTCGGTGAAGAGGCCCACCGCCACCTTCGACAACGCCGCCCTGTCGTCGCGCGCGAACGCGCCGACGATCTCGGGATTGGCCACGATCAGGTCGACCCCGAGCCGAAGCGCCGAGAGCTTCGTCTCCGCGCTGTCGACATACACCGCCTCGAACCGCTGCGAGTTGCGCTGGGACGCGGAGACGGCCGTCGCGGTCCCGGACGAATAGTCGTTGATCCCGAAGAAGGCGGCGGCCACTCCGGAGGCCAGGATGCCGGCCCCGATCGCCAGCAGGCGCTTCAAGCCCGCACGGCTCGCGACCGCTTCTCGCTTGTCGACCGGGCTCGCCGGAAGGACCGCAGCGCTCATGGGACGTCCGACGGTGGAGGTGGAGACAGGCAGCGGCAGGCGGCGCGACGAGCCGCGACCGCTACATCCCTTGGCGGCCTGTATCGCTCGCGTGGGTGCCGCACAAGCGACATGAGCAACACACCTGGGCAATCGCTCGAAAGGCGGCGATGAGCTTTCCGGCTGCCTTTCCCATGGGGAGAAAACCCTGCCCCCAACAAACGCGGTTGGTCCTGAGCCCTCGGGTCTGGTCAGCGGGCGCAATCTCCCAGCCGGCCGTCTAAAGCCCGAACCCCGTCCCGGCCGTCATGACGGATTGAAAGAAGAACACAACGTCGTCGTCGACGGGTCTCCGGCGGCGAAGTTCAGAGGCCCACGGCCTTGCGGAGGGCCTGGTCCATCCGGGACTGCCATCCCGGGCCGCCCGCCTTGAACCGTGCCACCACATCTTGGGACAGCCGGATGCTGACCGGGACCTTGGTGGGCGCCTTCTGCGGCCCGCGCCCCTGCTTCAAGGCCTCGTAAAGGTCCGGGAAAACCTCCTTGAACGGCTTCGCGTTCCGGAAATCCTCTTCGGTCCATTCGGGGTTGTCGGGATCCTGCGCGATTCCAGCCTGAATCCTGGCCTCTTCCTGATCAGTCGAGCTTAGAATGGGCTTCGGCATAGAGGGTCCTCTCCTTCCGGCTCGCCGGTCTCAAGCTGATGACCGAAATGGCTTCCGAGCCGAGGCGCGAGAAGGCAGCGGAGACCAGCCGGTCGGAGAGGGGCAACACGGCGAGGAAACGCTCCTCGCCGCGCCCGCCTCGATAGCTCGGGACGATGACGGCCGATTCCCAATCGCAGAACGGCGGATCGGCGAGATCGATCCGATGCTGCTTGAGATTCGTCGGCCGCTTCGGCTCGTCCCAGACGATTTTCAGCATCGAACGTATATACGATCTAGTTTCGAAGCAAGTCGGTTTGAAACCTCACCCCTGGGACGAATATCCCCCATCCACCGGGATCGCGGTCCCGGTGACGAAGTCCGAGCCCGGGCCGGCCAGGAACACCGCGATGCCGGCGAGATCGGATGCCGCGCCCCAGCGGCCGGCCGGCGTGCGGGCGAGGACGCGCTCGTGCAGGCCTTCCACCTCGGCGCGGGCGCCGCGGGTCAGCTCCGTGTCGATCCAGCCCGGCAGGACCGCGTTCACCTGGATGTTGTCGATCGCCCAGGCGGTCGCGAGCGCCTTCGTCATCTGCACGACCGCGCCCTTCGAGGCCGCGTAGGCGGTCGTGAAGGAGGCGCCGAAGATCGACATCATCGATCCGATGTTGATGATCTTGCCACCGCCTTGCGCCTTCATGGCCCGATAGGCGGCCTGCGCGGCGAAGAACGAGCCGGAGAGGTTCACGTCCAGCACCTGATGCCACTCGGCCGGCGTGAACTCCTGCGGCTGGCGGCGGATGTTGATGCCGGCGTTGTTCACCAGGATGTCAAGCCGCCCGAAGCGCCGGACCGTCTCGTCCACCATGGCCCGGCAGGACGTCTGGTCCGCGATGTCGACCGGGATGAAGGCGCAGTCGCGGCCGAGCGCGGCGACGGCCGCCTCGGCCTTCGCGCGGTCCCGGCCCGCGATCGCGACCCGGGCGCCGGCTTCGGCCAGGCCCGTCGCCATGCCGAGCCCGATGCCGCCGTTGCCGCCCGTGACCAGGGCCACCTTGCCGGTGAGGTCGAACAGGGTCATCGCGCATCCTCCAGGATCATGTCCGATCCCTTCTCGCCGATCATGACGATCGCCGCATTCGTGTTGCCGGAGACGAGGTTCGGCATGATCGAGCCGTCCGCGACCCGCAAGCCCTCGACGCCGCGCACCCGCAGCCGGTCGTCGACGACGGATTCCGGGTCCCCGCCCATCCGGCAGGTGCAGGTCGGGTGGTAGATCGTCGTGCCGAACTGGCGGGCATAGGCCAGGATCTCGTCGTCCGACCGGACGTCCTGGCCCGGGATCTGCTCGCGCTCGACGAAGGGCTCCATCGCGGGCCTTCCCATGATGGCGCGCAGGCGCTTGAACGCCTCGACGTTCGTCCGCCGGTCGAGCTCGGCCGAGAGGTAGCGCGGATCGATCGCGGGCGGTGCGGCGGGGTCGGGGCTCGCGATCCGGAGCGTGCCCCGGCTCTCCGGCCGGAGCTGGCAGACCGACGCCGTGAACCCCGGATAGGGGTGGAGGCGCTCGCCCATCCGGTCGGTCGAGAGGGTGAGGAAATGGACCTGGATGTCCGGCGTCGCGAGCCGGTCGTCGGTCCGGAAGAAGGCCGCCGCGTAGCCGGCGCTCAGCGTCAGCGGACCCTTGCGGTGGAGGGCGTAGCGCAGCGCGACCTTGGCCTTGCCGAGGAGCGAGCCGAGCTCGTCGTTCATGGTGATCCGGGTCCGGCAGCGGAGCACGAGGCGGACCTGGAAATGATCCTGGAGGTTCGCGCCGACGTCGCGACGCTCGGTCACGACCGGGATCCCGTGCCGGGCGAGGAGGTCGGCCGGCCCGATCCCGGAGAGCTGCAGGAGCTGAGGCGAGTTGATCGCGCCGCCGCAGAGGATCACCTCGCGCCGGGCGGCGACGCGCCGCGTCTCGCCGTCCCGCCGGTATTCCACCCCGACCGCGCGCCGGCCCTCGAACAGGAACCGGGTCGTCAGCGCCTCGGTCAACACGGCGAGATTCGGGCGCCGCATCGCGGGCCGGAGATAGCCGACCGCGGTGCTCCAGCGCCGGCCGCGGCGCGAGGTGGTCTGGAAATAGCCCGCGCCCTCCTGGGTCGCGCCGTTGAAATCCGGGTTCCGGGGCACGCCGTCCTCGGCGCAGGCGTCGATGAAGGCGTCGCAGAGCGGGTGCGGCTCGGTCGCGTCCGACACGCAGAGCGGGCCGCCGGTGCCGTGGAACGCGTCGGCGCCCCGGGTCTGGTCTTCGGCCCGGCGGAAGTAGGGCAGGACGTCGTCGGCGCCCCAGCCCGTGCAGCCGCGCTGGCGCCAGCCGTCGAAATCCTCGTGCTGGCCCCGGATATAGACGAGCCCGTTGATCGAGGACGAGCCGCCGAGCACCTTTCCGCGCGGCTGGTAGATGATCCGGCCGCCGAGCTCCTCCTGCGGCTCGGTCTGGTACAGCCAGTTGACGCGGGCGTCCTTGAACAGCTTGCCGTAGCCGAGCGGAATGTGGATCCAAGGGCTGCGGTCGGCGGGCCCCGCCTCGATCAGGACGACCCTGTGCGCGCCCGATCGGGTCAACCGGTCCGCCAGCACGCAGCCGGCCGAGCCCGCCCCGACCACCACGTAGTCGGCCTCTTCCCCCCGTTCGTCCGGTCGCGGCACGCGCAGCTCCGTCGCGGGTCGTCGCGCCCGCCTGCCTGCCTTAAAGCTGCTCCGGCCCCGGCCGGCAACGGGCTCGTCTCGCTTGTCCAGGCGGGGCCGAGAACCTAAGGCTTGTCATTCCGGGGCGGCGAAGCCGAGCCCGGAACCCATAGACGCTGACGTTCCGACGGCATATCCGCGCCGTCAGGGCCGGCATCGTCAGCGTTTATGGGTTCCGGGCTCTCGCTGCGCGAGCCCCGGAATGACGATCGTCGCACGGTGCGAAGGTATTCGGACGCAAGGGCCAGGTCGAAGCACTTGTCCGGCCAGGCTCTCCCGACCCGCAAAGTCCCCGAGGTCCCCATGCTGCTCCGTTCTCTCCTCTTCGCTCCCGCCAACCGGCGCGATCTCCTGGCCAAGTTCCCCTCCTGCCCGGCCGATTGCTATTCGCCCGACCTCGAGGACGGCACGCCGCCCGCGTCCCGCGAGGGCGCCCGGAGCGCGCTCGCCGAAAACCTCGTGGCCGCGCGCGGCGGCCGGCCGGATGCCCGGGTCTTCGTGCGCGTGAATCCGGTCGGGACCCCGGACTGCGCCCTGGACCTCGCGGCCGCGGAGGCGGCCGGCGCGGACGGAATCGTGCTGCCGAAGACCGAGAGCGCGGCCGATCTCGCCTCGCTCGGGACGCGCCTCCCGGTCATCGCCGGGATCGAGTCGATCCGGGGCGTGATCCATGCCGTCGAGATCGCGGCCGCGTCCGGCGTCGCGGCCGTTTATTTCGGCGCCGAGGATTTCGCGGCGGAGATGGGCGGCCGGCGCACGCCGGACGGCCACGAGGTGCTTTTCGCACGTTCCCAGGTCGTCCTCGCCGCGAAGGCCGGGGGCGTGAAGGCGCTGGACCAGGTCGTGATCGACATCCGGGACGACGCCCAGTTCCGGCGCGACGCCGCCGCCGGCCGAAACCTCGGCTATGACGGCAAGATGTGCCTCCTGCCGCGCCAGGTCGCGCTCGCGAACGAGGCCTTCGCGCCCTCGGCTGCGGAGCTCGACCACGCCCGCCGTCTCGTCGCCGCCTACGAGGCCGCGGCCGCGCGCGGGGCCGGCACGATCGACTTCGAGGGCCAGATGGTCGATCCGCCGGTCCTGAAGGCCGCCCAGGCCCTGCTCGCGGCGGCGCCCGGGTAGCGACCCGCTCGACCCTGGCGGGGCTGCTCGCCTCGATTTCGCACCGACCCCGTGCGAGAAGCCAGCGACCCGGATCGATTCGCTCCCCTGCAGATGCTCCTTCCCTGGCGCCTCGCCGTCCTCGCGCTCGCGGTCTGTCTCGGCCCGGCCGGTCAGGCGGCGTCCCTGAAGGTCACCTACGCGATCACGCTCGGCGGGCTCTCGCTCGGCAACGCGTCGCTCGACGGCACCTTCGACGACAGCCGCTACGACATGACGCTCTCCGGCAGGCTCACCGGCCTGATGGGCGCCCTCTCGGGCGGGCTCACGGCGGGCGCGACGGCGCGCGGCGCGGTGTCCGGCTCGAAGCTCCTGTCGTCCGGCTTCTCGGCCAGCGGCCGCTCGGGCTCGAGCGAGCGCGTCGTCCAGATGGGCGTCGCCGGCGGCAACATCACGTCCGTCTCGATCGTGCCGCCGTTCCAGGGCGACCGGGGCGAACGCGTGCCGGTCACGGATGCCGACCGGCGCGGGGTGACCGACCCGTTGAGCGGGGCCGTCGCGGTCGCGGCGAACCGGGCGAAACCGGACGAGGCCGCGAACTGCGCCCGCACCATCCCGGTCTTCGACGGCACCCAGCGCTTCGACATCACGCTGAGCTACACGGGGACGCGCTTCGTCCGGAAGCCCGGCTACACGGGCAACGTGCTCGTCTGCCAGGTCCGCTATCTCCCGATCGCCGGCCACAGGACCGACCGCCCGTCCGTCCAGTTCATGCAGGACAACCGCGACATGTCGGTCTGGCTCGCGCCGGTCGAGGGAACGCGACTGCTGGTGCCGATCCGGATCTCCGTGCCGACCACCGTCGGGGTCAGCGTCGTCGAGGCGGAGCAGTGGGTGCTGGACAAGGGCGAGGGCCGGGCGCTCACGCGGTAGGGCGAGGCCAGCGGACGAGGGTTTTCTTCCCGTAGGCTCCCCACCCGCTCCCGCGCACGAAAAGCCATGCCCAGGCGTCGACCTGGGTCCCGGCTTGCGCCGGGAGGAGCGGGTGGCCCGCGTGCCAAAGCCTGACGAACCTCCTATAGCCGTCTCAGCCGCGGTCGATCTCCGAAAACTTGGCCGAACACCTGCCCGTCGTCCGGAGCGCTCCCGTAACGATGCCTCGCTCGCTTCCGCCTCATCAGCGTGCCCGTGGCGTCACGGCCGTCCTCGGCCCCACGAACACCGGCAAGACCCACCTCGCGATCGAGCGGCTCGTCGCGCATTCCTCGGGCGTGATCGGGCTGCCGCTCAGGCTTCTCGCCCGGGAGGTCTACAACCGGGTCGTCGCGAAGGTCGGCCCGGAGGCGGTCGCGCTCGTGACCGGCGAGGAGAAGATCAAGCCGGAGCGGGCCCGCTACTGGGTCGCGACCGTCGAGGCGATGCCGC
This sequence comes from uncultured Enterovirga sp., assembly GCA_964244795.1. Lineage (GTDB taxonomy): Bacteria > Pseudomonadota > Alphaproteobacteria > Rhizobiales > Beijerinckiaceae > Enterovirga. The sequence continues at coordinate 34,731 of CAXTKM010000011.1, forward strand.
GCGACCTCGACACCGCCTTCGTCGCGATCGACGAGATCCAGCTCGCCTCCGACCTCGACCGCGGCCACGTCTTCACGAACCGGCTCCTGCACCATCGCGGCCGCGAGGAGACGCTGCTGATCGGCTCCGGCACGATGCGACCCCTCGTCGAGGCGCTGATCCCGGGCGTGAACGTCGTGACGCGGCCGCGCCTGTCGAACCTCGCCTTCGCGGGCGACAAGAAGCTCTCGCGCCTGCCGCCTCGCTCGGCGATCGTGGCCTTCTCGGTCGAGGAGGTCTACGCGATCGCGGAACTGATCCGCCGCCACCGGGGCGGTGCCGCGGTCGTGCTCGGCGCGCTCTCGCCCCGGACCCGGAACGCGCAGGTCGAGCTCTTCGAGGCCGGCGATGTCGACTACCTCGTCGCGACCGACGCGATCGGGATGGGCCTGAACCTCGACGTGACGCATGTCGCCTTCGCGTCGCGCCAGAAATACGACGGCTTCCAGTTTCGCGACCTCCGGCCGGCCGAGCTCGGCCAGATCGCGGGCCGGGCCGGGCGTCACATGCGGGACGGCACCTTCGGGTCGACCGGACGCTGCGCGCCCTTCGACCCGGAGACGATCGACGCGCTCGAGAACCACCGTTTCGAGCCGGTCCGGATCGCGCAGTGGCGCAATCCCGAGCTCGACCTGCGCTCGCTCGCGTCGCTTCAGGCGAGCCTCGGCGAGGTCCCGACGGAGCCGGGCCTGACGCGGGCGCTCGTCGCCGACGACGAGGCCGCCCTCGCGGTCCTCGTCCGCGAACAGGATGTCCGCGGCACCGCCACGAGCCGGGCGGCGGTGGAGCGTCTCTGGGAGGTCTGCGGGCTCCCCGACTATCGTCGCGTCTCGCCGGTCGGGCATGCCGACCTCGTGGGCGGCATCTACGGCCACCTGATGGGGCCGGGCCGGGTGCCGGCCGACTGGTTCGCGCGCCAGCTCGCGATGGTGGATCGCACGGAGGGCGATATCGACACGCTCTCGCAGCGGCTCGCCCATGTCCGGACCTGGTCCTTCGTCGCGAACCGGCCCGATTGGCTGGCCGATCCCGAGCATTGGCAGGGCGTGACGCGTCGGATAGAGGACAGCCTCTCCGACGCTCTGCACGAACGGCTGGCCGCGCGCTTCGTCGACCGGCGCACGAGCGTGTTGATGCGGCGCCTGAGAGAGAAGGCCACGATGGAAGCCGAGATCACTGCCTCGGGCGACGTGACCGTGGAGGGCCAGCATGTCGGCCAGCTCCTCGGGTTCCACTTCGTCCCGGACGCGGCCGCCGAAGGCACGGAGGCGAAGGCGGCGCTCCGGAACGCCGCCGCCCAGGCGCTCGCGGGCGAGATCGAGGCCCGGGCGGAGCGCTTCTCGGCCGCGCCCGACGCCTCGCTCGTCCTCTCGAACGACGGCACGATCCGCTGGACCGGAGACCCGGTCGCGAAGCTCGAGGCCGGCGACCACGTCTACCGCCCGACCGTCCGGATCCTGGCCGACGAGCAGCTCACCGGCCCGGCACGCGACAAGGTCGACCTCCGGCTGAAGGCGTGGCTGAAGGCGCACGTCGTGCGGCTCCTCGGTCCCGCGGCCGACCTCGAGACCGCGGCCGACATCACCGGCCTCGCGCGCGGCATCGCGTTCCGGGTGTCGGAATCGCTCGGCATCCTGGAGCGCTCGCGTGTCGCGGGCGACCTGAAGAGCCTCGACCAGGCAGGCCGCGCGACGCTCCGGGCGAAAGGCATCCGGTTCGGCGCCTACCATGTCTACATGCCGGCGCTCGTGAAGCCCGGTCCGCGGATCCTCGCGGCCCAGCTCTGGGCGCTCGGCAACGGCGGCCTCGACCAGAAGGGCATCGACGAGATCGCGCATCTCGCGGGCTCA
>CAXTKM010000012.1:0-36428 GCA_964244795.1 uncultured Enterovirga sp.
CGGACGGGACGGCGAACCCGATCCCGACCGACCCACCGGTCGGCGACAGGATCGCCGTGTTGATGCCGATCACCTCGCCCTGCATGTTGAAGAGCGGGCCGCCGGAATTGCCCTTGTTGATGGCCGCGTCCGTCTGGATGTAGTTGTCGTAGGGGCCGGACTCGATGTTGCGGCCGCGCGCCGACACGATCCCGGCCGAGACCGATCCGCCGAGCCCGAACGGGTTTCCGATCGCGATCACCCAGTCGCCGGGCCGCATCGCCTCGGAATCGCCGAACGGCACGAAAGGCAGCGGCTTGTCCGACTTCACCCGGAGCAGCGCGAGGTCGACCTTCGCGTCCTTGCCGACGATCTCGGCCTTGAGCCGCGTTCCGTCGGAGAAGATGACCTGGATGTCGTTCGCCTCGCCGATGACGTGGTTGTTCGTCACCACGAGGCCCGAGGGATCGATGACGAAGCCCGAGCCGAGCGAGTTGCCGCGACGCTGGCGCGGGGCCTCGTCGCGCTGGCCCTGCTGGCCCTGCGGACCCTGGCCTTGGCCGCGTCGCCTGAAGAACTCCTCGAACAGGTCCTCGAACGGAGTGCCGGGAGCGGGCGGCGTCGGAGCCGTGCGCGGGCGGCCGCCCTCGGTCGTCGTCGAGGCGGAGATGTTCACGACCGCCGATGTCACCTGCTGAGCGAGATCGGCCAGCGAATCCGGACCCTTGGCCATCGCGCCGCCGGTCAGCGGGACGATCGCCACGGCGACCCCGAGGCCGAGCCTCATGATCGCCCCGAAAGCCACGCTTCGGATCCGGCCGGCCGCTCGCATCGTCATGTCAGACCGCTCCGCTGTCATCGCCTGCCTCACCGGTACCGCGCCGCCGCGCCTGCCGCCTCGTCCGTCCTGACCGACCCGCCTCAACCCCCGAAGCGGCGTGCGGCCCAGACCACCGTCACGCCGATGAGCGCGGAGGCGATTCCCACGATCCGCATCCGCTCGCGCGGAGCGCCCGCAGCGTCCAGCATGAACCGCTTCGCGGCATCCGGGAAGGATGCAAATGCGAGGCCTTCGATGGCAAGGGCGAGACCGAGCGCTGCGACAAGGTCTCCCATGCCGCCTCAGGGCCGCGCGGCCGCGCCCGGGTTCGCCTGGCCGTCTCCCCCGCTCCCCGATCGGGCAGGGCCGTCCGTTGCCGGAGACCCCATCGCCGAAGACCGTCCACCCGAACCGGCGCCGCCCGTCGGGGACACGCTGCCGGTCGTGACGCCGTTCTGCCGCGCCTGACCGGTCGGGCTGTTGAAGAATCGGAAGAAGTCGGAGTTCGGCGACAGCACCATGCGGGTGTCTCCCGGCTTCAGGCCGGCCTCGTAGGCCTGCATGGAGCGGAAGAACGAGAAGAAGTCAGGATCGCGACCGTAGGCTTCGGCCAGGATGCGGTTCTTCTCCGCCTCGCCCTGCCCGCGCTGCTCGTCGGCCCGCCGGGCCGCCTCCGCGACGATCACCGTGACGTCGCGATCGGCGCGCGCCCGGATGCCGCGCTCCTGCTGCGTTCCCTGGGCCCGGATGTCGGCGGCCTCGCGCTGCCGCTCCGTCTTCATCCGGTCGAACACGGCCTGGCTGTTCTGGTCCGGGAGGTCGACGCGGCGCAGCCTGACGTCGACGATCTCGACCCCGAGGCCGCGGGCCGCGGTGTTCACCCGGTCGCGGATCTGCTTCATCAGCGCCTCGCGGTCCGACCGGACCACGGCCGAGAACGTCGAGTCGCCGAGCACGCCGCGCACGGTCGAGGACACGATCGAGCCGAGCCGGTTGTTCGCTCCCGCGATCGTGTTCACGGACTGGTAGAAGCGCAGCGGATCGAGGATGCGGTAGCGCGCGAAGGAATCGACCACGAGCCGCTTCTGGTCGGAGGCGATGACCTCCTGGGCCGGCAGGTCGAGATCGAGGACGCGCCGGTCGAGATACACGACGTTCTCGATCAGCGGCACCTTGAAGTAGAGGCCCGGCATCGCGGCGACGGTCCGGATCGCCCCGAAGCGGAGCACGAGCGCCTGCTGGCGCTGCTCGACGATGAAGGTCGCCGACAGGAGGACGACGACGAGGACCGCGAGCGCGGCGAGGAGGGTGGTCCGGAGCACGTTCGTCATCGGGCCGCTCCCGACGGCGCGGAAGCAGCCGGCCGGCGGCCGATCTCGTTCAGCGGCAGGTAGGGAACGATGCCGGAGCCCGCGGCCCCGTTCTGGCCGCCTTGGTCGAGCAGGATCTTGTCCATCCCGCCCAGCACGCGCTCCATCGTCTCGAGGAACATCCGCTCGCGGATCACGGCCGGGGCCTTCTTGTACTCGGCATAGACCTGGTCGAAGCGCGACGCCGCGCCCTGGGCCTCGGCGATCGAGCGCTCGCGATAGGCCTCGGCGCCCTGGATGATGCGGGTCGCCTCGCCGCGGGCCTCGGGGACGACGCGGCTCGCGTAGGTCTCGGCCTCGTTGCGGACGCGGTCCTGGTCCTGGCGCGCCGCCTGGACGTCCCGGAACGCGTCGATGACCTGGAGCGGCGGGTCGACGCGCTGCAGGTTGACGCGCAGGATCTCGATCCCGGCGCCGTAATGGTTCAGCGTATCCTGGGTCAGCTGCTGCACCTCGGTCTCGATCGCGGCCCGGTCGGTCGTCAGGATCGCCTGGATGTTGCGGCGCCCGACGATCTCGCGCATCGCGCTCTCGGCCACGACCCGTACCGTCCCCTCGGGGTTCTGCAGGTTGAACACGAAGTCGGTCACCTTGTCCGGGCTGACCTGCCATTGCAGCGTGAAGTCGATGTCGACGATGTTCTCGTCGCCGGTCAGCATCAGGCTCTCGGTATCGGCGACGCGCGGCCCGCGCCGTGCCGCCTCCGCGGACCTGACGCCGATCTCGATCGTCCGGTTCTGGGTGACCAAGGGCTTCTCGACCGTGCCGATCGGATAGGGGAAGTTGTAGCGCAGCCCGTTCGCCGAACTCGACACGTAACGGCCGAAGATCATGTTGATGCCGATCTCGCTCGGCCGGACCGTGTAGAAGCCGGTCGCGAGCCAGATCGCGAAAGCCGCGAGCGCCAGGAGTCCGATCCCGCGTCCGCCGATCTGGCCGCCGCCCCCGCCGGGGAACAGGCCTCGCAGCCTGTCCTGACCGCGACGGATGATGTCCTCGAGGTCAGGCGGCTTGTTGCCGCCGCCCCCGCCGGAACCCCCGCCCCAGGGCCCGTTGCCGCCCGGACCGCGCTGACCCCAAGGCCCGCCGCCGCCGGACCCGCCCGATCCGCCGCCGCCACCGCCGCTCTGATTGCTCCAAGGCATCCTGTCGCCTGTTCCCCACAGCGGCCACTTGGTCGCCTGCGAGGGCAGGCCCGGGCGCTTCTCGTCGTCCACCCGATAGGTGTCAAGGCGCAGAGGTGGGTGCGCGCCTCCCCTCCGTCAACGGCATGCGGCACCGACGTCGTCCCGCACGGCGGGATTCCGGGCGAGATCGACGAAGGTGAAGGCGTGCTCGTCGTCCGGCCCGGCCGGATGGGGCTCGCGCAGCGTCTCGTGGAACAGCCCGGGGTCGAAGGCCGGGAACAGGACGTCGCCGTCCGGCCGGGCATGGACCCGGGTGACGTGGAGGCGGGCGACCTCCGGCATCGCGAGCCGGTAGATCTCAGCCCCGCCGCCGATCACGATCTCGGTCGCGCCCATCCGGTCCGCGAGAGCTTCGGCGATCTGCTTCGCGTGCCGCCAGTCGGAGGCGACATGCGCGCCCGGCGCCACGAAGCCGGGCCGCCGGGTGAGGACCACCGTCTCGCGGCCCGGCAACGGCCGGCCGATCGCCTCCCAGTTCCGCCGCCCGACGATCAGCGGCTTGCCCATCGTGAGCGCCCGGAACCGGCGCAGGTCCGTCCTGAGCCGCCAGGGCAGGTCGTTGTCCCGCCCGATCACCCCATTCTCGGCGACCGCCACCACGGCGACGAGCGGGAGCGCGGCGGTCACGCCGCGCACCCGAGTGCGTCGAGCGCAGCACCGTCGAGCCGGTGCGTCGTCCAGCCGTCGAGAGTCTCGGCGCCGAGGCGGCGATAGAACCCGAGCGCGGGCTCGTTCCAATCCAGCACGGACCATTCGAGACGCGCGAGCCCCTCGGCCCGGCAACGCCGGGCGAGTCCGGCGAGGAGCGGCCGCCCGATGCCGCGCCCGCGCCGGGCCGGCCGCACGAACAGGTCCTCGAGGTGAATCCCGTGCCGGCCTCGGAAGGTCGGGACGCTGTAGAACCAGAGCGCGAACCCGGCCGCCTCCCCGTCATGCTCGGCGATGTCGCAGAACGCGCGCGGGTTTTGCCCGAACAGCACATCCGCCAGCATCGCCTCGGTTGCGTCGACCGCGTGCGCGAGGCGCTCGTAGGCCGCGAGCTCGCGGACGAGGGATAGGATCAGCGGGATGTCGGCGGGCGTCGCTGGCCGGATCACCGGCTCAGTCAGGCGGCTTGCGCCCGATGGCCAAGGTCCTCCGCGACGAGGGCGTAGTCGATCAGCCATCCATCGACGCCCAGGTTGCGAACGACGAACGGAGGCGATCCGAACCGTCGGGAATGGGCGAGGATGCGAGATGCCTCGCCGTCCGTCGGTGGTACGAGGTCGAGGCGAACCTCAGGGTCGATGAACGGCAGCTTGCCGCTGCGGCGCAGCCGAACATGAGCGGTGATCGCATCGCTGTCCGTCTCCTTGCCGAAAGGAGACACGACGGCCACGATCGTCCAGCGAGGTTCGTCGTCGACGAGGCCTCGGCGCTTGGTCAGATAGATCGCTTGGACCGGGAAGCCTGCCTCCCGGTATGCTTGCGCGATCTGACGAAGTCCTGCGTCGCCGCCGTCTACCAACGTGTTCTGATCCATCCAAGAACTCCGTTCGCCTGATCGCCGGCCGCAACAAGCATCGTGGATGCGCGCTTGGCGGACGTCATCTCGTACCGGCTGTCGACAGTCCAGCGTAGCACGGTCTGCCAGGCTTCGTCGAAAGCGGCGTTGCCGCTCCGGAGCGCATCGACGTCGGACCTGAGACCTGCGAACCTGAGAAGCATCGATAGATCGTGCGTCTTGAACTCGCGTGTGAGCGCCCATTCGGGGATTTCGTCTGCCCTGAACTGCTTGGCGATGCAGGCCTTCAGCCCGAACTCGACCGCGTAGCCGGCGAGGTAATAGGCGCCCGAATGGTGCCCGGCGGCAAACAGCGCCTCGGCTTCGGCCAAGCGTGCCGTCGCGAGATCCTGGAGGCGGGCGCGAGCGAGCGGCATCCCTCTACACCGCGATCGGCGCCCGGATCGCGGGCGCCGGATCGTACCCCTCCACCGTCACGTCCTCGTAGCGGAAGTCGAAGACCGACTGGACCGCCAGATTCAGGCGCAGCGTGGGAAGCGGCCGGGGCTCCCGCGTCAGCTGGAGGCGGGCCTGGTCGAGGTGGTTCGCGTAGAGGTGGGCGTCCCCGAAGGTGTGGACGAACTCCCCCGGCCGGAGACCGGTCGCCTGCGCCATCATGTGGGTCAGGAGCGCGTAGGACGCGATGTTGAAGGGAACGCCCAGGAACGCGTCGGCCGAGCGCTGATAGAGCTGGCAGGACAGGCGCCCATCGGACACGTAGAACTGGAACAGGCAATGGCAGGGCGCGAGCGCCATCCGGTCGAGATCGGCCGGATTCCAGGCCGACACCACGAGGCGGCGCGAATCGGGATCGCGCCGGATCGCGTCCTGGACCGTGGCGATCTGGTCGATGACCCGCCCGTCCGGCGCCTCCCAGGAGCGCCATTGCCGGCCGTAGACCGGCCCGAGCTCGCCGTTCTCGTCCGCCCATTCGTCCCAGATCGTGACGCCGCGCTCCTGAAGGTAGCCGACATGCGTGTCGCCGCGCAGGAACCAGAGCAGCTCGTGCAGGATCGACTTCAGGTGGACGCGTTTCGTGGTGACGAGCGGGAAACCCTGCGCGAGATCGAAGCGCATCTGGTGTCCGAAGACCGACAGCGTCCCGGTGCCGGTCCGGTCTCCCTTGGGCGTCCCCTCGTCCAGGATCCGGCGCAACAGATCGTGATAGCTCTGCATCCTGACCTCCTGGCCCGTCCTAACAGGACCGAATGTCGGGCCGAAGCCGACCGGGCGACTTGTCCCCGCCCTTCCCTCCCCCGAGCGGCGTGCCTATAACCGGTTCCGCGACGGCAGGCGTGCCGGCGCGACCCTACCCTCATTCGCTCGCGCAGCGACCCGGGCCGCCATGACGACGGACCACATCCGCTACGACCTCCTCGTGCAGGACGCCTTGAAGGGCGTCGTCCGGCGCGTCCTCACGGACGTGGTCCGGGACGGCCTGCCGGGCGAGCATCACTTCTACATCTCGTTCAGGACCGACCGGGCCGGCGTCAGGATCTCGTCGCGGCTGCGCGAGCGTTACCCACAGGACATGACGATCGTGCTGCAGCACCAGTTCACGGGGCTCGCGATCACCGATCACGCCTTCGAGGTCGGATTGTCCTTCTCCGGCATCTCGGAGCGGCTCAGGATCCCGTTCGACGCGCTGACGGGCTTCTTCGACCCTTCCGTGCAGTTCGGGCTTAAGTTCGAGCACCAGGAGACTGCGGCCGAGGAGCCAGCGCCCGAGCCCCAGCCCGTGCCGGCGCTGCCCAGTCCCATCCCGCGGCTCGGACGGCGCAAGCTCGAGGCTGTGCCCGAGCAGAAGCCGGCGGGCGACAAGGCGGCCGAGGTCCAGGCCGGGACTGCGGCCGACGAGGCCGGCGGGGAGGTCGTGAGCCTGGATTCGTTCCGCAAGAAGAGCTGACGCCGACCGGACAGGCCGTCCGCTGTCAAAGCCTCATCCACGATACGAAATCGGTATCCCTTCCGGCGTGATGCTGGGTGGATCGGTGTGTCCGGCCAGGCTCTGGGGAGCCTGCGATGCATTCGTCTCGAAGGACGCGGAACGATCGGTGCAAGCGTCGAGACGCGACCCGCTCCGCAGCGCTCCTCCGCACGACGCCTTAAGGGGTTAGCGTGAGGTCAGGCCTCAGCGCAGCGACACCCGCATCGGCAGCCCGCCGGACGGCCGCAGCGTGACGCGGTGCACGGGCACGACGTCGTGACCCGGCCGGAGATCGAGCCTGACCGCCGCCGTGAGCCTCGCCAGCACGATCACGGCCTCCTGAAGCGCGAAGGACGCCGCGATGCAGACCCGCGGGCCGGCCCCGAAAGGCAGGTAGGCGAAGCGGTCGATCGCGCCCCTGCGGTCCGGCATGAAGCGGTCCGGATCGAAGCTGTCCGGGTCGGTCCAGAGCGTCCGGTGCCGGTGCAGGACGTAGGGCGCGATCATCACGAGCGACCCCCGCGGCACCCGGTAGCCCGCGACCCTGTCGTCCGCGAGCGCGGACCGGCTCAGGAACGGCACGGGCGGATAGAGCCGCATCGCCTCCTCGACCACGGCCCGGGTCAGCGGAAGCCGCGCGAGGTCGTCCTCGGCCCCAGGGCCGGCCGCGTCGACCTCCCGCTCGAGCCGCTCCCGGATCGCGGGCGCCTGCGACAGGAGGTAGAGCGACCAGGACAGCGCGTTGGCCGTCGTCTCGTGGCCGGCCCCGATGAAGGTGACGACGTTCGCCCGGACCTCGAGATCGCTGAGCGGGCGGCCGCTTTCCGGGTCGCGCGCCTCGAGGAGCAGCGTCAGGAGGTCGCGCGGCGCGGGGTCGCCGCGCTCGATCAGGGCTTTCCTCGCCTCGGTCAGCTCGCCCACGACCTCCTCGAAGAACCGGAGCGCCGGCCGCGCCCTGATCCGGCCGATCCGGGGCAGCCAGTCCGGCAGGCCGAAGACGTCGAGCGGATCGATCGGGCCGATCGCCTCGAAGTAGCGCGTGATCGCCTGCGACAGGGCGTCGGGGTCGCGGGCGAGGCCTTGCGTGAAGATCGTGCGCTCGAGCACGTCCAGCGCGACGCGGGTCATCTCGAGGGTCGCGTCGACCTCGCGGCCGTCCCCGCGCCGCCGGAGGCGCCGGACGAGCCGGTCCGCGGCGTCCCGTTTCGGGCCGGCGAACGTCGCGACGGTCCTCGGCGTGAACAGGGAGGCGAGGGCGCGCCGCTGGACCCGCCACTCGTCGCCCTCGGCCGTCAGCAGGCCGTTGCCGAGGCCCGGCGCCAGCACGCGCCGCTGCAGGTCGTCCTTGCGGTAGTTCGCGGCGTTCTCGACCAGCACGTGCCGGATCGCGGCCGGATCGCTGATCACGGTCACCCGGCCGATCACCCCTTCCGCCGCGACGATCGGCTTCTCGAAATGCGCCTCGGTCCAGGTGGTGAGCGGGTTCGTGCGGGCCCCCTTCAGGAAGGCGAAGAGGTCCGGCGGCGCCTTCAGCGGAGTCGGCATCGGGGGCCGGAAGAGGGGAGCCGAACGCGTCCCGCCGGGGCGGTCGGCGACATCGATGGGTGGTTCCGCGCGCATCCTGGACAATGTAAGCCGCCGCGAGACGACCAGAAGAGGCCATGATGTCACCTGTCCAGCCGTCGCCTTCACGAACGTCGCCCGTCCCCTCATCCGACACCGTTGGCGCGACCCGCACCGAAAGCGACACCTTCGGGCCGATCGAGGTCCCGGCCGATCGCCTCTGGGGCGCCCAGACGCAGCGCTCGATCCAGAACTTCCGCATCGGGGGCGAGCGGATGCCGGCGCCGCTCGTCCACGCGCTCGGCCTCGTGAAACAGGCGGCGGCGCTCGTGAACCGCGATCTCGGCGAGCTCGACGGCCGTATCGCGGATGCGGTCGCGACCGCGGCCGCGAGCGTGGTCGAGGGCCGGCACGACGACGAGTTTCCGCTGGTCGTCTGGCAGACGGGGTCCGGCACGCAATCGAACATGAACGCGAACGAGGTGATCGCGAGCCTCGCGAACGAGGCGCTCGGCGGGCAGCGGGGCGGCAAGTCGCCCGTCCACCCGAACGATCACGTCAACCGCGGCCAATCCTCGAACGATACCTTTCCGACCGCGATGCACGTCGCGGCGGCGCGGGAAATCCACGAGCGGCTGATCCCGGCGCTCCGCCACCTGCACGCCGCGCTCGACGGCAAGGCCGCGAGCTTCGCCGACGTGATCAAGATCGGCCGCACCCACACCCAGGACGCGACCCCGGTGACGCTCGGCCAGGAGTTCTCCGGCTATGCGGCCCAGATCGCGCTCGGGATCGGCCGGATCGAGGCGACCCTGCCCGGCCTGCACGCGCTCGCACAGGGCGGGACCGCAGTCGGGACCGGCCTCAACACGCATCCGGCCTTCGCCGAGGCCTTCGCGGCCAAGGTGGCCGCGCTGACAGGGCTGCCCTTCGTGACGGCCCCGAACAAGTTCGAGGCGCTCGCCTCGCACGACGCGATGGTGTTCACGCAGGGCGCGCTCACCGCGCTCGCGGCCGGGCTGTTCAAGGTCGCGAACGACATCCGGTTCCTGGGCTCCGGGCCGCGATCGGGCCTGGGCGAGCTCAGCCTGCCCGAGAACGAGCCGGGCTCCTCCATCATGCCCGGCAAGGTGAACCCGACCCAGTGCGAGGCGCTGACGATGGTCTGCTGCCAGGTGACCGGCAACGCGACCACGGTCGCGATGGCCGGCAGCCAGGGCCATTTCGAGCTGAACGTCTTCAAGCCCGTGATCGCCTACGCGGTGCTGCAGTCGATCCGGCTCCTGGCCGACGCGGCGGTGAGCTTCGCCGACAACTGCGTCGTCGGCATCAAGGCGAACCGCGACACGATCGCCGAGCTCCTCGGCCGCTCCCTGATGCTGGTCACGGCGCTGGCCCCCTCGATCGGCTACGACAAGGCGGCCGCGATCGCGAAGACGGCCCACAAGAACGGCACGACCCTGAAGGAGGAGGCCCTGAAGTCGGGCCACGTCACGGCGGAGGAGTTCGACCGGATCGTCCGGGCGGAGGACATGCTGGCGCCGGGGTGAGGGTTGTCACTGCGCCTTCATCGGGTAAGCTCGCGGCATGCGAAACGATCATCTGCCTGGACCGAAGCGGTCCGTTGATCTCTCGCTCGAGGGCCGGCTGATCGACGAAGCTCGATCGCTCGACATCGATGTGCCGGTGGTCGTCGAATCGGCGCTGAAGCGGGAGATCGCCGCGGAGAAGGCGAGGCGATGGCGGGAGGAGAACGCCGTCGCGATCATGGCCACCAACGCGCGGATCGAGCGTGACGGGTTGTGGTGCGACGAGTATCGCCTCTTCTGAATGAATCAGTTCGACGTTTGCACTCTGAAGGCTTCACGTGCGGGCGGGAGGCATCACCTGGTCGTCGTGCTCCAGCATGATGTCCTCTCGGACCTGCGAACGAGGCTCATTGCCCCGCTCTTCAGAGAGGCAGACGGCGATTTCATCGACAAGCTGACGCGGAAGGTGCGTTTTCGGCAAGAGATCTACATGGTCGGATTGCACCAGATGGTCACGGTGGATGTGACGTCGTTAAGCGAGGTGCTCGGCTCCATCGACGCGCAAGACAAGATCATGCGGGGCATCGACCTCATGTTCGTCGGTTTCTGACCCATGGCCGACATCATCAACCTGCGCCGCGCCCGCAAGGCGAAGGCACGCTCGGCCGATGCAGTCCGGGCGGCCGAGAACCGGAGCGCCTTCGGGCGGCCGAAGGCGGAGCGGGACCGGCTCGCGGCCGAACAGGAGGGCGCCGCCCGCAGGCTCGAGGGCCATCGCCGCGAGACGCCGCCGGACGAGAGCTGATGGCGGGAGCCCCGGCCGGCATCGCCAAGCGCTCGCTCACCATCGCGGGCCACCGGACCAGCGTGTCGCTCGAGACGCCGTTCTGGGAGGCGCTGGGCCGGATCGCGCGAGACCGAGGCCTGTCGGTTCAGGCGCTGGTGGCCGAGATCGACGCGATCCGGGGCCCGAGCAATCTCTCCTCCGCGCTCAGGGTCCATGTCCTCTGCGCGGTCTCCCGACAGGCCAGCCTCAGTGACGGGTCTCGGGGCGGCTGAGGTCCGCCGGCCTCTCCGGGCCGGAGCGCCCTTGGGCGAGGCCGACGACCCGGCCCAGCGCCTCGGGCCGGGGCAGCCGGCCGTGCGCGGCCTTCATGGCGGCGAGGTTCGCCAGGATGTCGTCCGGGAAGGGCCGGACCTTCCGGTCGGCCATGTCGACGTGCAGGAAGAGCTTCTCGCAGGTCGCCGCGACCCAGCCGTCGCTCGCGTGACGGATCTCCAGGTAGGCGTGCACCCGCTTCTCGTCATGATCGACGATCTGCACCGTGACCCTGACCGCGTCCTCGATCGACAGCTCGCGCCGGTAGCAGGTGTGCAGCTCGGCGACGAAGCTCGAGAAGCCGCGCGTCTCGAGGTAATCCGGCCCGAGCCCCGCGACCGCGAAGGCCTCGTCGACCCCGCGATCCAGGAGGACGAGGTAATAGGCCATGTTCAGGTGGCCGTTGTAGTCGATCCAGCCGGGCTCGATCCGCATCGTGGAGGACACGAAAGGCGCGAAGACGAAGATCGGCGCGTTCGCTTCCCGGCTCACCCCTCGAAACCCTCCTCGCGCGAAGCCACGCATCGGCGACCGGCCTGCAGAGCGCTACCCCGCGCGGCCCCTTGGACCCGACGCGGCGCGGCAGTGTTGCCGGGCTGCCACGTCTGCTACCGTCATGACTGATACACCGCAACCGTCGCCAGCACACCGGCAGGCCTTCCATGTCCGTCCTCCCGATGCCCGTCCTCTCCCCCGGTCTCCCGGCCGCAGCCGAGCCTCTCGGGCGGAGCCGGCCCGACGCCGAAACGATCGCGAGGCTGACGCTCGCGCTCACCCGCCGCTTCGGCAACCGCGTCGTCACGAGCCTCGCGGTCCGCGAGCAGCACGGGCACACGACCACCTGGATCCCGAACCAGCCGCCGGACATCGTCGTGATGCCGCAGACGACCGACGAGGTGGCCGAGATCGTGCGGCTCTGCGCGGCCGAGCGGGTCCCGGTGATCCCGTTCGGGACCGGGACGTCGCTCGAGGGCCACCTGAACGCGCCCTGGGGCGGGGTCTCTGTCGACACGAGCCTCATGAAGCGGATCATCGCGGTGCACCCGGAGGACCTCGACGTCGTGCTCGAGCCCGGCGTCACCCGCAAGGAGCTGAACGAGCACCTGCGGGCGACGGGGCTCTTCTTCCCGATCGACCCCGGCGCGGACGCGTCCCTCGGCGGGATGGTGTCGACCCGCGCCTCGGGCACGAACGCGGTCCGGTACGGGACCATGAAGGACAACGTCCTGGCTCTCACGGTCGTGTCGCCGCAGGGCGAGATCGTCCGGACCGGCAGCCGCGCCCGGAAGAGCTCCGCCGGCTACGACCTCACGCGGCTCTTCGTCGGGGCCGAGGGCACCCTCGGGATCGTGACCGAGATCACGCTGAAGCTGCACGGGATCCCGGAGGCGATCTCGGCCGGGCTCTGCTCCTTCCCGACCGTCAAGGCGGCCTGCGACGCGACGATCCTGACCATCCAGTCCGGCCTGCCCGTCGCCCGGATCGAGCTCCTGGACGAGGTCCAGGTGCGGGCCGTCAACATCTACTCGAAGCTCGCGCTCGCCGAGACGCCGCTCCTCCTGTTCGAGTTCCACGGCACCGAGGCCGGCGTGCGCGAGCAGGCCGAACGCTTCGGCGAGATCGCGGCCGAGTGCGGCGGCCACGGCTTCGAGTGGGAGACGAAGGCCGAGGACCGGACCCGGCTCTGGCAGGCCCGCCACGACGTGTACTGGGCCTCGCTCGGGCTTCGGCCCGGCGCGCGCGGCGTCGCGAGCGACGTCTGCGTGCCGATCTCGCGCCTCGCCGAATGCCTGGCCGAGACCAAGGCCGACATCGAGCGCTCGGGGCTCCTCGCCCCGATCGCCGGCCATGTCGGCGACGGCAACTTCCACGTCATGCCGCTCGTCATGATGGACGATCCGGACGAGGTCGCGGGCGCGGAGGCCTTCATGCACCGGCTCGTCGAACGGGCCATGCTGATGGAGGGCACCTGCACGGGCGAGCACGGCGTCGGCCAGGGCAAGATGAAGTACCTCTCGGCCGAGCACGGCGAGCCCGCGCTCGGCCTGATGCGGCTCCTCAAGCGCTCGATCGACCCGGACGGCATCATGAACCCCGGGAAGATCGTGGCCGCCTGAGCGAAGCGGCCCCGGGCGAGCGACCGAGCGACGCCCCGTGCGCGATCTCCTGACCATCCTCGCCGGCGCCTTGATCGCGGTGCTGGTCGCCATGCTGGCCGTCCCGCCGCTGATCGACTGGCCCACGCATCGCGCGCTCGTCGACCGGGCGATCGCCCGCGCGGTCGGCCAGGAGGTCCGGACGGAGGGCGCGCTCGACATCCGGCTCCTGCCCTCGCCCCGCATCCGGATGACCCGGCTCCGCCTCGGCTCGCCCGCGCCGGACCAGGCCTCGCTCGACGCCATGTTCGTCCGGGCCGAGATCGCGCTCACCCCGCTTCTCGCGGGCGAGGTCCGGTTCCTCGACACCCGGATCGGCCGGGCCGAGATCAAGCTCCCGACGGGTGCCGGCGGCGACTGGCGCGTGCCGCGGCGGCTCACCGGGGACGCGACGCTGCGGCGGGCCTGGGTCTTCGAGGACCTCGCCGTCCAGCAGCTCCTCGTCACGACGGTCGATCCGACGACGGGCCGGACCGACCAGGGCTACGCGGAGACCGTGCGCGTGCAGGCCGGCTCGCTCGCCGGCCCGTGGCGGCTCGAGGGCGTCGCGGGCGCGGTCCCGTTCGAGATCGCGCTGGGCGAGATCGGCCCGGATCTCTCCGCCTCGCTGAAGGTCGGCGCCGGCGGCGGCGCGCGGCCGCGGCTCGACATCGACGGCAGGCTCGATTTCGTCGCGGGAGAGGGCGACATGCTCGTCCCGCGCGTCGCCGGAACGGCGAAGCTCGCGACCCTGCCGGCCCCGGCGGGGGGCTCGGCCGCGGCCAGGGCCTCTCCCCGGCCAAGCGACCCGCCCCGGCTGCCCGTTCAGGCGACCGCGGCGCTCCGGGCCTCGGGCCGGGCGATCGACCTCGCCGACGTCGCGCTGGAGCTCGGCGCGGGCGCGACGAGCCTCAGGCTCACGGGCAGCGGCCGCTACCGGGTCGACCAGCCCCGCCTGTCGCTCGCGCTCGCGGGCCGGCGCTTCGACCTCGCGGGCTTCGCGGCGGCGCAGTGGACCGCGCTCCGGACGCTCGGTGGTCGCGAGGGCGGTCCCGCGATCCCGGTCGATCTCGCGCTGAAGCTCGACAGCCTTGGCGTCGGGGCCGACGAGGATCTCACGGGGCTCGCGCTGGAGGCCTCGGCGGACGAGGAGCGTCTCCGGATCGGTGCGATCGACGTCTCGGGGCCGGGCCGGTCGCGCCTCGTGGGCGACGCGGAGGTGACGCTCGGGCCGACGCCGGCCGGGTCGGGCCGGATCCGGCTCGAGGCCCGCGACAGCGACAGGCTCGGGCGCCTCCTCGACGGGCTCGGCCTGCCGGAGGCGCACGCGATCCTGGATGGTCGCCCGGTCGAGGCCTCGGCCGACATCACCGTCGCGGATCCCGTGGTGTCGCTCCGCAACCTCCGGGTCGTGCAGGGCGGGACGAGCCTGTCCGGCACGCTCCGGCACACGGCCGCGGAGCCCGGGCGGCGAGCCCGGATCGATGCCCAGCTCGCGATCGCGGGGCTCGACGTCGCGTCGCTGCCGAACGGGGGCGCCCTATCGTCCCTCGCCCGCGAGGTCGATCTCGGCATCACGCTCGACGCCCGCGGGGTCGGCTACGGGACTGCCCGGGGCGGCCGCATCTCGGGCCGGATCGTGCAGGAGGGCGCGTCGATCCTGGTCGAGGGGCTCGAGGTGCGCGACATCGCGGGCGCGGAGGCGAACCTGTCCGGCCGCATCTCGCCGGACGGGACGGGACGGATCGAGGGCCGGCTCACCGCGCCCCGTGCGGCCCCTCTCATCGACCTCTTCGGCCGCGCCTGGATCGGCGGCGCGATCCGGCTCCTGCCGGAGGTGGCCCGCCGGGAGCCCGTCGACCTCACCCTCACGGCGGACCGGGTCTCATCGCCCGGCGATCCGGCCGCGACCTTCCGGACGGCTGTGCGGGGCCGCTTCGCGGGCGGGACGTTCGAGGCCTCGACGCTGGCGTCCGGCGGCGTGCTGCGCGAGATCGCCGCGCAGGCCGCGACCGACAGGAGCGAGCTCTGGCTCGGCCCGACGGCGGGCGGGTTGGGGCCTGGGACAGGACCCGGCTCGCGCCGGCCCGGCCGCCTGTCGCTGTCGGGCCGCCGCGACGAAGCCGGCCGCCTCGTCCTCGAGGGCGAGGGCGATGTCGGGGGCGTCGCGGCCAGGGTCTCGCGCCCGGTCGTGCTGGGGGGCGACGACGATCGCCCGGATGGGGGCGAGGTCGAGCTCCGCTCCGCCGATGCTTCGGCCTGGTTGCCGCTTCTCGGCCCCGTCATGCCGGGCCCGATCCCGCTGACGCTCCGGGCCGGCCTGACCCGCACCGACGAAGGCCCGCGGCTCGCGCTCTCGGGCCGGGTCTCGGGCTCCGATCTCTCGGCCGACGTCACGGTCGGGCCGGCCGGCGAGATCGGCGGAACGGCTCGGCTCGGCCGGTTGTCGCTGCCCTGGCTCGCCTCGACCTTCGCGCTCGGCCCCGTGCCGGAGGCGCCCGCCGGGTCGGTCTGGTCGACGGCGCGCTTCGCGCGGCACGACCCGCCGGCTTTCGCGGGCTCGATGCGGATCGAGGCGGGAACGCTCGATCTCGGGGGCGGCCGGGTCGGTCGCGACGCGACCTTCACGCTCGCGACGCGACCGGACGGGCTCCGGATCCAGGACGCGTCCCTGACGCTCGGCGAGGGGCGCCTGCGAGGCGCCTTCACGCTCGACCGGCAGGGCGGCCTCGCGTCCCTGATCGGCGAGGCCGCCTTCGAGGGCGGCCGGCTGTCGGAGGTGCTCGGGCCTCCCTTCGGGCCCGGGCGGCTCGCGCTCGCGCTGCGGTTCGGGTCCTCCGGCGAGAGCCTGGCCGGGCTCGTCGGCACGCTCGGCGGAGCCGGCGAGATCGTGCTGGACGGGTTCCGGGTCGAAGGCGCCGACCCGGCCGCCCCCGAGCGCATCGCGGCCCGCGTCCTCGGGAGCGACGACCCGCTCGCGACACAGCGCTGGCTCCCGCTGCTGGCCCAGGAGCTGGACCGCGGGGCGCTCGCGGCGGACAGGATCGCGACCTCCGGTTCGCTCGTCGGCGGGGCGCTCCGGCTCGGGCCGATCCGGATCGAGCAGGACGGCGGCTCCTGGCTCGGGGCCGCGACGGTGGACCTTCGCTCGCTCACGCTCGAGGCCCGCGGGACGCTTCAGGCGAAGGCCGCCCCGCGCGGCTGGACGGGCGCGCCGCCCGCCTTCTCGCTCGGTTGGATCGGGCCGCTCGGGCGGCCCGTCCGGACGCAGGATCCGGCGCCGCTCATCAACGGTCTCGCGGGCGCGGTCCTGGCCCGCGAGCTCGACCGGATCGAGACGTTCGAGCTCGACGCGGCGGAGCGGGGGCGGCTCAATGCCCGGACGGAGGTCGACCGGCAGCGCCGGCTCGCGCTGGAGGAGGCCCGTCAGGCCCGGCTGCGCGAGGAGGCCGCGGAACGGGCCCGCGAGGCGGACAGGATCCGGGAGGCGGCGGAGCGCGCCCGCGAAGCCGAACGGCAGCGCCAGGAGGCCGAGCGCCGGAGGCGGGAGACGGAGCGGGCTCCGTCGCAGCCGCTCGAGATTCGCCCGCCGGTCCAGGCCGGCGAGCGCCGGCCCGAGTAGGGACCGCGATCTCGGGCTACGGAAGGGCGCGCCGGGGCCTCACCGAGAGGCTCGGCCGTGCCGTCCGGTGCTCGACCACGAAGCTGCGCTTTCCGGAGACGACCGAGATGGAGCGCGCCGGCCGCTGCGGCAGGTAGGGCCTGACCTCGTCCTCGGAGACGCCCATGAGCCCTGCCGCGATCTCCAGCATCTCCTTCGGATCGGTGCTGAGGCCCTCGGCCGCCCGAACGGCCTCGATGATCGTCGGCGGCTCCTTGCGGACGCGGGGCGGGGGTAGCGTCCTCGCGATGCGAGACTTCCGGACGATGGACGACGACATGAGGATGGACCTCCAGAGCGATGCGCTCTTGTGCAGCGCAGCATTTCTCGCGCCAAACCGGCCTCGTGTCGAGATGCTTCGTGCCTGAGGCCGCTTTCGCACATCGACCCTCGCGCTCCGGTACCGGTGCTCGTCGGCCGCCGCGAGAAAGCCCGTCGGCTGCGTGAAGCCCGCCGAGCGCGAAGCTGCCCCCTTCGCGGGCTGTCGGACCGCACAGGAAACGACGTAATGCGCTTGATACCCGGGCCAGGTTGGACCAAACACGTCCCGTCGCGCATCTCCCGAGCATCGCCCGTCGTGGCGTCATCGATCTGCCCGGCGTCAGTCTCTTGTCGGCGTTGCCCGAAGCGTCGTGCCTTTCCGCGAGCTCGGGCGGGCTGTCTCGAATCGAGAGCGATCGCAAAGCGTGTCACGGCCACGGCAGCAATACGGAGCGCTTCCGTACCGGAGGGGAAATGGAGGGACGGAGGTCCTGCTCACCACCTCGCGGGAAACGCGCCGCTGGATCATCCCGAAGGGCTGGCCGATCAAGGGCAAGTCTCCCCATCGGGCGGCGGCCAGGGAGGCCTTCGAGGAGGCAGGCGCGAAAGGCGACATCGGCGCCGAGTCGATCGGCTTCTACGATTACGACAAGCGGCTGCGGGACGGCGCCATCGTGATCTGCCGAGTCGACGTCTTCCCGCTGCGCGTCGATCAGCAGCGCAGGCGCTGGCCCGAATTCGACCAGCGCGAGACGGCTTGGTTCACGGCCGCGGACGCGGCGTCGGCGGTGAACGAACCCGACCTCGCGGCGCTCATCCTTCGCTTCGCGGCGTCGCTCGCTTCCCCGGCCGCCGTGGCCTGACGGATCAGCGCCTGCCCGAGGTTCGCGGGTCGGCCCCGCCCGCGTGCGCCTCGTGAAGACGGTCGATCAACGCCTGGAGAGCCGGCGGGAGAGGGGAGTGCAGCGTATCGTGATACACGAGCGAAAGCTCGCTCCCGAGCCTTCGGAGAACGACCATCTGGGTAGAGCGCTCGAGTGACGTCGTGCCTCTGTCGTACATCGTCCTGCTGGTCCTCATTCGGACCTAACGGCGTAACATCCCGAAAGTTCAACAGAACGTGATGACGGCTCCGCCGGCACTATTCGGCGGTGACTACTCGGCCGGTGCCGAGGCATAGTCCCGCTCGCGTCCTGCCGCCTCCTCGGCCCTTCGGCCTTTCCCGACGTGCCGGGACAGCCAGGCCGAGGCCCGGTCGAGATAGATGTACACGACCGGCGTCGTGTACAGCGTCAGGATCTGGCTGACCGCGAGCCCTCCGACCATCGCATAGCCCAGCGGCTGCCGGATCTCGGCCCCGGCCCCGAACCCGATCGCCAGCGGGATCCCGCCCAAGATGGCGGCCAGCGTCGTCATCAGGATCGGCCGGAACCGCATCAACGCGGCCTTCCGGATCGCCTCCTCGGGCGTGATCGCCTCGTCGCGCTCGGCCGCGATCGCGAAATCGACCAGCATGATCCCGTTCTTCTTCACGATGCCGATCAGAAGGATCACCCCGATCAGGGCGATCAGGCTGAAATCGAACCCGGCCACCAGGAGGACCGCGAGGGCCCCGAGACCGGCCGAGGGCAGCGTCGACAGGATCGTCAGCGGGTGGATCAGGCTCTCGTAGAGGATGCCGAGGATGATGTAGACCGCCACGACCGCCGCGAGGACCAGGAGCGGAATGGTGGCGAGCGACTTCTGGAACTCCTGGGCATTGCCCTGGAAGCTGCCGATCAGGGAGGGCGGCATGCGGAGCTCGCGCCCGGCCGCCTGGATCGCGTCCGTCGCCTGACCGAGCGATGCGCCCGGCGCGAGGTTGAAGCTGATCGTGACCGCCGGGAACTGGCCCTGATGGGTGACCGCGAGCGGCACGACGCCCCGGGTCGACCACTTGGCGAAGGCGGCCAGCGGCACCTGCTCGCCGGTGGTCGGGGACTTCACGTAGAGCCGCTGAAGGGTTTCCGTCTCGCCCTGGAGCTCCGGAAGGATCTCCATGATGACCCTGAACGTGTCGACCTGGGTGAAGTATTGCGCGACCTGCCGCTGCCCGAAGGCGTTGTAGAGCGCGTCGTCGACGATCTGGGGCGTGACGCCGTAACGCGAGGCCTGGTCGCGATCGATCGTGAGGGTCAGGACCCCGCCCCCGTTCTGCTGGTCGGACGCGACGTCGCGCAGCTCCGGCCGGCGGCGGAGCGCCTCCACGACCTTCGGCGACCACTCGGTCAGCGTCGCGGGATTCGCGTCCTGCAGCGTGTACTGGAACTGGGTCCGGGTTCGCCGGCCGCCGACGTTGATGTCCTGCGCGGCCTGCAGGAACATCCGGATCCCCTGGACCGCCTCGAGCTTCGGCCGCAGCCTGTCGATGACCTGGTAGATGGTGACGTCCCGCTCGCGGGTCGGCTTCAGCGTGATGAACACCCGGCCGGCGTTCAGGGCATCCGTTCCCCCGACCTGGGCCGAGTAGGCCAAGACGGCCGGATCCTGGCCGAGGATGTCGAGAACGGCCTGCTGCCGCTTGACCATCTCCGCGTACGAGATGTCCTGCGCGGCCTCCGAGCTGCCGATCAGGAGCCCGGTGTCCTGCTGCGGAAAGAAGCCCTTGGGAATGAGCACGAAGAGGTACGCGGTGAGCAGGATCGTGCCGACGAAGACCGCGAGCGTGACGAGCCTGAACCGGAGCGCGACGTCGAGGCTCCGGGCATAGGCGCGGTCGATGGCCCCGAACCCACGCTCCAGGACGCGGTACAGGCGGCCGTGCTGCATCTTGCTCTCGGCGGTGAGCAGCCGCGAGGCCATCATCGGGGTCAGCGTCAGCGCGACCACGGCCGAGACCGCGATCATGATGGAGACCGTCATCGCGAATTCGCGGAAGAGACGCCCGATGATCCCGCCCATCAGGAGAAGCGGGATGAAGACCGCGATCAGCGAGACCGAGATCGACACGATCGTGAAGCCGATCTCGGCCGAGCCCTTCTCCGCCGCCTCGCGCGGGTTCTCGCCCTCCTCGACCCGGCGGACGATGTTCTCGAGCATCACGATCGCGTCGTCGACCACGAAGGTGACAGCGATGATGAGCGCCATGAGTGAGAGGTTGTTCAGGCTGTAGCCCGCGACATACATCAGCCCGAAGGTCCCGAGCAGCGCGATCGGCACCGTCACGCTCGGGATCACGGTCGCCCAGAAGCTCCTGAGAAAGACGAAGATCACGAGGACCACGAGCCCGATGGTGATGACCAGCGTCACCTCCACCTCGTGCAGGGAGGACCGGATCGTCTGCGTCCGGTCGGACACGATCGAGATGTCGATCGTCGGCGGGATCGCGGCCTGGAGCCGGGGCAGCTCGGCCTTGATGCGGTCGACCACCTCGATCACGTTCGCGTCCGGCTGCTTGAAGACGACGAGGTAGACGCCGCGCTTGCCCGAGACCCAGGCCGTCTTCTTCGCGTCTTCCGGGCCCGCGACGGCCCGGCCGATGTCCCGCACACGGACCGGCGCGCCGCCCCGGTACGCCAGGATGACGTCGTTCCAGGTCTCGGCATCGGTGATCTGGTCGTTCGCGTAGATCGTGAAGGAGCGGCGCGCGCCGTCGATCGTGCCCTTCGGCGAGTTGACCGTGTTGACGCCGAGCTGCGTGCGGACCTCGTCCAGGCTGATGTTCTTCGCGACGAGCTTCGCGGGATCGATCTGGACCCGGATCGCGGGCTTCTGCTCGCCCCCGATCAGGACCTGGCCGACGCCCGAGATCTGGCTGAGCTGCCGGGCGAGCTTGGAGTCGAGGTTGGAATCGACCTCGATCAGGGGCAGCGTGTCCGACGTGCCCCCGATGATCAGGATCGGGGGATCGGCCGGATTGACCTTGCGGTAGGTCGGCGGGTTCGGAAGGTTGCGGGGCAGCTCGCCGCCGGCCGCGTTGATCGCGGCCTGGATGTCCTGCGCGCCGGCATCGACGTTGCGGCCGAGCTCGAACTGCACCGTGATGCTGGTGGTCCCGAGCGACGAGGTCGACGTCATGAGGGAGACGCCCGGGATCAGGGCGAACTGGCGCTCGAGCGGCTGGGCGACCGAGGTCGCCATCGTCTCGGGGCTCGCGCCCGGCAGGAGGGCCTGGACCTGCACGGTCGGGAAGTCGATCTGCGGCAGCGCCGCGATCGGCAGGCGCGGGAAGGCCGCGAGCCCGATGAAGGCGATCGCCACCATGAGGAGGCTGGTCGCGATCGGGTACTTGATGAACGGCGCCGAGACGTTGGTCCGCATGTCAGTTGACCCCGCGGGGCGCCGGCGCACCAGCATCCGCGGCCCGGCTGTCGCGCGTCCCGTCTACGGGCCTGTCCGAGCGCCCGATCTCGACCCGGGCGCCCGGCTGGAGACGCGACTGGCCCGTGATCGCGACCCGCTCGCCCTCGCGCAGGCCGTCCAGGATCACGGCCTGGCCGGCTGTGATGGCGCCCACCTTCAGGACGCGCTTCTCGGCCCGGCCGTCCTCGCCGACGACGAAAGCGAACATCTCGTTCTGGCCCCGCAGGATCGCGTCCTCGGGCACCGTCGTGACGCCGCGCTGCACGTCGACCAACAGGCGCGTGTTGACGGAGAGGCCCGGCCAAAGCCTGTCGTCCCGGTTCGGGAAGGTCGCCTTCAGGCGCACCGTGCCGCTCGCCGGATCGACCACGTTGTTCACGAGGGCCAGCACGCCCTCCCCCAGCGGGACGGAGTTGTCCGAGGCGAGCGCGGTCACCTTCACGTCGCCGGCCCGCTTCGCGGCCAGGATGGCGCCGAGCTGGCTCTCGGGCGCGGTGAACAGCACCGAGATGGGCTGGAGCTGGGCGATCTCGACGATGCCGGTCGCGTCCCCGGACCGGACGATGTTGCCCTGATCGATCAGCCGCAGCCCTAGCCTGCCGGTGAGCGGCGCCCGGATCGTCGCGTAGCCGAGCTGCGTCTGGGCGCTCTCGATCGCGGCCTGGTCGCTCGCGAGCTGAGCGGTCTGGGCAGCGACGTTCGCGGTCTGCTGGTCGAGCTGCTGCTGCGACGCGAAGGAGCGGGTGGCGAGCTGCCGTGTCCGCTCGAGGTCGAGCTTGGTCGAGGCGAGCGTCGCCTCGTTCTGGGTCTTCCGGGCGACCGCCTGATCGAGGGTGGCCTGATAGGGTCGTGGGTCGATCCGGGCGATCAGGTCGCCCTCGTGGACCGTCTGGCCCTCCTGAAACGCGATCTGGATCAGCTCCCCGTCGACCCGTGACCGGATCGTGACCGAGTTGAAGGCCTGCACGGTGCCGAGACCGTTGAGGAAGATCGGGAGGTCGATCTTCGACGCGGTCGCGACATCGGCCGGAACCCTGGCCCCCGATCGCGAGGCGTCGGGCGGGGCGGCCGCACTCTGTTGCCCGGCGGTCTGGCGGGCAGCGCCGCGCCCGGCACCGGACCAGTACCACCAGCCGCCAGAACCCGCGACGATCAGGAGCGCCAGCACCGACCACACCAGCCACCGCCGCGGCGCGGACCCCCTGCGGGCATCCGTGGCCGACACATCGGGGGAGTCGTGTCGCGCGAGCTTGCGGGTCGGGGTCGGCCCGCTCTCGCGGCCCGGTTCCGACATCGGTCCTGGTCTCGTCATCGTCTCCGATCTCTGCCCGCAGGGGTCTACGCGCAGAAACCGCCAAGGTTCATGCGGGCGGGTGCGTCAAATGTCCGGACGCGATCCCGCCCACCGGCCGAGCCGGCCCGATTCCGCTACTGGCAGGGATAGCGGCGACCGTCGTTGCCCAAGAAGGTCCCGGACGCGGGATCGAAGGAGCGGTAGCGGCTCGCGCAGTAGTTCACGAACTCCGGGTCTGCGCCATAGACGTTGCCGACCGGCTGGCCCGGGGCGTAGCCGTAGGCGGGAGCCGCCTGGGCGCCGGACAGCGCACCGCCGAGCAGCGCGCCCGCCGCGAGACCGCCGATCACGCCGGCCGCGATGCCGCCGGCACCGATGCCCCGGCCGCGACCGCGCCCGCCACCATAATAGCCGCCGCGCCGACGATACTGGCTGTAGCCCTCGCCCGGCATGGCGCCGACCTGCGCGCGCGCGAGCGCGCTCTCGGGGGTCGCGGCCGGTGCCGCGGACGCCGCACCCGGGGCTCCGATCAGGGACGCCCCGACGACGCCCGCCGCGAGGATATGCGAGAGGGAAAGTTTCCGGGAAAAGCTCATGAGTTCCTCCTGTCGTTGGGGCCTGGCACGGCCGGGCCGAGCGCAATCGCAGACCTTGGCTGAAGCAAGGCTGAACAGGGCAGGTGGTTCCCGCCCCCGAATCGGCGGGACCACCGCCTATTCGGCAGGAACGCCCGCCGGCATTGCCATCGGGGCCGGCGCCTTCTTCCTGCCCGTCCGGAGCCCCTCGAACATGAGATAGATCACCGGCGTGATGAACAGCGTGAGCAGTTGCGACATCAGGAGCCCGCCGACGACCGCGTAGCCGAGCGGCTGGCGGAGCTCGGCCCCGGCCCCGACCCCGAGCGCGATCGGAAGGGCTCCGAGCACCGCCGCGGCCGTGGTCATCATGATCGGCCGGAAGCGGAGCACCGCGGCCTCCAGGATCGCGTCCCGGGCCTCGATGCCCTCCTTGCGGCGCTCGATCGCGAAATCGACCATCATGATCGCGTTCTTCTTCACGATCCCGATCAGCATGACGATGCCGATCAGCGCGATCACCGAGAGGTCCATCCCGGCGAGCTTGAGCGTCAGGAGCGCTCCGATCCCGGCCGACGGCAGCCCGGACAGGATGGTCAACGGGTGGATGAAGCTCTCGTAGAGGATGCCGAGGATGATGTAGATCACGAGCACGGCCGCGAAGAGCAGCATGCCCTGGTTCGCGAGCGCCTGCTGGAACAGCTGCGCCGTTCCCTGGAAGCTCGTCTGGAGGTTCGCGGGCAGGCCGATCTCCTGGCTCGCAGCCTCGATCCCGCTCACGGCTTGCGAGAGCGACACGCCGGGCGTCAGGTTGAACGAGAGCGTCACCGAGGGAAGCTGGGCCAGGTGGTTCACCGCGAGCGCGGTCGGCTGCTCCCGGAGGGTCGCGACCGTGTCGAGCGGGACGACGGCGCCGGACGGGGTCCGGATCGCGAGCTTGCGCAGCACCTCGCGGGTGTCGAAGTACTTCTGGTCGGCCTCGAGGATGACCTGATAGGTGTCCTCCGGCGCGTAGATCGTCGAGACCTGCCGGACCCCGAACGACGAGTAGAACGCGTCCCGGACCTGATCCACCGTGATCCCGAGACGGGCCGCGAAGTCTCGGTTGATCTCGATATAGGCCTGCCGTGCCTTCATCTGCAGGTCGGAATTGACGTCGATGATGCCCGGAACGGTCTTGATCTTCTCCTCGAGCAGCGGCGCGAAGCGCCGGAGCTCCTCGAGGTTCGTCGATTGCAGCACGTATTGGTACAGGCTGCGGGACTGCACGGCCCCGACGTTGATGGACACGACGGGCTGCATGTAGATCGCGATGCCGGGCACGGTCGCGGCGGCGCGCCGGAGCCGGGCGATCACGGCCATGATGTCGGTCTTGCGTTCCGGCTTGTCGCGGAGCGTGATGAACACGCGGCCCGAGTTCTGGGTCGAGGCGGGCCCGCCTCCGCCGACGGTCGACATGACGGTGAGCACGTCCGGATCGCGCCGGATCACCTCGGCGAGGGCCTGCTGGCGGGCCACCATGGCGTCGAACGAGGCATCGTCCGGCCCGACGGTCGCGGACGTGATCAGGCTGTTGTCCTCGGTCGGAAAGAAGCCCTTCGGGATGTCGCGATAGAGGAGCCCGGTCACCACGAAGGTGCCGATCGTGATCGCGATCATGACGCTCGGCACGGCCACGACCTTGCCGAGCGCCCAGGCATAGGCGCGGGTCAAGCCCGTGAAGCCGGCCTCGAAGACGCGAAGGACGATGTTGTAGCGCTTGCCGTGATCGATCGGCTTCAGCATCCGGGCGCAGAGCATCGGGGTCAGGGTCAGGGACACGATGCCCGAGATGATGATCGCCATCGAGATCACGAGCCCGAACTCGGAGAACATCCGGCCGACGACGCCGCCCATGAAGAGGACCGGGATGAAGACCGCGACCAGCGAGATCGTCATCGAGACGATCGTGAAGCCGACCTCGCGCGAGCCCTGGAGGGCGGCCGGGAACGGGGCCTGTCCGTCCTCGACGTGCCGGATGATGTTCTCCAGCATGACGATCGCATCGTCGACCACGAAGCCGACCGCGAGAGTCAGCGCGAGGAGCGAGATGTTGTCGATCGAGTGGCCGAGCATGTACATGCCCGCGAAGGTGCCGATGACCGAGATCGGCAGCGCGATCGCGGGGATCAGGGTCGCCCGGAACGATCGCAGGAAGAGGTAGATCACCCCGATCACGAGGACCATGGACAGCCCGAGCGTGAACTCGACGTCCTCGATGGCGTGACGGATCGACAGAGACCTGTCGTTGATGATCTCGATCGCCATGCCGGCCGGCATGTCGGCCCGGATCGGATCGAGCAGGGCCTTCGCGCGATCCACGACCTCGACCGTGTTCGCGTCCGGCTGGCGCTGCAGCGCGAGCAGGATCGCCCGCTTGCCGTTCAGCCAGCTCGCGACCTTCTCGTTCTCGACCCCGTCGACCGCCGTCGCGACGTCCGCGACCCGGACCGGAGCACCGTCCTTCCAGGCGACCACGACCGGCATATACTGGGCCGCTCGCGTGATCGGTCCGGTCGCGTCGAGGATCGAGCTCTGGCTGCCCTGGTCGACGGCGCCGACGGGCTTCGACGAGTTCGCGGCCGCCAAGGCCGTCTGCATGTCGGAGAGGCTGAGCCCGCGCGTCTGGAGCTGGTTCAGGTCGGCCTTGACCCGGACCGCGTATTTCTGCGTCCCGTAGATCAGGACCTGCGCGACCCCGGGCAGCGTCGACAGGCGCGGGATGATCGCGGTCTGGGCGAAGCGGTCGACGTCGGACAACCGGACTTGGTCCGAGGACAGCGCCATGAACAGGATCGGCTGGTCGGCCGGGTTCACCTTCCGGAAGCTCGGCGGGATGGTCATCTCGATCGGCAGCCGGCGCTGCGCCGTCGAGATCGCCGACTGCACGTCGAGCGCGGCCCCGTCGATCGAGCGGTTGAGATCGAACTGCAGCACGATCGAGGTCTGGCCGAGCACGGAAGTCGAGGTCATCGACGACACGCCGGCGATGGTCGAGAACTGCTTCTCCAGGATCGACGCGACCGAGGAGGCCATGGTCTCGGGGCTCGCGCCCGGCAGCAGGCCCGTGACCTGGATCGTCGGGAACTCGACCCGGGGCACGGCCGCGACCGAGAGCTGGCGATACCCGAAGAGCCCGGCCGCCACGAAGGCCACCATGATGAGGATCGTCATCACGGGTCGGCGGATGCAGATCTCCGACAGCATCGTCTCGGCTCCCCGTCAGCTACGTCGATTGGGAGTCTGGACGGGATCGCCGCCGGTGGCGACGCCCTCCCGGGTCCGGGTCGGCGGCGCGGGGGCCGGCTGGACCTGGACCAGCACGCCGTCCGCGAGCCGGAGCTGGCCGTCGACGACGATCTGCTCGCCCCCAGACAGGCCCTGCGAAATCACGGTGTCGCCGCCCTGCGTCCGGGACACGGTGACGGGGGTCAGCACCGCGCGCCGATCCTCGCGCACCACGAACAGGTACGCGCCCTGCTGCCCGATCTGGACCGCGGCCGACGGCACCGCGATCGCGTCGGCCTGGATGCCGAGCGTGGCCTGCACGGCCACGAAAGCGCCGGGCCAGAGCTTCTCGTCCGGGTTCTCCATCTCGGCCTTGGCCGAGACCGTCCCGGTCGAGAGCTCGACCGTGTTCTCGACGAAGGCGATCACGCCTGGGACCGTCTGGGTCCCGACCCGCGCCACGATGCCGACCTTGCCCTTGCCGAGCGCGCCGCGAAGATCCGGGAACAGCGATTGCGGCACCGCGAAGGACACGAAGATCGGATCGACCTGGTTGATGGTCGCGATCGCCTGTGCGTCGGCGGTCCGGACCGCGGTCCCGATCTTCAGCGCGATGGACCCGATCCGGCCCGCGATCGGGGCCCGGATCTCGGTGTAGCTGAGCAGCGTCGCGAGGTTGTCGCGGTTCGCCCTGTCGGCCGCGAGCTGTGCCAACTGGACCTTGAGCGTCGTGGAGGCCGTGTCGCGCCCGACCTCCGTGCCGATCCGCTTCGCGAGAAGCTCCTCGGCCCGGGCGAGGTCGCGCCGCGCCTGCTCGATCTGCGCCTCGTCGCGCTGGATCATCGCCTCCGCCTGCGCGAGCTGCGCCCGGAGCGAGCGGTCGTCGAGGCGGAACAGGAGGTCGCCCTCCTTGACCAGCGCGCCCTCCTTCACAGCGACCGCGGCGATCTGGCTGTCGAGGCGGGGCTTGATCGCGATCGAGGCGATGGACTGCACGGTCCCGATCGCGTCGATCGTGACCGGAACGGACCGGCGTTCCGCCCGGGCCGTCACGACGAGGATCCCCGGAGGGGCGGGGCGGGCCGCCGGAGCCGCAGCCGTCTGGCCCGGCAGGTAGGGCACCAGCACCGGGGCGCGCTCGGCCGCGAAGCGGGCCGCGTCCTCGCGCTTCCACCACACGGCTCCGGCGACGACCGCCAGAGCGACGAGGAAAAGGGACCGGATCATGGCAGGGCGGCCTCGCGTGACCGGCGGCGGCCGGTCTGCCTGTCGTCGTCGAGCAAGACCGGTGCCGGAACGCGGCCGCCGTCGTGCCAGGATGTCTCGGGAAGGGTGCGGGCGGGGGCGCCAGGTTCCCCGATGCCCCCAAGCACGAGCGCGGTGACGTCGCCCGCGATCACGTCGTCCTCGGCCCGAATCCCGGCCGTGGCGCTCCAGATCATCCCGACCACGAGATGGCCGATCCGATCCGGGTCGACCGACCAGCGGACCTCGCCCGCGGCCGCGCCCTCCTGGACGGCCTTGGCCAGGAACCCAACGATGCGGGCCCGCCTGTCCCGGAAGATGCGGCGCTTCGACTGGTCGACGACCGCGGAATCCTCGCCCATCACCCGCAAGGACACGAGGTGATCGCGGAAGGTGGGGATCAGCGCGGTCACGAGACCGCGAAGGCGCGCCTCGACGCCGGCCTCCTGGTCCAGCACGGCCGCGAGGCGGGCCTCCAGCGCGTCGAGGGCGTCGACGAACACGGCCGTGAAGAGCGCGTCCTTGCTCTCGAAATAACGGTAGACGGTCGGCTTTCCCATGCCGGCCTCGTGCGCGATCTCGTCCATCGAGGCCTGCTCGTAGGACAGGCGCGAGAACACCCGCGCCGCCGCCTCGAGAACGCGCGCACGGCGCTCGCAGCGCCAGCCGTCCTCGATCGAAGCCTTCATGCAGCGTGCCCGGATTGTCGGGAAAACTCGATAGAACTTTCCAGTTCTATTGTCGACTCGCGCGGATCCGGCGGGTCAGGAGGCCGGGACGGGCGCGAAGATCGGCTGACGGGCCGACGTCCGCCGCCGCGACCGGGCGGGCGCGAGCCGGTGGAACCGCTTCGTCGTCTCGAGGACGTGCAGGCCGGCGAAGGGAAGCGACAGGCTCGCGCCGCAACGCTCCCAGGTGGAGGCGCTCCTGAGCACGAGCGTGGTCGCGATCGGGGGCATGTACAGCGCCTCGGCCCAGCGCTCCGGCGCGAGCAGCGTGCCGCGCAGGAGGCGGCGGAGCTGCTTCCGGCTGAAGGGCTGGCCCTGGCCGAAGGGCGTCGCGTCCATCCGGGCCCAGAGCCCGCGGCGGTTCGGGCAGACGAGGATCGCCCGGCCGGCCGGCGTCAGGATGCGGGCGACCTCGTCCAGGAGCTCGGCCGCGCTCGCCGCGGTCTCGAGCGCGTGGACCACGAGCACGCGGTCGAAGGAGGCTTCCGCGAGCGGCAGGGTGAGCGGATCCACGAGCACTGAGGCCGAGAGGCCGGGACGGGGCCAATGGACCACGCCCTGCGCGGCCGGCATGAACGCGGTGACGCGCTCGCACCCGGCCGCGAGGGCGGGCATGTAGGGGGTCGCGTAGCCGAGCCCGAGGAGGCGCAGGCCGCGAAGGTCGGGCCAGATCGCGTCGAGCTGCCGCCCGACGAGCCGCGCCGCGACCGCCCCGAGCGCGCCGTCGTAGAAGGTCCGGAGGTCGACGACGTCGACGCTCATGAGGTCCTGCCCGTTCCGATCCACGCCCGCCCGCCGGGTTCCCATGGAAGTCGCAGACATGGTACCGAACGGGCGTTCACCAAGAGTTAGCCATGCCCGCCGACATCCACGTCTTCCGCTGCCTCGACGACAATATCGGGGCGCTGATCCACGATCCGCAGACCGGCGCCTGCGCGGCGATCGACGCCCCGGAGGAGGGTCCGATCCTGCGCGCGCTCGAGACCACCGGCTGGCGCCTCTCCGACATCCTGGTGACGCACCGCCATGCCGACCACGTCCAGGGCATACCGGGCCTGCAGCGCCGCCTCGGCTGCCGGGTCGTGGCGCCCCAGAAGGCCGCAGCCGACGTGCCCTACGCGGACGCCTACGTGCGCGAGGGCGACACGGTGAAGGTGGGCGAGCTCTCGGGCCATGTCTGGGAGACACCGGGCCATTGCCGCGACCATGTCAGCTACTGGTTCGCGGCGGACCGCGCGCTGTTCGCGGGCGACACGCTGTTCACGCTCGGCTGCGGGCGCGTGTCGGAATCGACCTATGCCGAGATGTGGCGCTCGCTGGGACGGCTCGCCGCCCTGCCGGACGACGCGATGGTCTATTCCGGCCACGACTACGTCCTGTCGAACGCGCGTTTCGCGATCGCGGTCGATCCGGACAACCCGGAGCTCGCGGCGCGCGCGAAGGAGGCCGAGGCCGCGAAGCAGGAGGGCCGGTTCCTGGTCCCGTCCCGGCTCGGGACAGAGAAGGCCACGAACCCGTTCCTGCGGGCCGGCGAGCCGGCCCTCGCGCACGCGGTCGGCCTCGACGGGACCGATCCCGGCGCGG
This sequence comes from uncultured Enterovirga sp., assembly GCA_964244795.1. Classification (GTDB taxonomy): domain Bacteria; phylum Pseudomonadota; class Alphaproteobacteria; order Rhizobiales; family Beijerinckiaceae; genus Enterovirga. The sequence goes on from CAXTKM010000012.1 coordinate 30,109, forward strand.
TCTTCGAGGCGCTGCGGATCCGCAAGAACAACGCGTAGGAGCGCCGGCATGTCGATCGCAACACGCGGCTTCGAGATCGGCCGAGGTCTCGACGACTACTGCCGGTGCGACCGCACGGCGCTGCTCGTCTACGACATGCAGGTCGGGATCGCCCGGCAGCTGCCCGGGGCGGCGGCCGTCGCCGCGACGATCGCCGGCATCCTGGAGGTGGCGCGCTCGCACGGCTTCCGCGTGATCTTCATGCGGCACCTGTCCATGCCGACCTCGCTCATGGGCGCCTTCCAGTTCCGGCAGGCGATGGCCTGGCAGCGCACGCAAGACCCGGAGACCGTGCAGCCCTGGTTCCTCCGCGACAGTCCCGGCTTCCAGATCGTGCCGGAGCTCGCGCCGCGGGCGGACGAGGCGATCCTCGACAAGATCGCCTTCTCGGCCTTCGAGGGCACGCCGCTCGCGACCATCCTGCGCGATTGCGGGCTCACCTCCTTCGCGATCTGCGGCATCGCGACCGAGATCGGCATCGATCCGACCGTCCGGCACGGGGCCGATCTCGGCCTCGTGCCGATCGTCGTTCAGGATGCCTGCGGGGCCGGCCATCCCGAGGCGGGCGATCGCGCGATGGCGAACCTCGCCTTCGGGGGCGACGCGATCATGACGGACGCCGCGAGCCTCGTCGCGGCCATGCGGCGGGCGTGAGCGCGATCGCCATCATCCGCCGGCTCGGGCTCGTGCCCCATCCGGAGGGCGGCCATTACCGGGAGACGTTCCGGGACGCGCCGCAGCCGGGTGGCGCGAGGGCCGCCTCGACCGCCATCTACTACCTGCTCGCGGCCGGCGAGACCTCGGAATGGCATCGGGTCGACGCGGCCGAGATCTGGCATTTCTACGCCGGCGCGCCGCTCGTCCTGACAGTGTCGCCGAACGGCCACGACGCCTCCGCGCACCATCTCGGGCCGGACGTCCTCGGCGGGCAGGTTCCGCAATGCGTGGTGCCGGCCGGCCAATGGCAGACCGCGACCAGCCTCGGGGCCTGGACGCTCGTCGGCTGCACCGTCGCGCCCGGCTTCGCGTTCGCCGGGTTCGAGCTCGCGCCGCCCGATTGGCGCCCGACCCCGCATCCCCGGGCCTGACCGTGGCGGAGGACGGAGGCCTCGTCCTCGCGCTCGAGAGCCGGCTCGTGAACGCCTGGCCGGCCTTCGAGGTCGAGCTGGCCGAGGGCTGGCTGCTGCGCTTCGCCGAGGGCTACTCGAAGCGCGCGAACGCCGCGAGCCCGATCCTCCCCGGAGCGGGCCTCGATCCGGCGCTCGTCGACGCGATGCTCGCGAGCTTCGAGGCGCGCGGCATCGCGCCCTGCTTCCGGCTCACCGGCGTCGAGCATCCGGAGGCCGACGCCGTTCTCGCCGAGCGGGGGTTCGAGCTCTACGATCCGTCGCTCGGCCTGGTCGCGTCGCTCGACGGCGGCGAAATCGATCCCGCCGTCCGGCTGGAGCCCGCCCCGAAAGCGGCCTGGATCGTGGCCGCGGCCCGGGCCTACGGGGGCGACAAGGCGAATGCCGAGATCCTCGCCCGGATCGTGCGCCGCATCCGGCAGCCCGTCGCCTTCGCGACGCTCAGCCTCGACGGCCAGGATTCCGCCTGGGGGATGGCGGTCGCGGAGCGGGGCTTCGTCGGGCTCTACGACATCGTGGTCGTGCCCGAGCTGCGCGGGCTCGGGCTCGGCCGCCGCCTCGTCGCGACCCTCATGGGCTGGGGCGCGAGAGCGGGCGCCGCGCGGGCCTACCTGCAGGTGCGCGAGGCGAACGACGTCGCGGGCGCGCTCTACCGATCGCTCGGCTTCGCGGTCGCGTATCGCTACACGCACCGGGTCCCGCCGGCCGATTCGGGCCGGGCCGGTTCTGACCGTGCCGATTTCGGCCGGGCCGGCAGGCTCGCGACGGCCGCGCCCGCGGCCGTAAGCCCGCAGGCCAGCGCCAGCGTCCCGGACGCCTCGGCGTAGCCGCCGACGATCAGCACGAGCGTCGACACCACCGGGATCGCGTAGGACCCGACCCCGAGCAGCCGGATGTCGCCGCGCTTCATGCCGATGTCCCAGAGGTAGAACGCGACCCCGACGGGCCCTGCCCCGCCGGCCGCGAGCGCGAGCCATTCCGGTCCCGTCGGCCGGACCGTCGTCTCGAACGCGAGGTGGCAGGCGAGGCCGAGGAGCGCGGTCACGAGGCAGAAGCCCGTGACGGCGTCCGTCGACACGCCGGCGACGCGCCGCGACAGGACGGAATAGCCCGCCCAGACGAAGGCCGCCGCGAAGGCGCAGAGGTAGCCAGCCGCGTGCTCGGGCCGGAGCCAGACCCCGGACGCGCCGGCGCTCCCGCCCGCGAACAGCGCCGCGACACCCGAGAAGCCGAGCCCGGCTCCGACGACATGCACCGCCCGCAGGCGCTCGCCCGGCAGCGCGGCCGAGAACAGCACGATGAGGAGCGGCCAGAGATAGCTCACGAGCCCGGCCTCCGCCGGCGGCGCGAGCTTGAGGGCGACGAAGTAGAGGGCGTGATAGCCGAACAGCCCGACCGTCCCGAGGAGCCAGACCGGCAGCGGCTGCCGCAGCGCCCGGGCGGCCCCGGGCCGGAACAGCCAGGTCGAGGCCCCGACCGCGCCCCCGATCGCGAAGGTCGTGGCCAGGACCTGGAACGGCGGCACACGCCCGGTCGCGGCGGTCAGGAGCGCGAGGCAGGACCAGAGCGCGGCGGCCCCGAACCCGAGAGCGGTGGCGGTGCGAGGGGACGTCATCCGGCTCTCTTCTCCCCGCGGGCGGGCGGGAGTCAAAGCCGTGCGGGGCCGCGTGGGGCAATGGCTAGAGGATCGGCGAATGCGCTTGAGGGTTCATCAGTGACCTCTGCGACTGCCTTCCCGCTTGCGGACCGGGCTTTGCCCGGCAGGAAGGCGGTCCCGAGCCCCCGGGCCTGGCCTTCGGCCAGCCCGAGGATAAACTCCGCGGAGGGCCGGATGGGGGTCGGGCCGCACCCACCCCGTTCAGCAGGCGGCACGACCCCCACTCCCAGCCTCTCCCCGGCGGACCTCGGCTGTTGCCGAGTTCCGCACGACGGAAGACGCAAATCGGGCAGGCCCGACTTGCGTTGGGGGGAGAGGAGCGCGTCAGTGCGCTTCATATCCGCTCAAGCGATGGCCCTGCATCGCCGCGCGACCGCCCTTTCGGACCGGCCCTCCGGTCCGTAAGCTGCGGCCATGCATCCTCCATCGCACGCCGATGCCGGGCCCTGGTTCGTCGCGATCGGGGCCTCGGGCCAGGCAGGTCTCGACGATGTCGGGGCGCTCCTCGGTGCCCTCGGGTCCGGGCTCGACGCTGTCGTCATGGTCGTGCTCCATCGCCTCTTCGACGAGCCGAGCGCGCTGGCGAGCGTCCTCGGTCGCGCGACCGCGATGCCGGTGATCGTCGCGGAGAACGGGGAGAGGCTGGAGCGGGGCTGCTGCTACATCGGCGAGCCCGCGGCCCACCTGACGTTGATGGCCCGGAGCTTCGGGGAGGTGACCGCGGACGCGGCGCGGCTGCACAGGAACCGAACCGTGGACCTGCTGTTCGAGTCCGTCGCCCTGCAGGCCGGCAGCCGCGGGATCGGCGTCGTCCTGTCGGGCGGGCTCGACGACGGCTCGCGGGGGCTCGAGGCGATCCACGTCGCGGGTGGCCGGACCATGGTGCTCCTCCGCGAGCCCCAGGCAGAGGGCGCGCAGCCGCGCGCGGCCGGGATGCCGGAGAACGCGATCGGCTACGGTCGACCGATCGACCTCATCGGATCGACCCTCGAGATCGCCGGCGCGATCCGGAGCGCGGTCGCGCGGCAGCACGATCTCGATCCGGCCTGAGGCCGCGATGACGCCCGACCGACGGCGCGACCGCTACGGGCTCGAGATCCGCGCCGCGACCGCGGCCGACGCCCCGGGCCTCGTCGACCTGATGGACGCGGCCGACGGTCCGGCTGCCCTCGCGGCGCGGCTCGACGCCTTCCGGGATGCGTCCGGGATCGTCCTCGTCGCCGTGGAATGGGGGCCGCCGAGCGGCCTCGTCGCGCTGAACCGGGTCCGGACGCTGACCGACGACCTCCCGGTCGGGCAGATCGGCTGCCTCGTGGTCGGCCCGGAGCAACGGCAGCGTGGCGTCGCCCGCCTGCTGCTGAAGGCGGCGTCCCAGGCGGCGCGCGCCGCCGGCTGCGGCTCGCTGCACCTCATCGTCCCGCCCGCCGATCCGGGCGCGCGGGGGTTCGCGGAGGCGACCGGGTTCGCGGAGATCGGCGCCGTCTACGTACGCTCCCTTCGGAAGAGGAGCGCCTTCTGAAGGCCTGACCCCAGGGTCTCGTCTGGGCCATCAGTCCCTCATCCCGAGAGCGTGGCCGAAAACGCGGATCCACCTCCCCGCGTCATGCTGAGGACCGCCCGAGGGCGTCTCGAAGCACGCACGACGGTCGATGCGTGCTTCGAGACGAGCCGCGTCGCGGCTCTCCTCAGCATGACGCAAGGAAATAGTTCTTATTTGGCGCAAACGGCCAATGAGTCGGGACACGTCACGGGGCGAGCGCGGCCGTCCAGAGCGCGGATTGCGGGTAGACGGCGAGAGCCGCTGCCGCGAGCGCGATGCCGTAGGGCACGCCGGTGCGATGATCGTGCAGGTGCGTGAGCCAGTTCCAGCGAAGGGCGAAGGCGGGAAGCGGGAGCTGGCGCATCGCCAGGAGCCCGAGCGTCAGCGCCCCGCCCGCGATCGCGGAGAGGAGGAGATAATCGAGCAGCACGCCGAAACCGAGCCACAAGGCCGTCGCGGCCGCGAGCTTCGCGTCGCCGCCGCCGATCCAGCCGAGCGCGAAGAGCGTAAAGGTCACGACGAGGATCAGCGAACCGGCCGCGAGATGCATCAGGATCGCCTCGGGGCTGAGGCCGGCCGCGAGGGCCATCGCGCCGAAGCCCGCGACGAGGGTGAGGGCGATGGCGTTCGGGATGGTCATCGTCAGGAGGTCGCTCGATGCCGCGAGCGCCATCAGCGATGGGAACAGCACGAGGAGCGTCAGCTCGACCATCGCGACGGGAATCCGGGCTCGGGTTTACGTCAAAACGACGGGAGCGGCTCCACGGGGAGCCGCTCCCGGACGGGGGGTGGCTCCGAGGAGCCGCCCGTCTTCGAAGCTTACGGGACGAGCTTGGTGTTGATCGTCGTGAACGCGGTCTTGAGGTTCGTGCCGATCGACTGCAGGGTCGCGATGATCGCGACCGCGATCAGAGCTGCGATCATGCCGTATTCGATGGCGGTCGCGCCGGACTCGTCCTTGGCAAAGCGCTTGAAGATGTTGGCCATGGGTCTCTCCTGTCTCACGGTTGTCGTTGCGTCCTGGTTGCACTCGGTCACGTCCGCCGGGTTGCTTCCAGGCTCGATCGGTACCGTCGCCGACCGTAAGCCGCGGCCGTTTCGACATAGTTAAATCGGCCATCGAAAGCCGGCTTTGCCAGGATTGCCTGAGCCAGAGTTAACGATCGGCAACTTGGAAAACGCAATCCTATTCTTGGCTGCAGGACGGCGAGACTATCGGGGCGGGAACGCGCCGGGCGGACCGTGAGCTCGCCGCCCGGCGCGTTAGCTGATCCTTCACCAAATCATCCGAAGCTGACGGTTCCTCTTCGACGGAACGGTCGCGCCATGCATTCAATCGTCTCGAAGGGCTGGCCGGCCGCCCTCATGGCGATCGCCCTGTCCACCGGCGCGGCCGGTGCGCGCGACGCGGTCCGGAAGATGCCGGTGCCGGCGGGCTCCGGGCCCGAGACGGCGGCGCCGGCGGCACCCGACAGCACGAAGCCCAGGGCTCCGGCCGAGCGCGGCGAGCTCTCGGTCTCGGTCGACCGGGCGAAGGTGATCCGGCTGCCCGAGAGGACCCAGACCGTCGTGATCGGCAATCCGGCGATCGCCGACCTCGCGGTCCAGAAGAGCGGGATCGTGGTGGTGACCGGCAAGAGCTACGGCGTGACGAACCTGATCGCGCTGGACGGCAGCGGCAACCTGCTCGCGGAATCGACCGTCAGCGTCACGGCCGCGACCGACGGCGTGGTCGTCCTGCAGCGCGGCACCGAGCGGCAGTCCTTCTCCTGCACCCCGAACTGCCAGCCCTCGGTCGTGCTGGGCGATGCTCCGACCTATTTCGGCGAGAACCGCAGCCAGGCCGACGCCCGGAACGCTTTCGCGACCTCGCGCTAGAACATGCCGGCTTTTCAGGGAACCGCCAGCACGCTCTAGGTCCTGTGGACTCTCGGGATTCTCATGCGGGGTTGGTTGT
>CAXTKM010000013.1:0-252 GCA_964244795.1 uncultured Enterovirga sp.
GCCCGAGCTCGGCCGCGACCGGACCCGCATGGAGCGGTCCCGCGCCACCGAAGGGCACGAGCGCGAAGCCGCGCGGATCGCGCCCCCGCTCCGTCGAGACGAGCCGGATAGCCGCGACCACGTTCGCGGTCGCGATCCGGACCGCGCTGTCGGCGAGGTCGAGCACCGACATGCCGAGCGCGCCAGCCAGCGGTTCGAACGCCCGCCAGGCCGCGGCGGCGTCGATCGGCATCGAGCCCGCGAGGCGCATGT
>CAXTKM010000013.1:262-15655 GCA_964244795.1 uncultured Enterovirga sp.
GGGGCGCAGCCGCCCGGTCACGACATGCGCGTCGGTGAGCGTGGGATCCAGGCCGCCGCGGCCGTAGCAGGCGGGCCCGGGGACGGCGCCGCTGCTGCCCGGCCCGACCCGGAGCGCGCCGCCGTCGTCCTTCCAGACGAGGCTGCCGCCGCCGGCCCCGATCGTCGCGATGTCGACGGTCGGCATCTGCACGGGAAGGCCGCCGATCCGGCTCTCGCGCAGAAGCTGGGGCCGCCCGTCCGGCACCATCGAGACGTCCGCGCTGGTGCCCCCGATGTCGAGCGTGATGACGTTCCGGAAGCCCGACAGGCCGACGTGCCGGACCGCGCCCGTGACCCCGGCCGCGGGACCGCTGAGGAGCGCCGTCACGGCGTTCCGCCGCATCGCGGCCGCCGGGATGCGGCCGCCGTTGGACTGCATGATGCTGAGATGGCCGGCGAAGCCGCCCTCCGCGAGGCGCCGCTCCATGCGGTCGAGATAGGCCCCGATCACCGGCTGCACGTAGGCCGCGACCGTCGTCGTGGACGCGCGCTCGTATTCCCGGAACTCGCGCGTGACGTCGGACGAGCAGGTGACCGGCAGGCCGGGCATCAGCCGCCCGATCAGCCGCGCGAGGGCGGTCTCGTGATCGGGGCGCGCGAAGGCGTTGAGGAGGCAGATCGCGACGGCGTCGTAGCCGCCGGCCCGCAGGAACGCGGCGAGCACGGGCTCGAACGCCGGCTCGTCCAGCCCGCGCTCGACCCTGCCGTCGCTGAGGACGCGCTCGGGCACCTCGAGCGTGTCGGCACGCGCCGCGAGCGGGCGGGGCTTCCGGTAGAAGAGGTCGAAGATCCGGGTCCGGTCGTGACGCTGGATCAGGAGGATGTCGCGGAAACCCTCCGTGACCAGGAAGGCGAGCCTGCCGCCCTTGTGCTCGAGCACGGCGTTGGTCGCGACCGTCGAGCCGTGCCCGAAGCCGGCCACGGACGCGAGCGGGATGCCGGCCGCCTCGAGCGCCGCGAAGACGCCGTCGTCCGGACGGGCGGGCGTGCTCGCGACCTTCACGATCCTGATGCCGTCCGGCGACACGGCCACGAGATCGGTGAACGTCCCGCCGATCTCCACCCCGACCCGCATGCCGAGCTCCGTCGAACCCCCTCAGTCCCGATCGGGTGAAGCACCAAACGATCCACCGCGCAACGACGGAGGCGCTCACATTTCATTCTCATGAAGGCGGGAGCGGCGCGGATTCGGGCGATACGGCGATAGGGAAAGGCCGGATGGTCTCTGAACGCCGTCGGGTTTCCATGATGATGAAAGAGGCTTGCGCCGCTCCGGCTTCATCCGCATCCTGGACCGCCTTCGGCCGGGACCAGATGACGAGCACGACGATTCTCGAGACGAGGGAGGTCTGGAAGGCGTTCCCGGACCACGTCGCGGTGCGGGGCGTCGATCTCGCGGTCGAGAAGGGTGAGTTCCTGACGCTGCTCGGTCCTTCGGGCTGCGGCAAGACCACGTTGCTCCGCCTGATCGCAGGGTTCGAGAGCGTGACGCGCGGCGACATCTTCATCGCGGGTGAGCGGAAGACGGACGCCCCTCCCTATCGCCGGCCGCTCGGCATGGTGTTCCAGAACCTCGCCCTGTTTCCGCATCTGACGGTCGGGGACAACGTCGGCTACGGCGTGAAGGTGCGCCGCCAGGATCATGCGACCATCGCCCGGGAAACCGCGGCCGTGCTGGAGCTCGTCGGGCTCGGGCATCTCGGCAAGCGGCCCGTGCATCAGCTCAGCGGCGGCCAGCGCCAGCGCGTGGCGCTCGCCCGGGCGCTCGTCGTGAAGCCGGCGGTCCTGCTCCTCGACGAGCCGCTCGGCGCGCTGGACCTCAAGCTCCGGCGTCAGCTCCAGGTCGAGCTGAAGAGCCTGCAGAAGCGGGTCGGGACCACCTTCGTGTTCGTCACGCACGACCAGGAGGAGGCGCTGAGCATGTCGGACCGCATCGCGGTCATGAACGGCGGCCGGGTCGAGCAGCTCTCCGGCGCGAAGGAGCTGTACGACCAGCCCCGGACCGAGTTCGTCGCGCGCTTCGTCGGCGACAACAACATCTTCGCGGCCGAGATCGACCGGCGCGATGGGCCGGGCGGGGTCGTCCGGCTGCCCGAGCTCGACCTCTCGCGGTCCCTGTCGCGGCTCCCGGTAGAGACCGGAGCGCTCGCTCTCGCGGTGCGGCCCGAGCACGTCCGCTTGACGCCTGCCGGTGAGGCGGGGGACGGCCCGCGGGGCATCGTCACGGGCGAGGTCTATCTCGGGGCCCAGGTCCAGTACACGATCCAGGTCGCGGGACGATCGATCCTGTCGACGCAAGCCTGCCGGCCGGGCCGCGATCCCGCGTTCCGGCCGGGCGACGCCGTCGGGATCGACTGGGACGACACGGCAGCGGTCGTCCTGCCGGCGGAACCGGTCGGTTCCGATCCTGCCCCGCGCCCCTAGAAGGAGACAGGTCATGCCCGTTCCAAGACGCCTCTTCGCCGCTGCCCTGACCGGGCTCGTCGCGCTCGGGTCGACCGCCGGTCCCGCCAGCGCCCAGAAGATCGCGATGGCGACCTGGGGCGGCGGCGTCGGCGAGACGTGGAAGAACAGCTTCGCCAAGCTGTTCGCGGACGCGACCGGCACGCCCGTCACGATCACCGAGGTCCCCAACCCGGAGGCGCAGGTCCGCGCCCAGAAGGGATCGCCGCAGTACAACGCCGTGATCGCGACCTATTTCGAGGCCGCGAACATGAACCGGGACGGGCTGATCGAAACCTTCGATCCGGCCGATTTCCCGGAAATCAAGAACATCGCCGAGAAATATCGATTGCTGGACAAGAACGGCCGGCTCCTCGGGATGCCGGTCTACTTCATGTACTACGGCATCGCGCTGAACACGGACAACGCGAAGGCGAGCGAGATGACCTCGTGGCAAGATCTCGCCAAGCCGAAATGGCGCGGCCAGCTCGCGCTCAACCGTCCGATCTACGCCTCGACCTACGATCTCACGGTCATGGCCTACGCGAGCGGCGGCGACGAGAAGAACATCGAGCCCGGCATGAGGCTGTTCGAGCAGGTCGCGCAGAACGGCATGACGGCCTTCAGCTCGATGGCACAGATGAACCAGCTTCTCACGCGGGGCGAGATCGCGGGCGGCGCGTATTACTCCACCCGCGTCTGGCAGATGAAGCGCGAGGGGCTGACGAACGTCGACTTCGTCGTGCCGAAGGAGGGCGCGCTGATGCTCCCCTACCTCGTGGTGGTGCCGAAGGGCACGTTCGATCTCCCGACCGCGAAGGCCTGGCTCGATTTCGTCGGCAAGGCAGGGCCGCAGCTCAAGGCGACGGACATTTCCGGCTACATGCCGCTGAACGAGACCGCGGTGCTTCCGCCCGCGCTGGAGCGTCTCGTCGGCATGTCGCTCGCGGCCTTGAAGCCGCGCCTGATCCAGCCGGACTGGGCCTACATCGCCGAGAAGCAGCGCGAGCGCGTCGCCTTCGTCGAGAAGACCCTGGCGGGGATGAAGTGAGGCGCGAGCCTGTCGGGTCCTGTCCGGCAGCGGCCGACCTCTCGTGAGGTTCGGGCCATGAGGTTCGGGCCCTGGCTGCTCGCCCTGCTTCTGCCGGCGGGCATCGTCATGGCGGCCTTCGTGGTCGGCCTCGGCCAGCTCCTCTGGCAGTCGCTGCACGGCGGAGACGGGCTCGGGCTCGGCCAGTACGCGGATTTCCTGGCCCGGCCGGATTACCGCGCCGTCCTCGTGACGACGATCGGGATCGCGCTCACGACCGCGATCCTGTGCCTCGGCGTCGGCTATCCGGTCGCCTACGTGATCGCGCGTGCCGGCCGCCACCGCAACGCGCTGATGATCGTTGTGATCCTGCCCTGGCTCGTGAGCGTGGTCGTCCGGACCTATGGTTGGATGGTGATCCTCGGCAATCGCGGCACCTTGAACAGCCTCCTGATGTCGCTCGGCGTGACGGATGGCCCGATCCGTCTCCTCTACAACCAGACCGGCGTCCTGATCGGGCTGACGCACGTGTTCTGCCCGTTCATGATCATCGCGATCCTGACGGTGCTGATGCAGGTCGACCGCTCGCTGGAGGACGCCTCGATGAACCTCGGCGCGGGACCGGTCGAGACCTTCGCCCGGATCGTGCTTCCGCTCAGCCTGCCGGGCGTGGTCGCGGGGTCGACGATCGTGTTCCTGCTCTCGACCGGCGCCATCATCACGCCGCTCCTCCTCGGGGGGCCGCGCAACGGCATGCTGTCGACGCAGATCTACCAGGACGTCTTCCAGCTCTTCGACTTCCCGAAGGCCGGCGCGATGGCGTTCCTGCTGATGGCGATCGCGGGGCTTCTCGTCTGGCCGCTGCAATGGTTCGAGCGCCACGTGACCCGGCATCTCCGGAGGGCCGACGCGTGAGCGCCGCGTTCGGCCGGATCGGGCTGCGGGTCTGGGTCTCGGCCGTGCTGGTCTTCCTGCCGGCCCCGATCCTGATCGTGATGGCGTCGTCTGTGTCCAGGACCGGCTACCTTCAATTCCCGCCGCAGGGCGTGTCGCTGCGCTGGTATGGCGAGTTCCTGACGGACGAGGTCTGGTTGAAGGCGCTGGCCGTCAGCGTCGTGATCGCGGTCGTGACGGCGATCGCCACGACCGCGATCAGCTTCCTGGCCGCGCTCGCGACGACCCGGCGGCGGTTCCGGGGCCGGGCCGCGTTCGACCTCCTGATGCTGTCTCCGCTCCTGTTCCCGCATGCCGCGATCGGGGTCGCGCTGCTCAGCCTGCTGGCCGGGCTCGGGTGGATCGGGCGCTATCCCGGCATCCTGCTCGCGCACGCGATCCTGTGCGTGCCGTTCGCCTATCGGCCGATCGTCAACGCGATGCAGAAGCTCGACCTCGCCATGGAGGAGGCCGCGATGAGCCTCGGGGCGACGCCGCTGCACGTCTTCCGGACGGTGACCCTGCCGCTGCTGCGGCCGGGCATCGTCACGGCCCTCCTGTTCAGCTTCATCATCTCGTTCGACGAGGTGACGGTCACGATCTTCCTGATCGGTCCGGATGTCGTGACGCTTCCGACCCGCGTCTTCGCCCATATCCAGGAAAGCGCGAGCCCGGTCGTCGCCGCGATCTCGGGCTTCCTGGTCGTCGTGACCGTGATGCTGGTCGTGCTGCTGCAGCGCTTCGTCGGGCTCGAGCTCTTCGTCGACGCCGAGCGCCCGGGCGGACCATGACCTGCCGTTCGCGAACGGGCGGAGCGCATCGGTGAGCGCCGTTCACGAGCAGGCGACCAGCCGCGCGACGGAGGCCGAGGTCGGCCGCAAGATCAGGCTCCTGCGGCGCTCGCGCGATTTCTCGCTGCAGGCGGTGGCGTCGCGGACCGGTCTGTCGATCGGGCTCCTCAGCCAGATCGAGCGCGGCTTGTCCTCGCCGTCCGTCAGGACGCTCGTCGCGCTGAGCGATGCGTTCGGCGTCCCGATCGGCTGGTTCTTCGACGAGGCGGCGTCGCAGGGCGAGGGTGAGCGCACGCTCATCGTCCGCCGCGAGGCGAGGCCCAAGATCACCATGGACGCCGAGAGCATGAGCAAGGAATCGCTCAGCCCCGATCGGGACAGGTCCCTGCAGATGTTCCTCATCTCGGTCGAGCCCGGCGGGGGAACGGGCGAGACGCCCTATTCCTACGCGGGCGAGGTCGCCGGCTACGTGCTGTCGGGGCGTCTCTCGCTCTCGCTCGACGGCCAGACCTTCCTGCTGCGCGGCGGCGATGCCTTCGCGATCCCGGGCCATTGCCCGCGCCGCTACGCGAACCCGGACGCGTTTCAGCCCGTCCGCATGATCTGGACGATCGCCGACGTCCAGCCCGGCCCGAGACGGCAGGAGGCCCCGGTTGAGCGAAGGCGCCGATCGCGCTGACGTCGTCGTCGCGGCCGCCGCTCGCGGCCGGCGGCTTGCATCGGGATCGCATGTGCGGTCCCATCATGTCCGACGCAGAGCGAGCATGCGGCAGGCATTCGAGGTCCGGGCCTTTCGGCCCCAGGTGATCGAGGGATCGGAGATGCGACGGTCCATGACCGGAGCCAGCCGCCACGCGGGCACTGGCCCGGGGCATGATCGCCCGTGAGCGCGTCCGTGGCCGAAGCGGCCGGGGAACGGCGCTCGCGACGCGGCGTCTCGGCCTGGCTGCCGCGATCGAACGGCGTGCTGCTCGTCCTTCCGGCAGCCCTTTGGCTCGTAGTCTTCGGCGTCGCGCCGCTCGTGCTCCTGGTCGCGATGTCGTTCTGGACGTCCTCGATCTTCGGGACCACCCCGGACCTCACGCTCGACAACTACCGCGTGATCGCGGACGACCCGACCTATGCGCGGATCATGGTCCAGACGCTGCGGATCGCCTTCACGGTCACGGTCACGGTCCTGTCGCTGCTCGTCTCTTACCCGATGGCCTATTTCGTCGCGACGCGGTCTGCCCGGGCGAAGGGCTTCGGCGAGATCGCGGTCGGCGGACACGCCTTCCGGGCGCGCGTGCCGGCCGGTCTCGGGGTCGGCCGCGAGGTCTTCGTCGCGCTCCGCTACGAGCGGCTCGAGGTCGTGTCGCCGGTCGGTTCCGGGGACGGGGTCGAGGGCGTCCTGGTCGAGGAAAGCTACCGGGGCGCCACCGTGCAGCGACGGATCGATCTCGGTCCGATCGGGATCGTCCTGTCGGATACGGCGAATACCGGCCGGCAGCCGGCGTTCCGGCCGGGCGAGCCGGTTCGTGTCCGCTGGGCCCCGGATGGCGCGACGGTCCTTCCGGCCTCGGACCCGGGCGCGTGACGGGTCTCTCCATCAACCATTATCTCGCGCCGCCGGGCTATCCGCTGTCGCGCTTCCTGGACGATTGCGTCGCGGCCGGCGCGACGGGTGTCGGGCTGACGGAGCATGCCCTCGACGAAGCGGCGCTGCCGGACCTCCGGCGGATGCTGCGCGTGTCGTCCGTGAACAGCGCGGGCTTCTTCCTCTGGGCCGAGCCCGATCGCGTCGCTCGGCAGCGCGAGGCGAATGCCCGGCTGATCGAGGCGGCGGCGGAACTCGCGGCCGAAACGCTCGTCACGATCGGGGGCGGCCTGCACGATGCGGGGCCGGACGCACCGGGCGCATTGCCGCGCGCCCGCCAGGCCGTCGAGGACGCGCTGCCGGCCCTGATCCAGGCTGCCCGGTCGTCCGGCGTGCGGCTCGGGATCGAAGCGATGCACCCGATCCGCATCGTCACGAAGGCGACCCTGAACACCCTCGCCCAGGCGGAGGCTCTCTGTATACGCCACCCGGATCTCGGCGTCGTGGTGGACGCGTTCCATTCCTGGTGGGACCCCGACCTCGAACCCGTGCTGGCCCGCATCGTCGACCGGATCAGGCTCGTCCAGCTCTGCGGCGTGAAGCAGCCGCTCGACCCGGCCCAGGCGCCGAGGCGCTGTCCGATGCGGGAGGGAGCGGCCGATCTCGCCGGCCTGATCGACCATCTCGGGCGATGCGGCTATCGCGGCGGCTACGAGTTCGAGGTGTTCGCGCAGGACCTCGACGGCCAGACGGTGCCCGAGGCCGCGAGGCAAGCCGCCGCCGATTTCACGATCCTTCGAGGGACGATCTGACGATGCCGGTTCTCATCACGGGCGGCTGCGGTTTCGTCGGCCTGAACATCGCCGAGAGCCTGATGCGGCGCGGCGAGGATGTGGTCCTTTTCGACACGCTTCCGCCACCGGAGGTCGCCGCCGCCCATCTCGGGAGCCTTCCTGGCGCGCTCGCGGCGGTCGCGGGCGACGTTCGCGAGCGTTCGGCCGTGATCGCGGCCATCCGCGAACACGGCGTCGACCGCCTGGTCCACGGCGCGGCGATCACGGCCGCTCTCCCCCGGGAGGCCCGCGAGGCGCGCCGCATCGCCGACGTCAATCTCGGTGGCACGATCGAGACGCTCGAGGCGGCGCTCGCCTGCGGCCTCCGGCGCGTCGTTCAGATCGGCACCGGGTCCGCTCTCGGCACCGTCCCGGACACTCTCCCGGCCATCGACGAAACCTACCCGGCCCGTCCCGAGAGCCTCTATGGGATCACGAAATACGCCGCGGAGCGCACGGCGCTGCGCTACCGCGAGACACGCGGCCTCGATGTCGTCGTCGCGAGGCTCGGGGTCGTGTTCGGCCGCTGGGAATACGACACGGGCGTCCGCGATACGCTGAGCCTGCCCTTGCAACTGATGACGATCGCCGAGGCCGGGGGCCGGGCCCGGTTCCGGCCCGACCTGCCGAACGACTGGGTCGAGGCGGTCGCAGCGCTTCTCGGCGCGCCGACCCTCCCGCATCCGGTCTATCACCTCGCGACCGGCCGCCGCTGGTCTCCCGCGTCCTGGTGCGACCGGCTCGCGGCCGCGTTCCCGGGCTTCTCCTACGCGATCACCGAGGATCGCGACGCCCTGAACGTCGGGGTCACGAGCGCGGCGGCCCGCCCCCCCTTCGCGGTCGACCGCATGCGGGACGACACGGGGTTCTCCGCCCGGTTCGACGAGGCGGACGCCTTCGCCGATTATCTCGCCTGGTACCGCGAGCGTCGGCCCGTGGCGCCCCGTCACTTCGAGAGCCCGGATCCTGGTGAGAACCCTTCCCTGCGTCATGCTGAGGAGAGTCGCGGAGCGGCTCGTCTCGAAGCACGCACGGAGCGTCGTGCGTCCTTCGAGACGCCTGCTCCGCAGGCTCCTCAGGATGACGCAGGCGGTGGATCGAGCCATTCTCGGTCGGGCTCCAAGGACCGTCCCGCATGATCCCGGCTTCGATCGAATCGTTTTCCCTCGGCGGCCGGGGAGTGATCGTGACCGGCGCGGGCGGCGGGGCGGCGGAAGCATCGTGCACATCGCCTCGCAGATGGGCCATGTGGGCGCGGTCGGCCGGCCGGCCTATTGCGCCGCCAAGGGCGCGCTGATCCAGCTCGCCAAGGCCATGGCGCTCGACCACGCTCCCGACAACGTGCGGGTGAACTCTCTCTCGCCCGGCGCGATCGAGACCCGGCGCATGCTGCTCCGGCACGGCGATCTCGAGACCGCCCGCGCCTACAACGTCCCGAAACACGCGCTCGGCCGTATCGGACAGCCCGTCGAGATCGCGAGGGCCGCGCTCTTCCTCGTCAGCGACGCGTCGAGCTTCATGACCGGGCGGACCTGCTGGTGGATGGCGGCTACACGGCGATGTGACGGCGGTCCAGACGGGCCCTCGCGCCGCCGTCGCGGCCCGATCCGCTCCCGCCGCGCGAGCCGGGCCGCCCGAGCCGCGCTCGTCACCACCCGATCGCGTAGGCCGCCGCCCGGCGTGGGTCCGCGCCCGCGCCGAAGCGGCCCGTGCGCGGGTCGGCATCGATGAGGCAGATGCCTCCCGCCCGCCACAGGTAATCCGGCCACCATTGCACCTGATGGCCGAGGGCCGCGAGCCGGTCTCCGGTCTCGCGAGGAAAGCGGCCCTCGAGGCAGAGCCGGCCTGGGTAATAGGGGTTCGGGGCGAATGAATCCGGGTGGCTGTAGGAGATGAAGCGCGGCGCCTCGATCGCGGTCTGCGGGTCCATCCCGAACACGAGCATGTTCAGGAGGACCTGGAGCATCCCCTGCACCTGGCTGTCGCCGCCGGGGCTGCCGAACGGGATCACCCGGCGGCCCCGGTCGATCGCCATCGCGGGGTTCGGCGTCAGCCGCGGCCTCTTGCCCGGAGCGACGGAGGCCGGATGGCGAGGATCCCCCCTCGATTGCGACCCGCGCGAGGAGGGTGCGAGGCCGGTGCCCGGGATGATGACGGTGTCGGTCGAGGGGTCGCTCGGGGTCACCGAGATCGCGTTGCCCTTGGAATCGACCACGCAGACATAGGACGTGTCGCGGGACGGCCCGAGCGGCCCGAACGACGGCGCCCCCGACGGCGCCGGTCCGGCGCCGGCCGGGATCAGGCCGGGCGGGGGCATCTCGGGCCAGGCGCGATCCGGCCGGATCTGCTCCCGCCTCTCGGCGCCGTAGCGCTTCGATAGGAGAACGTCCGCCGGCACGTCCACGTGCAGCGGGTCGCCGTAGAAGGCCTCTCGGTCGGCGAAGGTCAGCTTCAGGGCCTCGGCGACGTGGTGCACGTAACCCGGGCTGTTGTGGCCGAGGCCTGCGAGATCGAGACCCTCGACGATGTTCAGCGCCTGCAGGAGGGCGGGCCCCTGGCACCAGAACCCGCAGGAGTGAACCTCGAGGCCGGCATAGGTCGTGGAGACGGTCGGCTCGATCCGGACCCGGAAATCGGCCATGTCGCGCTCGGTGAGGAAGCCGCCGTTCTCGGCGTGATAGCGGACGATCGTCCGCATGAGATCGCCCCGGTAGAACGCGTCGCGGGCGGCCCGGAGCCCGGCGCCGCGACCTCTCGGCGCCGCGGCCGCCTCCTCGTCGACCATGTATTGCAGGCTGCGGCCGAGGTCGCTCTGGACGAAGAGGTCGCCGATCTTCGGGAGAGCGCCGTCCGGCAGGAAGATGGCCGCGTTGGACGGCCACTCCCTGATGCGCGACTCGAACATCGCGAGCTGGCTCGCGAGGAACGGGTACATCGGAAAGCCGTCCCGCGCGAACCGGATCGCGAAGGACGCGACCTCGCCGAAGCTCATCGTGCCGTAGCGCGCGAGGGCGGTGATCCAGGCATCCGGCGCGGCCGGGACCACGGTCCGCAGGATGCCGAGCGGGATCGCGCCTCCGTGCTCCCGCTCGAAGAACGCGCAGGACGCGGCCGCCGGCCAGTGGCCGAGCCCTGCGATCGACACGAGCTCCTGGCGCTCCGCCATCCAGATGATCATCGGGGCGACGCCCGCGACCCCGACCTGGTCGCTGCACACGACGCCCAGCACGAGCCCGGCCGCGACGCCCGCGTCGACCGCGTTTCCGCCCGCCTCCAGCACCTGGAACCCGGCCGTCGTCGCGAGATAATGCCCCGCGGACACGACGTGCCGGTTCCCGGCGATCAGGGCGCGGTTCGCCATGCCGTGCGGTGCCGTGACGACGGCGGGAGCCGCCGCATCGGCGGATGCGCAGGAGCGTGCGGGTGCGGGACGAGCGTTCGACATCGCTGGCGCGGCTCTCACATGTCGACGTTGTAGAACAGCGGCATGCCGCGCAGGACGCCCGTCAGGCCGCGCCGATAGGCGGTCGGCTGACGCCACCGGCCGCCCGGGACGTAGGGCACGTCCTGCCAGACCTGGGCCTGGATATCGCGGCAGATGGCCTTCCTGGCCGGCTCGTCGGGCGCGGCGAGCCAAGCCGTCCGGAGCTCCTCCAGCCGTGGGCTCGTCGGCCATCCCGACCAGGCGTTGCTGCCGTTCCCGCGGGTCGCGAGGTGCCCGGCCGGCTCCCACATGTCCATGCCGGGCAGGAAGGTCGTCGTGCAGTTCCAGCCCCCGCGGTCGGGAGGCGCCCGGTTCGCGCGCCGCGTGAGCCAGGCTCCGAAATCCTGCGGCACGAGATCGACGTCGAGACCGCCCTGCTTCAGCGCGTCCGCGACGACCTGGCCGAGCGCATTCGTGGCCTGATTGTTCGAAGGCGTGAGAAACACGACCTTCTCCCCGCGGTAGCCCGCGTCCTTCAGCGCCTGCCGCGAGGCGGCCGGGCTGCGCTTCGTCGCGAGGATTTCGAGCCCGACCCCGCTCGCCATCGGGGATTCCGGGCAGAACACGCCGACCCGGTCGTCCCACAGCGAGCGGTCCGCGCCCGCGACCGCGCTCATCATCTCGGAGACGTCGATCATGCCGAGCGTGGCCCGGCGGACGGCCGGGTTGTCGAAGGGCGGATGGAGATGGTTGTAGCGGACGATCCCCATGAAGCCCGTCCGGTCGATCACCTCGACCACGAGATCGCGGTCGCGCCTGAGGGAGGGCAGGAGATCGATCAGCGGGCGTTCCCACCAGTCGATCTGCCCTTGGCGGAGCGCCGCCGCCGCCGTCGCGTCGTCCGGCATCGTGCGCCACTCGACCCTGTCCAGGTGGGCGATCTTCGGCCCGGCCGTGAACTGCGTCGTCCCGGCCTGTCGCGGCACGTAGCCCGCGAAGCGCTCGTACACGGTCTGCACGCCGTCGACGCGCTCGGCCGCGACGTAGCGGAACGGCCCGCTTCCGACCACCTCCGCGATCGGCTTGCCGAGCGGAGCGTTCGCGAGCCGCTCCGGCATGATGACCGGCAGGTACGCGGTCGCCTTCCCGAGCGCGTCGGGCAGGAGCGGGAACGGTGCCTTCAGCCGGAAGCGGATCTCGCGGTCGGAGGCGGCCGAGAGCTCGTCCGTCGCGGCCATCAGCGACTGGCCGAACGCGTCTCCGCGCGCCCAGCGCCGCAGGCTCGCGACCGCGTCGCGCGCCAGCACCGGCTCACCGTCGTGGAAGCGGAGATTCACGCGCAGCGTCAGGCGCCACAGAAGGCCGTCGTTCTCGACGCTCTCGCCTTCCAGCATCTGGAGGTGCGGCTTCAGGTTGTCGTCCACCCCGTAGAGCGTGTCGTAGGCGAGGAACCCGTGGATCCGGTTGACGTAGGCGGCCGAGACGTAGGGATCGACGATCGTCAGGTCCGAGTTCGGCACGAAGCGCAGGACCTTGCGGGCCTGGGCACGGCCGACCGCCGGCATCGCGATCGCTGCGGCTCCCGCGGCGGAGCCCGTGAGAAAATGGCGCCGTCTCATGGTTCGCTCCTTGGAATGACGAGGTCGGCCGAGGTCATGCCGCCCGTGCGGTGTGATCGAGCACCGCTGCGGCGACATCCTTCACCCGGAGGCTGCCCGGGTCGTAGAACGGCGCGAGCGAAGCCCTGGCCAGGATGCGGTCGCCGGCGACCTCGATCTCGAAGCGGCCGCCGCGGATGAAGTCGGCCCCGACCGGGGCGCCGCCGTCCGCGACGTAGCCCATTCCGAGAGGCCGGCCGATCGTGTGGCCGAACATGCCCGACGTGATGCGGCCGACGATCCGACCGTCCCGGAGGATCGGCTCGTTGTGGTAGAGGAGCCGCCCGGTGTCCTCGAGCGCGAACTGGACCAGCCGCCGGTCCGCTCCCGCCTCCCGGCGGGAGAGCAGCGCGTCCCGGCCGACGAAGCCCCCGGCCTTCTCCCAAGCCACCGCGAAGCCGAGGCCGGCCTGGAGGGGCGTGTCCTCGTCGGTGATGTCGTGGCCCCAATGGCGATAGGCCTTCTCCATCCGGAGCGAGTTCATCGCGTGATAGCCGGCGAGCCGGAGGCCGAGCCCCTCGCCGGCGGCCTCGACCTGGTCGAAGAGCCCTTGCGCGAACTCGGTCGGCACGTAGATCTCCCAGCCGAGCTCGCCCACGTAGGTGATCCGGCTCGCCCGCGCCCGTGCATAGCCGAGGTCGATCTCGCGAGAGGTCGCGAACGGGAAGGCGGCGTTCGACAGGTCGGCGTCGGTGAGGCGCGCGAGGAGCTCGCGCGAGCGCGGCCCCATGATGCCGAGGACCGCGTGGGCGGACGTGACGTCGACCGCGACCGCGCGCGCATCCGCCGGGATCGCGCGGCGGAGCCAGGCGAGGTCGCGCGTCTGCGTCGCGGCCGCGGTCACGATCAGGAAGCGCGTCTCCGTCTCGCGGGTGACGGTCAGGTCGGCCTCGATGCCGCCGCGCTCGTTCAGCCACTGCGTGTAGACGACCCGGCCGACCGGCACCGCGACGTCGTTCGCCGAGACGCGGTTGAGCACGGCCTCCGCGTCGGGACCCTCCACGATGAATTTGCCGAACGACGACTGGTCGAACAGCGCGACCGCCTCGCGGGCCGCCCGGTGCTCCTCGGCCGAGTGCTCGAACCAGTTCTGCCGGCCGTAGGTGTAGCGATACTCGGCCGGCTCGCCCTTCGGGGCGTACCAGTTCGGCCGCTCCCATCCCGCGGTCTCGCCGAAACAGGCGCCGCGATCGGCGAGCCTGTTGTGGAGGGTCGATCGCCTGACACCCCGCGCCGACACCGGCTGCCGGAACGGCCAGTGCATGGCGTAGAGGAGACCGAGCGATTCGACCGTCCTGTCCCGCAGATAGCGGCGGTTCCGCTGGAACGGCAGGACGCGCCGGATGTCGACGTCCCAGAGGTCCATCGGCGGATGTCCGTCGACGATCCAGTCCGACAGGACCTTGCCGGCCCCTCCCGCGGACTGGATGCCGATCGAGTTGAACCCGGCCGCGACGAAGAGGCCCCTGACCTCCGGCGTCTCGCCGAGCAGGTAGCGATCGTCCGGCGTGAAGCTCTCGGGGCCGTTGAAGAAGAGCTGGATCCCGGCAGTCTCGAGGGCCGGAACCCGCCGGATGGCCGCCTCCAGCAGAGGCTCGATGTGATCGAGGTCGTTCGGCAGCGAGTCGAACGAGAACGTCTCCGGGATGCCGGTCATGCCCCACGGCTTCGCTACCGGCTCGAACCAGCCGACCAGCAGCTTGCCGGCGTCCTCCTTGATGTAGGTGCAGTGGTCGGCATCGCGGAGCACCGGCAGGTGCGGGGGCAGGCCCGGGATCGGCTCCGTCACGACGTAGAAATGCTCGGCCGCGTGGAGCGGGACGGTGGTCCCGGCCTTGGCGCCCAGGCCATGCGCCCACATCCCGGCGCAGTTCACGACGATGTCGGCCGCGACATCGCCGAAGGCCGTCCGGACACCGAGCGCGCGACCATCCTCCACGATGATCTCGTCGACCCTCACGTTCTCGAGGATCCTGGCCCCTCGGCTGCGGGCACCCTTCGCGAGCGCCTGGGTCGTATCGACCGGGTTCGTCTGGCCGTCGCGCGGCAGGTACACCGCGCCGACGACGTCGGCCGTCGTCATCAGCGGCCACAGCGCCTGGGCCTCGGCCGGGCTCAGCACGTCGACATCGAGCCCGAAGCATTTCGCCATCGAGGCGCCCCGCTTCAGCTCCTCCATCCGTTCCGCATGTGTCGCGAGCGCGAGCGAGCCGATCTGCAGGAAGCCGGTCGCCTGGCCGGTCTCGCGCTCCAGCGTCGCGTAGAGCTCGGCCGTGTATTGGGCGAGCCGCGTGAGGTTCTGCGTCGCCCGAAGCTGCCCGACGAGACCGGCCGCGTGCCAGGTCGTGCCCGAGGTGAGCTGCTTGCGCTCCAGCAGGAGGACGTCGGTGCAGCCGCGCAGCGTCAGGTGGTAGGCGACGCTGCATCCCACGATGCCGCCGCCGACGATCACGACCTGTGCGCGCTGGGGAAGGGACGTCATGCGCTGCCTTTCTCGGATGGAATGACGGGGCGCGCCGCGACCGGCGCCGCCCTGGATCAGGTGAGGAGGCCGTCCGACGCGTCGGAGGCCCGACGTGCGGGATCGCGCCGCTCGGGATCGCCGTAGCCGCCGCCTCCCGGCGTCCTGAGCCGCGCGCCGTCGCCGGCCCGCAGATAGAGGCGG
>CAXTKM010000013.1:15665-27840 GCA_964244795.1 uncultured Enterovirga sp.
CCCGGCCGCCGACGTGGAAGCGATGGTCGGCCGGGCGGCCGTCCTGGCCCCCGGCCGCGCCCGGCGGCCCGAAGCGGCCGCGGTCGCCGACCAGCGTCAGGTAGGACTCGCCGTCCCGCAGGTGGAAGTCGATCTCGACCCCGAAGCCGCCCCGGTGCTCGCCGTCTCCGGCCGATCCTTCGCGAATGGCGTAGCGGGTGAACAGGATCGGCACGGAATGCTCGAGCACCTCGACCGACGAGTTGCGCGAGGCCGAGATGACGGCTGAGCCGTTCGTGAGCCCGTCCTGGTCGCGATAGGCGCCGTAGCCGCCGCCGTAGAAGAAGATCGTCGCGTAGCGGCCGAGGCTCGGCGAGGTCCCGCCCATGCCGATGTTCGTGCCCGTCCCGAAGGCGCCTGCCGGGACGAGATCGGGGATCGCCTGCGCGAGCGCCGCCATCGTGACCCCGACGAGGCGCTGTGAGGTCTCAGTGGTCGTGCCCGAGACCGGGGCCGGCGGGAGCGGGTTGAACATGTTGCCGACGGGCGCGACGATCCGGAAGGGGACGAAGCAGCCGGCATTGATCGGCACGTCCGGGAAGACGTGCTTCATGCCGATCATCAGCGCGCTCATCGTGCTCGAGAAGGGCGCGTTGAAGGGGCCGCGAAGCGTCGGGGCCGACCCCGAGAGGTCGAAGGTGATCTCCGTCCCGTCGACCGTCATCACGAGGTCGATCAGCACGGGATCGGGATCCACCCCGTCCGAGTCCATCCAGTCATGCGCGTGATATCGCCCATCCGGGATCGCCCGGATGTGCTCCCGCATCAGCCGCTCCGAGCGCGCCTTGAGCTCGTCGATCGCCGCGAAGACGACGATCTTCTCGAAGCGGGCGAAGAGCTCGGCGAGCCGCCGGCAGCCGAGGTCGAGAGCGTTGAGCTGGGCCGCCATGTCGCCGCGGCGATCCTCGGCGACCCGCATGTTGGCGAGCATCACCTCGACAAGCGCCTCGTTCAGCCGGCCGGCGTCGTAGAGCCTCACCGGCGGAAAGCGCAGGCCCTCCTGGTAGATGTCGGTCGAGGCGGGCGTGAAGCCGCCGGGCGTCATCCCGCCGACGTCCGGCCAGTGGCCCGTGTTCGCCACGATCGAGAGAAGCCGTCCGTCGCCGCCGAAGAAGGGCTGCACGAACTTCACGTCCATCGTGTGCGTGCCGCCCCGGTAGGGGTCGTTCACGATGAAGACGTCGCCCGGCCGCATCGTCTCCGCAGGATGGCTCTTCAGCACCTCCTGGACGGTGTGCTGCATGACGACGACGAAGATGGGCAGCCCGGTCGACCCCTGCGCGATCACCTCTCCGGTCGCGGGGTGGAAGATGCCGCTCGCCCGGTCCCAGGCGTCGGCGATGACCGGCGACACCGCGGAGGCGGCCAGCACCGTGTCCATCTCCTCCGCGATCTGCTCGAAGGCGCCCCGCAGCACGGCGAGCGTGATCGGATCGACGTCGCTCATGCCAGCGCCTCGATGAGGATGTTGCCCGTCGGGTGGACGCGGGCGCCGTATCCCGGCTCCACGAAGGTGGTCGAGTCGGGCTGGAGCAGGAGCGCCGGTCCGCGGACGCTGGACCCGGCGGGCAGCGCGAGCCGGTCGAAGAGAGCTGCCGCGCACCAGTCGCCGGCGAAGAAGACCCGGGTCTCGCGGGCCTGCGGCATCGGGCCGTCCGGGAGGCGCACGAGGCCCGCGATCGTGTCGAGGCCGGCGCTGCTCGACACCGTCGTCCTGGCATTCACGAGGACCGGCTCGACGCCCTCGAGCAGCCGTCCGAAGCGCTCGCGATAGCAGGAGGCGAACGCCTCCCGGATGACGGCCCAGCTCGGGAGAGGTGCGTCCGGGAGAGAACCTTGCGGGAGCACGCCTTCCTGGCGCGAGCCTGTCGGGAAATCGACCGCGATGACGTTGGACTGCCCCCGGTAGCACATGTCGGCGCCGAACCGCGTCTCGACGTCCTCGGGCCGTGCGCCCTCCTGCCGGAGCACCGCCTCGCCCTCGCTGGCCTGGAGGGCGTAGATGTCCCGGAGCTCGGCGTCCGCGAGGCCGGCCTCCCGGCGGTTCACGGTCCGCATGAAATCGTGCCGGAGGCGCCCGAGGATGCAGCCGAGCGCCGAGGTGATCCCGGGGAAGAGGGGGATGACGGCGCGGGCGAGCCCGATCTCCCGCAGCATGCGGTTCGCATGGAGCGGCCCCGCTCCGCCGAAGGCGATCATGGAGAAGGATCGCGGGTCGAGCCCGCGCTCGAGGAGCTTCCTCCTGACGTGACCGGCCATCCTGGCCCCGGTGACGGTCAGGATGGCCTCCGCGGCCGTCTCGGGCCCGACGCCGAGCGGCCTGCCGATCCGGGCCTCGATCGCCGCCCCGGCCGCCGCGCGGTCGAGCGCCGCTCCCTCTCGCCCGATCGCCCCGAACGGCTGCAGCAGCCCGAGCACGAGGCTCGCATCCGTGACGGTCGGGATCTCGCCGCCGCGGCCGTAGCAGACCGGGCCCGGCCGCGACCCCGCGCTCTCCGGACCGATCTGCAGGAAGCCGCCGCGATCCACCCGGGCGAGGCTCCCCCCGCCGGCCCCGATCGCGTCGATGTCGAGCATCGGCAGCGCGAGAGGGATCCCGAACGCGATCGACTTCTGCTGGGTGAGCGCCGGTCGGCCATCGCGGATCACGCAGATGTCGAGGCTCGTGCCGCCCATGTCGCAGGACACGACGTCCGGGAGGGCGAGCTCGCGCGCGATCGCGCTCGCGGCCGTGACGCCCGCCGCCGGCCCGGACAGGATCGTGTTCGCGGCGAAGCGCGTCGCGAGCGGAGCCGCCATGACGCCGCCGTTCGACTGGACCACGAGAAGGTCGCGGGACAGGCCTCCGGCCGCGAGCTTCTCGCCGAGGCTCCCGAGATACCGGCCGATGAGAGGCTGCACGTAGCCGCTGACGACCGCCGTGCTCGTACGCTCAAACTCCCGAAGGGCCGGCAGCACGTCCGAGGCCAGGACGACGAAATCGTTCGGCCACAGGCTCGCCACGACATCGCGGGCCTGCCGCTCGTGGACGGGGTTCGCGTAGGCGTGCAGGAACGCGATCACCAGGACCTCGCACCCGAGGGCGGCGAGCTCGGATGCCGCCTCGGCCAGGGCTACGACATCCAGCGGCGTGAGGACCTCGCCGCCCGGACCGATCCGCTCCGGGACCTCCCGGCGATGACGGCGCGGGACGAGCGGCGCGAAATCGGACCGCAGGCCGTAGGTGTCCGGCCGATCGCGCCGCCTGAGCTCGAGCACGTCGCGAAAGCCCGCCGTCGTGACGAGCCCGCAGCGCGCGCCCGTGCGCTCGATCGCGGCGTTCGTGGCGACCGTCGTGCCGTGGATCAGAAGGTCGATTTCGGCGAGGGAGACGCCGAGCGCGCCGATCCCCTCCATCAGGCCGAGCGCCTGGTCTTCGGGCGTCGTCGGGACCTTCGCGGTGACGAGCCGGCCCAGGACGGCATCCACGAAGATCAGGTCCGTGTTGGTGCCGCCGATATCCACGCCGATCAGCTTCGTCATGGGATGCTCTGTGCGCCGTCGGCCGGCGGTGGCGGGATGGCGGATCGTCGACGCAGGTCGCGCCGGGAGACGGCCTCGCGCCGCGGCCGCCCCAGATAGGCCTCGACGACGGCCTCGTCGGCCACGATCTCGGCCGGGCTGCCGTCGGCGATGCGGGCGCCGAAGTTCAGCACGGTCACGCGCTCGCAGATGCCCAGGATGAACCGCATGTCGTGCTCGACCAGGATCACGGTCATGCCATCCTGTGCGAGCCGCCGGACGATATCGGCCACGAAGGCGGTCTCGACGGGGTTGAGCCCCGACGCGACCTCGTCGAGGAGCAGGAGCTTCGGACCCGTCGCGAGCGCGCGGGCGATCTCGACGAGCCGTCGACGCCCGTAGGAGAGCTGCGAGACGGGCGTCTCCGTATCGCTCTCGAGGCCGACGAAGCGGAGGAGGCCATGGGCCCGGTCCGCCGTCGCGGCCTCGTCGCGGCGCTTGGCCCCGATCGCGAAGGTGCTGGCCAGGAAGCCGCAGGCGGCGAGCCGGTGACAGCCCGTCATCACCGTCTCCAGCGCGGTCATCGCCTCGAACAGGCGCGGCGTCTGGAACGTCCGGCAGAGCCCCGCCGCGACCCGGGCCTCGACCGAGGCGCGCGTGACGTCCTGCCCGTCGAACCGGATCGTCCCGGCGCTGAGCGGCGTGATGCCGGAGACGAGATCGAAGGCGGTGCTCTTGCCCGCGCCGTTCGGCCCGATCAACCCGTGGATGCTGCCCGCGGCCACGCTCATGTCGAGGTCGCGGACCGCGACCAGGCCGCCGAAGCGACGCGTCACGGCGGTGAGCTCGAGGATCGCGGAGCCGGTCACGGCGTCGCTCGCGCTCGGCCGGCGAGGCGCCTCGCGGCCGCTGCGAAGACGCCGGTGACGCCCTTCGGCATGAACGCGAGGGCGAGGATCAGCAGGACCCCGTAGGCCAGCATCTTGTATTGCGCGAACTCGCGCAGGTACTCGGGCAGGACGACCATGAGCGCCGCCCCGATGATCGCGCCAGGAAGGCTGCCGAGGCCCCCGATCGTGATCATGATGAGGAGGACGACCGACTCGTGCCAGGTGAAGCTCTCCGGGCTCACGAACCGGAACACGTGCGGCAGGAAGGCTCCCCCGAGACCCGCGACGGCGCAGCCGATCGTGATCGCGGCCATGCGATAGCGGTCGGTCGGGATGCCGATGCTGCGCGCCGCGGTCTCGTTCTGCCCGATCGCCCGGAAGGCCCGCCCGATCCGCCCGTGGGTCAACCGCAGGAGGAGCCCGTACACGAGCGTGAGCGCCACCATCTCGACGACGAAGAGCTCGAGACGCGTGGTCGCGGCATGGCCGGCGAACGCGACCGGAGGGATGCCACGGAGCCCCGTCGTGCCCCCCGTGACCGGAACCCAGTTCGACAGGACCTGGTGCACGATGATCCCGAACCCGAAGGTCGCGATCTTGAAGTAGATCCCCGAGAGCCGGATGAGCTGCGCCATGAGGAGGCCGGCGAGCGTCGAGAGCCCCACGGCCCCGGCACAGGCGAACGGGAACGATGCGCCGAACCGGGTTTCGAGGATCACGGCCGTGTAGGCCCCGATCCCGACGAAGGCGGCGTGCCCGAGCGAGAGCTGACCCGCGAGGCCGACCATGACCTGCAGCCCCAGCGCCGCGATGGCGTTGAAGGCCACGATGCACCCGAGATAGAGCGGGAACCCGCCGAGCGACATCGGGAGAGCCCAGGCGATCCCCATCAGGACCGCGAAGATCGCCCAGTCCCGCACGATGTGCCGGGTCCGGGTGGGCCGTCCCGTGGACGCGACCTCGCCCGGGAACGGGGCCTCGAGCCCGGTCGCGCCGCTCCCCGCGGTCACCGCCGTCCCCCGGCCCCGAGGAGACCGCTCGGGCGGAAGAGCAGGATCGCGATCATGATCGCGAACGCGATGCTGTCCTGATACTCGGTCGCGATGAGCTGTCCGCCGAAGGTCTCCCCGAGCCCGATGACGAACCCGCCGAGCACGGCTCCCGGGATGCTCCCGAGCGTCCCGACGACGGCTGCCGCGAAAGCCTTCACGCCGACGACGCCCATGTCGAAGGACACGTAGGTGATCGGCGCGTAGAGCACCCCCGCGACGGCCCCGATACCGGAGGCGAGCGCGAAGGAGATCGAGGACGCGAGGCCGGGCCGGATTCCCATGACGGACGCCGTCTCGGGATCGTCGGCCGCCGCCCGGAGCGCAAGCCCGAACCAGGTCCGGGTGAAGAAGAGATGCAGCCCGACGAGAAGCGCCGGCAACACGACCGCGATGTAGAGATAGACCGCCGGCAGCGGATAGCCGGCGACGTTCAGGATCTCGTGGGTCAGCGTCGTCGGGTAGACGACGGGGTCCGCGCCCCAGACGAGCCTCGCGCCGTTCGACAGCACGATCCCGATCCCGAGCGTCAGCAGCACGAGATAGACCTGATCGGCGTTCCGCTTCAGGCTCGGCCTGAACGCGACCCGCTCGATCACGATCCCGAGCAGCCCGGCTCCCGCCATGGCGCCCAGGATCGCGACCCAGAACGGCACCCCGGGCAGCGCCGCGAGGACGGCGTAGCCGAAGAACGCGCCGATCATCATGATGTCGGCCTGGGCGAAGTTCACGAGGCCCATCGATCGGTAGATCATGCTGAAGCCGATCGCGACCAGCCCGTAGATGCTGCCGACCGCGAGCCCGCTCATCAGCTGGATCACGAAGCTCACGTCCGCGCGTCCGGTCCCGTCGTCGTCCGCCCGGTCATTTCATCAGGAAGTCGAGCTTCAGCTCGCCGCCCGTCAACTGCACGAAGGGCAGCGGCCGCTCGACGTCGCCGTTCGGCAGGATGGTGATCGGACCGGTCGCGCCCGCGAAGCCTTTGGTCGCGAGAAGCGCGTCCCGGATCCCCTCAGGGGTCAGCTTTCCCGTCGCTCCGGCCCGCTTGATCGCGTCGGCCAGGACGTAGATGCCGTCGTATCCCATGCCCTCGTACTGGGTCGGCGTCCGGCCATACTTCGCCTGCCAGGTCTTCACGAACTCCCGACCGCGCTCGCTGTCGATCGATCCGGGAAAATAGTAGAGCGCTCCATAGGCGCCGTCCGAGGCCGGCCCGGCGATCTCCCGGAACTGCTTGATGGCCGGCGAGGTGTTCGCGAATGTCGGGATCGCGATCTGAAGCTCGCCCATCTGCTTCACGATCAGGCCCGTGTCCGTGTAGAATCCGAGGATCGACACGAAATCGGGATTCGTGTCCTTCATCCGGGCGAGGATCGGCTTGAACTCGCGCCCGTTCGGCTCGTACGCGATCCGGCCGAGAACGGTGACGCCGAGCTCCTTCGATTTCGCCTCGAAGGCATCGGCCAGCGATTGCCCGTAATTGTCGTTGCGGGCCAGGATGTAGACCGATTTCGCCTTGCGGCTCTCGACGATCCATTGCGCGGCACTGGACGAGAACGTCCGCGCTGTCTGCGAGATCCGCAGGAACCACTTGTTGCCCTTCTGCGTGAGCGAGGTGTCCTGCGCGAGATGGGAGAGGAGCGGGACCTTCGCGGCCTCGGTGATCTCGATCGCTGCTGCCGTCTCCGGGCTCGTGCAGCCGCCGAACACCGCCGAGACCTCGTCCGCGTCGATCATGCGCTGGACCGCCTGCGCGGCCTGACCCGGATTTCCGCCCGTGTCGGCGGGGATCAGCCGGATCGTATCGCCGCCCAGCATCTTGGATCGCGCGATCTCGTCCAGCGCGACCTTCGCGGCCTCGAGCGACTCGTTTCCGTAGACCGCGACCGCGCCCGAGAGCGGACAGAAGAATCCGACCTTGATCTCCCTCGCGTTCGCGCCCGTCGCGGCGAGAAGGACCGCTCCGGCGAGAAACCCGTATCGCCCGGCCCGGCGGCGCATCGTCTTCGTCCTGCTCGACATGTCGGACTCCTGCCTTGGATCGGAGAGGGGGCGCCGGCGCTCAGCCGACGCCGAGATAGCTCGCCCGGATCATCGGGTCGGACCGGAGGGCGGCGGCGTCGCCCGAGCGCGTGACGCGCCCGGCGTCGAGCACGTAGGCCCGGTCGGCGATGTCGAGCGCCTCGCTCGCGTTCTGCTCGACCAGGAAGATCGTCATGCCCTCCCGGGCGAGCCGGTCGATCATGTCGAAGACGGATTCGATCAGCATCGGGGCGAGGCCCATGGACGGCTCGTCGAGGAGCAGGAGCTTCGGCCTGCCCATGAGCGCCCGGCCCATGGCGAGCATCTGCTGCTCGCCGCCCGACAGCGTCGCGGCGGGCTGGCGCCTCCGTTCCGCCAATCTCGGAAAGATCGCGTAGATCGGGTCGAGCGACGGCTTCGGCACGATGCCGGTCCGGTGCGAGAAGGCCCCGATCGCGAGGTTCTCCTCGACGCTGAGCGAGCCGAACACGCGACGTCCCTCGGGGACGACCGCGATCCCGAGTCCGACGATGGTCGCCGGGTCCTGGCCCGTGATGTCCTGGCCGAACAGGCTGATCCGCCCGGCCGACGGTGTCAGGAGCCCGCAGATGGCCCGGATGACCGTCGACTTGCCGGCCCCGTTCCGGCCGAGCAGGGTGACGACCTCTCCCGCCCCGACCTCGAGATCCACGGACCGGAGGACCGGGACGCCCGCGACGTAGCCTGCCGCGACGTCGGACAGGATCAAGGCGGGGGCGGGCCGGTTGCTCACCCGTGAAAAAACAACACGTTTTCTTTTGGATGTGAAGCCTCGATCGAATTTCAGCGTGCCGAAACTGCGGGCAGGGCGCGTGCGATCGCGCCATTCGGCTCCTGGCGAGCTCGATCCGCACGGCGGCCGGCGCGGGACGATCCGCCCGCGATGCAGCCGGACGGGATTTGGCGTGCCTTCCGGCATCGCCTAGAAGACCGTCCGCCGGGTCCTCCGAGATGCCCGGCGAGGCGCTTGGCCGTCACGAGGCACGCTCGAGATCGATGTCTGGACAGAGGGAGGGGTCGGGGTCGCCCGTCATCGCCGACGGCGAGCACGAGGCCATGCTGGGCGAGCAGATCCGCGCGCTCCGCAAGATCAAGGGACTGACGCTGCAGCAGGTCGCCGACCGGATCGGCGTATCGACGGGCTATCTGAGCCAGATCGAGCGGAATCGGTCGAAGCTTCCGATCGGCGTCCTGAAGCGGATCGCGACGGTGCTCGGCGTCCAGATGAGCTGGTTCTTCCAGCCCGAGACGCTCGGACCGCCGGAGGAGCGGGGATTGATCGTCAGGGCCGATCGTCGGCGGAAGATGTCGTTCACGGGAACCGGGATCGCCGAGGAGCTCCTCTCGCCGAACCTCAACGGGCCGCTGGAGCTGCTCCTGAGCACGATCGCTCCGGGCTCGGACAGCGATTTCTACAGTCACGACGGGGCTGAGGCCGGTCTCGTGATGGCCGGCACGCTCGACCTCTGGATCGACGAGCGCAAGTTCCGGCTCGAGGTCGGCGACAGCTTCTCGTTCAGCAGCACGCGGCCGCACCGGTGCGCCAACCCGGGCTCCATGGCCACCCAAGTGGTCTGGGTGATCACGCCGCCTCATTACTGAGCGGAGGGCGCGTTCACGCGGGCCTGGCGCCCGAGGCTCTCAGGCTCTCGGCCCGCCCGGCTTCCGCTGCGGAGGAGCGCCGGCGGCGGACGCCGGGCTCATGTCGGCTGAACCCGCGAGCGAGCGCACCAGCGACCGTTTCACGCTGGCCACATGGTCGCGCATCAGCATCTCGGCTCGCCAGGGCTCGCCCGCGACGATCGCCTCGTAGATGCGATGGTGGTCGTCGTGGCGCCGCCGCACGTCCGGCAGCTCGAACGCCACGATGTTGTGGGGCGAGGAGACCGGCACCTGCCGGCAGCGGTGGAGCGCGTCGCCGAGCAGCCGCGATCCGCCCGCCGCGTGGATCGTCTCGTGGAACGTGCTGTTGACGACGCCGTAGGTGGCACGGTCGCCTTCGCGCAACGCGCCCTCCTGGATCAGCCGGTCGCCATCGGCGAGCGCGTTCTCGAGGAGTGCGCGCCGCCGATCGTCCAGCCCCCGTTCGGTCGCGACGCGGGCGGCAAGGCCCTCCAGCACGGCCCGGACGTCGTAGGCCGCCACGATCTCGTCGAGCGGGAACGCCCGCACCCGGTAGCCGCGCTGAGGAGCATGGTCGAGGAGGCCTTCGGAGGCGAGCGCCTGCAGGGCCGCCCGGATCGGGGTCCGGGAGACGCCGAGCCATTCCGTCAGCCGCACCTCGTGCAGCCGCTCGCCCGGAGCGAGATCGCCGCTCAGCAGGGCGCCCCGGAGAGCGTCCAGCACCGCCTCGGACCGGCTCGGGGCAGGGGAGGGCAGACTCTCGGACATCGGCTCCGGCTCACCACGCGTGTATACATATCGCTGCCGCGGCGATCAGGTCCACTTGGGGAGTGCCTGAAATGGATGCGACAGGTGGCGCGAATTTCCGCTCGAATGTATACGAGCTGCTTTGACAGGCCGTCGGTTCTGGTCGACCGTGCCGGCTCGTTTTGGAGTTCGCTGTCGATGGCATCGTCGAGCCGGGCGGACGATACGATCGAGCAGATCACGGCCGATCGATCGCCGCATTACGAGCCCTATGGCTGGCATCACTGGCCGGAGCATCCGTGGTTCTCCTACCAGTTCCGTCGCGGGCTCGGAGAGACCCAGGAGGGCGGCGGGTCGGTCAGCGAGGCCTTCCAGGTCGCGTCCCGCATCGTTCCGGGCGATCTCGAGAGCTGGCACGCCGAGTGGATGCGGGTCGCCGACCGCAACTGGGCGAGGGGGCTCGTCGAGGACGAGGCCGGCCATCTCCGCACCGCCATGAACTGCTTCCTGCGGGCGGCGGACGATTACCGGCAGGCCGAGTTCTTCCTGGAGCCGACCGATCCGCGCCGCCTGCCGACCTTCGAGAAGATGGAGGCCGCGAGCCACCGCTACCTTGCGGGCCTGAACCCGCCGGGCGAGGTCGTCGACATCCCCTACGAGCCGGGGAAGCCCATTTGCGCCTATTTCGTGCGGGCGCCGTTCCCGGGCGACCGCCTGCCGGTGCTGATCTGCATGGGCGGGCTCGACTCGATCAAGGACGAGATGTGGTTCATGCAGGCGCATGGCTGCCTGCAGCGCGGCATCTCAGTCCTGATGATCGACGGCCCCGGCCAGGGCGGCACCCTGCGGCGGCACGGCATCGTGAGCCGGCCCGACACCGAGGTCCCGATCGGCGCCTGCATCGACTGGCTCCTGGCGCGCCCCGATGTCGATCCGGACAGGATCGCGGTCTGCGGCTCCTCCATGGGCGGCTACTACGCGGCCCGCGCCGGCTGTCATGAGCACCGGCTCGCGGCCGCGATCTCGCACGGGGCGATCTACGACGTGCACGAGATGTGGGGCGGCAAGGGCGAGGAGTTCGGGCTCGCGATGCACATCAAGTGGGTCATGGGCGCGGGCAGCATGGCCGAGGCGCACGAGATCATGCGGGCCTTCACGCTCGAGGGCCATCTCGACCACATGCGCTGTCCGTTCCTCATCGTGCACGGCGGCCACGACGTCCTCACCGTGGCCCAGGCGAGCCGCGCGCATGATTACGCCAAGGCCAAGGGCGTCGACGTCACGCTCAGGATCGTCGATCCCGAGGAGACGGGCGCCGAACATTGCCAGCACGACAACCCGACCATCGGCCAGGAGCTGATCGGCGACTGGCTCGCCGACCGTTTCGGCATCGACCAGCGGGCGCGGCTGCGCACCGGCTGGAACCCGCTGCTGTGAAGGTTGCTGCCTCGCCTCCAGGCCTCGCCGGCCCGGCGCAGGGCGCGCGGCTGACTCGTGGCCGGTCCCCGGCCGCTCCCGCGCGACGGGCGATCCTTCAACGCCGCCTTGATCAGCGCCGAGCGGGTCATGCCTGTCGCCTCTCCGGCGTCGTGCTCGACGTCGATGCCGTGATGGATCACGGCGTGCTCGCGCCGCCCGGGCGGGCGGCCGCATGACCGCCGGGCTCGCCCTTCCGATCGTGCACCCGGCGACTCTTCCGATCGCGGGCTCGTCGGATCGCTTCCCCGTGCGCCGCATCTACTGCGTCGGCCGAAACTACGTCGACCACATCCGCGAGATGAAGGAGGGCGACGAGCGCGACCCGCCCTTCTTCTTCCAGAAGCCGACCGACGCGATCGTGCAGGACGGCGCGACGGTCGCCTACCCGCCCGACACCGAGGATTTCCAGTTCGAGCTCGAGCTCGTCGTGGCCTTGGGCGCGGGCGGACGCGACATCGCGGCCTCGGATGCGGCGGGCTGCGTCTTCGGGTACGCGGCCGGGATCGACCTCACGCGGCGGGACCGTCAGCGCGAGATGCGCGAGAAGATGCTGTCCTGGGAGCGCGGCAAGGCGTTCGACAAGTCCGCGCCGGTCGGCCCGATCGTCCGGGCGAGCGAGGTCGGCCCGTTGGATCGGGGCGCGATCCGGCTCGCGGTCAACGGCGCGGAGCGTCAGAGCGGCGACCTCTCCGCGATGATCTGGACCGTGCCCGAGATCATCGCGAACCTCTCCACCTCCTACGCCCTCGCGCCCGGCGACCTGATCATGACCGGGACGCCGGCCGG
>CAXTKM010000013.1:27850-33622 GCA_964244795.1 uncultured Enterovirga sp.
GTGTCGACGCTGGTGCAACTGCGGGCGGCCGACGGCAAGCCGGTCGGGGTGGCCGGGGCCGAGAGCGACCACCCGGGGGTGGCGGTGAAGTGGTCGGCCGGGGTCGGGCCGGTGGTGCCCGGCGACGTCGTCGAGGGACGGGTCGAGGGCGTCGGTGCCATCCGGATCACCATCGGACCGCGAGCGGGCTGACCATGCTGCCGACCGAACGCCTCACCTATTCGGCCATCGCCGAGCGCCCGCCGCTCAGGCTCCCGGGCGGCGCGCGGACGATCGTGTGGGTCATCGTCAATGTCGAGGAGTGGGACCCGAAGGAGACGATGCCCCGGACGGTGCTGACGCCGCCGGCCGGCGGGGCGCCGATGCCCGACATCCCGAACTGGGCCTGGCACGAATACGGCAACCGGGTCGGCTTCTGGCGCATGCTCGAGGTGTTCGACCGCCACGCCATTCCGGCGTCGCTCGCCATCAACGGCCGGGCGATCGCGAGCTACGAGCCGATCGCCCGCGCGGCCCGGGACCGACACTGGGAGTTCATCGGGCACGGCTTCGGCCAGAAGAACATGCAGAAGGTGCCGGACGAGCGCGCGGACATCCGCATGACCAAGGAGGCCATCCGGGCCTATACGGGCTTCGACCCGCGCGGCTGGCTCGGCCCTGGCCTGACCGAGACCTGGGAGACGCCCGACATCCTGGTCGAGGAGGGCTTCGCCTACCTGTGCGACTGGGTCCTCGACGACGAGCCGGTGGTGCTGAAGACCCGTACCGCCCCGATCGTGAACATCCCCTATACTCAGGAGTGCAACGACGTCGCCATGATGCTGATCCAGCATCACAAGGCGTCCGAGTACCGCGACCGGGCGATCGACCAGTTCGACCAGATCTACGCCGACTCGCACCGTTCGGCGCGCGTGATGGCGCTCGTCGTGCACCCCTACATCATGGGCGTGCCGCATCGGCTGAAATACTTCGCGCAGATCTTCGACCACATCCGGCAGCACGAGGGCGTGGTGTTCATGACGGGCGGGCAGATCCACGACTGGTATCTCGGCGAGCGCCCGGACGCGCTGGGCGGCGCGCAGCCACCCGCGTGAGGATTTTGGGCCTCCACCACGTCGCGGTCGCGGTCGCGGACATGGCGCGCGCGGAGGCTTTCTACGTCGGCGTCCTCGGGCTCCGGCCCTGTCCGGAGAAACCGAACTGGCTCTGCGCCGGCGGCGGCTACGAGGTCCACCTCATGCCGCTGCGGGCCACACCCGTGCCCCTGAACCCGGCGCGGCACTTCACGCTGGAGGTCGAGCGCCTGGAGGCGGCGGCCGCCCACCTCCTGGCATGCGGCCTGCGTCCCTATCAGGTCACCGTGGACCAGCTTCAGCGACGCGAGATCACCGCGCCCGACGACCCGCTCGATTTCGGCATCGGGACGCTCTTCGTCGAGGATCCGGACGGCAACAGCGTCGAGTTCCTCCAGCGCGACCGCGGCATCACGGCCGATGTCCTCGGCCCGTCCGGGACGCCCGGCCCATGATGGGCCTCAACCTGTTCTCGATCCTGAACGGCCTGACCTTCGCGGCGCTCCTATTCATCGTGGCGTCCGGCTTCACGCTGATCTTCGGCCTGTTGCGGATCGTGAACCTCGCCCACGGCGCATTGTACCTGTTCGGCGGGCTCGTCGGTTATTCGACCGCGGCCGCGACCGGCAGCTTCGCCCTCGCGGGGCTCGCCGCGATGGTGTTCGTGGCGCTCCTCGGCGTGGTGCTGGACCGGGGGCTGCTGCGCTTCGTGCGCGGGGTCGAGCTCCGGCAGGTGCTCCTGACGCTCGGCGTCGCCTTCGTGCTGAACGATCTCGGCCTCGTGATCTGGGGCGGCGACACGTTCACCGTGCCGGTGCCCGAGGCGTTGCAGGGCGCGACGCGGTTCGCCGGGATCTTCTACCCGAAATACCGGCTGTTCGTGCTCGTCCTCGGTCTCCTTGTCTTCGCGCTCCTCTGGCTACTCCTGAACAAGACGCGGCTCGGCGCGCTGATCCGGGCCGGGGTGGACGATCCCGAGATGGTCGAGGCGATGGGCATCGACATCCATCGCGTCTTCCTCGGCACGTTCATGCTGGGGTCCGCGCTCGCCGGGCTCGGCGGCGTGGTGGGCGGCGCCTTCCTGACGCTCTACCCGAGCGCCGACGCGGAAATCCTGGTCTTCTCCCTCGCGGTCGTGATCATCGGCGGGCGCGGCAGCCTGGTCGGCGCGGCCGTCGGGGCGCTCCTGGTCGGCCTCCTGAACTCGATCGGCCAGGTCATGTTTCCGGAGCTCGCCTATTTCGTGATCTTCGGACCCATGGCGCTCATCCTCGCCTTCCGGCCGCTCGGCCTGTTCGGGCGGGCCGCCTGATGCCGCTCGCACCCCGCCCCGTCGCCCGCGCGTCGTCCGGGCGCGTGCTGGCGTGGATCGGTGCGACGGCGGTCCTGCTCCTCGCGCTGCCGCTCGTCCTGCCGGCCTACCAGATCTCGATCGCGACCCAGATCCTGATCTTCGCAGTGCTGGCCATGTCGATCGACGTGCTGGCCGGTTTCGCGGGGCGCACCCCGCTCGGGCACGGCGCCATCTTCGGCCTGTCGACCTACGTCGTCCTGTACTGGACGACGGTGATGGGTGGTTCGCTCCCGGTCGGCATCGGGCTCGGCATCCTGGCCGCGACCGCGCTGGCCGCCGTCTTCGCGGCGCTCGCGATCCGCACCTCCGGCGTCTACTTCCTCCTCCTGACGCTCGCGCTCGGCATGATCGTGTGGGGCGTCTGCCTCCGCTGGACGAGCGTGACCGGCGGCGAGAACGGCCTTCGCGGCGGCGGTCGTCCGGCGTTCCTCGCCGGCCACGTTCCCTTCTACTACGCCGTGCTGGTCGTGGTCGCGCCCGTGACGCTCGCGATCTGGCGCTTCGTGCACTCGCCCTTCGGCCTGACGCTGCGGGGCATCCGGGACAGCGAGAGCCGCATGCGGAGCCTCGGATACAACGTGCCGCTGCACGTCTTCCTGGCGTTCACGATCTCGGGCGTCTTCGCCGGGATCGCGGGCGCGCTCTTCGCCGTGTTCAACGATTTCGTCAGCCCCTCCACCGTCCAGCTCTCGCAATCCGTCGCCGGGCTCCTGATGGCGATCACCGGCGGGATCGGGACGCTGCTCGGCTCCTTCGTCGGGGCGAGCGCGATCATCCTTCTCGAGAACCTCGTCTCGACCGTCACGGCCCGCTGGCAGACCGTGCTTGGCCTCACCTTCATCCTCATCATGATCTTCGCGCCCGAAGGCATCGTCGGACGCGCCCGCATCCTCCTGGCGCGCCGGGGCGCCGGATCCACCCCGAACGGGAGTTGACCATGGACCGCAGACGCTTTCTCACCACGACCGGCCTGACCCTCGCGGCCGGAACGGTCTCGAGCCCCTGGGTCGCACGCGCGCAGGCCGCGCCGATCAGGATCGGCCTCATGGCGCCCCTGACCGGGGTCGTGGCGGCCGGCGGGCGCGAGGTCGTCGACGCCTTCCAGATGTACTGGGAGGGCCGCGGCAACGAGATCGCCGGCCGCAAGGTCGAGGTCGTGGTGGAGGACGACGCCTCGAACCCCGACACCGCGCTTCAGAAGGCGCGCCGTCTCGTCGAGCAGACCAAGGTCGATTTCCTCTTCGGCAACATCCTGGCGAATACCGGCCTCGCGGTCGCAAACTACGTGAAGGGCAACGGCACGCCCTACTTCATCCCCGTCATCGCGGCGGACGACTTGACCCAGCGCGACCGCATCAAAAACGTGATCCGGGTCGCCGGCTACACGGCGAGCCAGTTCCCGCATGTGCTCGCCGACTGGGCGCTGAAGCAGAAGTACCGCAAGATCGCGATGATCAGCCAGGACTACACGTTCGGGCACGAGCAATGCGGCGGCTTCGCGCGCGTCTTCACCGAAGGCGGCGGACAGATCGTCAAGACGTTCTTCCATCCGCTGAACACGGCCGATTTCAGCCCCTATCTCGGGCAGGTCGCGAGCCTCGGGGTCGACGCGATCTTCGCGATGGAGACGGGCGCGGACGGCACCCGCCTCATCCAGCAATACGCGAGCTTCGGCCTGAAGGGTCAGATCCCGTTGATGGGCGCCCAGAACACGACCGACCAGTCCGTGATCCGGACCATGGGGGCCGAGGCCGAGGGAATCGTCACGGCGGCCCAGTTCGCGGAAGGGGCCGACATCCCGGCGACGCAGAAGTTCGTGAAGGACTACGACGCGAAGTTCGGCAAGATCCCGTCGCTCTACGGCTTCTCGCATTATTGCGGGGCGATGTGGGTCGCGAAGGCGATCGAGACGCTGGGCGGAAAGATCGAGGATCGCGATCTCTTTCTCAAGACCGTGCTGGCCACGACCCTCACCGGCTCGCCGTTCGGCAAGGACGTGCGGTTCGACGATTACGGCAACCCGATCTACGACGTCTTCATCCGCAAGGTGGTGAAGAATAAGGACGGCAAGTTCTGGAACGTCCCGATCGAGACCTATCCCAACGTCTCGCAGTTCTGGACCTACGACCCGGTCGCCTACATGAAACAGCCGGGCTATTCGCGCGACAACGTCGGCGTGAAGCGGGGGTGAGGTCCTGCCCGTCATTCCGGGGCGGCTCGAAGAGCCGAGCCCGGAACCCACGGACGCCGACATCGGAGGTCTCATGCCGAGGGTTGCTGCGAATCTTCGACGTCGGCGTTCATGGGTTCGCGGCTCTCGCCTGCGGCGAGCCCCGGAATGACGTCTGACGTCCCCATCCTCCAGCTCGACGACGTCGGCGTGCGGTTCGGCGGGCTGAAGGCCGTCGACGCGGTCTCGCTCGCCGTTCGGCGCGGCGAGCGGCGGGCCGTGATCGGGCCGAACGGTGCCGGCAAGACGACGCTGTTCAACGCGGTGACGGGCGTCGTCCGCCCGACCTCCGGCCGGATCCTGTTCGAGGGCCGCGACGTCACCCGCGCGCGCCAGCACCGGCGGGCGGCGCTCGGCATGAGCCGCACCTTCCAGATCACGAACCTGTTCCCGACCCTCACGGTCGAGGAGAACATGCAGCTCGCGATCAGGGGGAACGCGGCGCGCAAGTTCTCGATGTGGGGCGAGGGCGGCTCGACCGAGACCGAGCGGGATCGGGCCGAGCGGGCGCTCGGCCTCTCGCGGCTCGGAACGCGATCCGGGGCGCTCGTGCGCGAGCTCTCCTACGGCGAGCAGCGCCAGCTCGAGATGGCCATGACCC
This sequence comes from uncultured Enterovirga sp., assembly GCA_964244795.1. Lineage (GTDB taxonomy): Bacteria > Pseudomonadota > Alphaproteobacteria > Rhizobiales > Beijerinckiaceae > Enterovirga. Next base: position 33,109 of record CAXTKM010000013.1, read on the forward strand.
TGGTCACCGAGCCGAAGCTCCTCCTCCTCGACGAGCCCGCGGCCGGGCTGTCGCCCTCCGAGCGCGTGATCGTCGCCGACGTGATCCGATCGCTGCCGCCCGAGATCACGGTGGTCCTGATCGAGCACGACATGGACCTCGTCCTCTCGCTCGTCGAGTGGGTCACCTGCCTGAACAACGGCCGGTTCCTGGCCGAGGGCTCGCCCGCCGACATCCGGGGCAACACGGTCGTGCAGGACGTCTATCTCGGGCGCGCCCGCCCGCGCGCGGCCTGACCGGGTCATGCTCGAGATCCGCGACCTCCACAGCTATTACGGCGAGGCCCATGTCGTGCAGGGCGCCTCGCTGACGGTGCGCGACCGCGAGGTGGTCGCGCTCCTCGGCCGCAACGGCATGGGCAAGACGAGCCTGATCCGATCGGTCATGGGCCTCGCCTCGCCGCAGACGCGCTCGGGCGACGTGCTGTGGAGGGGCGAGACGCTGCGCGGACTGAAGCCGCACCACATCGCCGGCC
>CAXTKM010000014.1:0-5588 GCA_964244795.1 uncultured Enterovirga sp.
GGATGGTATTTCGGGTTCGCGAAATCCTCCCCGAGCATGCTGGCCCCGATCGCGGCGCCCTTGAGGCCGAGCCGTTTCACGGCATCGCCCAGCTCCCTGACCGCGAGATCGGGAGCCTGGAGGGTGAGCGACGCGAAGGCCGCGAACCGGTCCGGTCGCGACCCGCAGAGCTCGGCCAGCTTCTCGTTCTGGATCCCGACGATCCGCCCGGCGGTCTCCCGGTCCTTCCCGTACCAGAACGGGTTGATCGACAGGACCTCCATGTCCACCGCCTGGGCGTCCATCTGGCTCAGGCGCTCGTCGATCGCGATGAAGTGCTCGCGAACGCCCTTGGTCGGCGGCAGGACGCGCTCCGCCTCGCTCCCCATCAGGGCCAAGGCCTCGTGGAAATAGCAATGCGCGTGCGTGTCGACCGTCCTGACTCGCCGGCCGCCGATCGTGACCGGCAGACGTCCCGCGGCGGCCCCGGTCGGGGCGCCTTGGGCGCGGGCGTGGTCGAGCAGCCCGCACGAGCAGAACGCGATGCCGGTCGCGGCCGCACCGGCCCGTCCGAGAAAACCTCGCCGTGTCGTCATGATCCCCTCCCCGTCCTTGGAGCATGCTGCGGGAAAGCGGAAACCGGTTTCCCGAAAACAGCATGCGATGACAATGAGTAAGCGTGCGCCGGCGTTTCACTGAAATGCCGTCACGCTCTCAGCCGACGATGGCCCGCTATTCGGGCTTGATGCCGGCGTCCTTGATGACCTGCGCGTAGCGCGCGAGCTGTTCCCGGGTCGCCTGCCTGAGCTCGTCCGGAGAGCTCGCCCTGGCCGTCAGGCCCTGGACCCGGAGCTTGTCGCGAACGCCCGGGTCGGCGACGGCCTTGACGATCTCCTGATGCAGCCTGTCGACGATCGGCTTCGGGGTTCCTGCCGGCGCCATCACGGCGAACCAGGATTCGAATGTAAAGCCGGGCAGCCCCGATTCCGAGACGGTGGGCGCATCCGGGAACTCCGCGAGCCGCGCCTTGGTGGTGACGCCGAGGAGCCTGAGCTGACCGCCCTGCAGGAGCCCCGCGACGGTCGCGAGACCCTGGAAGCAGACCTCCACCTGTCCGGCCGCGACGTCGGCCGCGGCCTGCGTGGCGCCCCGGTAGGGGACGTGCGTCACCGAGATCCCGGTCTTCGCGGCGAACACCGCCATCGCGAGATGCTGCGGGCTGCCGATGCCGCCGGACGCGTAGTTGATCACGCCCGGCGCCGCCCGGGCCGCGGCCACAAGGTCGGCGGCCGATCTCCAGGGCGAGGTCTTGGAGGCGACGAGGCCCCATTCCACGGTCGCGACCAGCGACACCGGCTCGAAATCCCGGAGGATGTCCCAGGGCATCTTCGCCTGAAGGTTCGGCACCATGGTCATGACCGAGTCGTTGAAGCCCCCGATCGTGTAGCCGTCGGGTGCGGCCCTCGCGACCTCGCCGGCACCGATCAGCCCGGAGGCGCCGGGCTGGTTCAGGATCACGATCTGCTGGCCCATGCTCTCGGCCATCTTCTGCGTGACGATCCGGGCCGCGTTGTCGACCGCGCTCGCGGCCGCGAGGGGTACGATCATCCGGATCGTCCTTGCCGGATAGGGCGCCTGGGCGCCGGCCGCGGCGGACACGAGGCAGGCTGCGCAGGCGAGCGCGAAGCGGAACAGGCGCATATGGGATCCCGGGCGTTTGCGAACCGGAGCCTAGCGGCATTGACGGCCATGCGACAGCCGCCGAAGTCAGGGCGTCGCGTGCCCGCCCGTGCGGTCACGCTCGTGCCCTGCCGTGCCGTCGGAGCTTGCCTGATGTCGAACGAGAGAGACGGGACCGTTCCGGTCATGGACCTTCGGGCCTTCGCGGCGAGCGCGCTCGTCCGGGCGGGGCTGCCCGGCCACGATGCCGGGCGTGCGGCGGAGCTGATCCTCGAATCGGATCTCGCGGGGGCCGACGGGCACGGCATCTTCCGGCTCCCCCAATACGTACGGCGCCTCCGGGCCGGCGGCATCAACGCCGGGCCCGCGATCCGGACCGTGTCCGAGACGGCCGCGATGGCGGTCGTGGACGGCGACAACGGCCTCGGGCACCTCGTGATGGACAGGGCCGTCGGGCTCGCGGTCGAGAAGGCGAGGGAAGCGGGCGCCGGCTGGGTCGGCGTGCGGGGCAGCAACCACGCCGGAGCCGCCTCCGTCTGGGCGGCCGCGATGCTGCCGCACGACATGATCGGCCTCTACCTCGCGGTCGGGAGCGCGAACCACATGGCGCCCTGGGGCGGGACGGACCTCCTGCTCAGCACGAACCCGATCGCGGTCGCGGTGCCGGCCGGCCTGGAGGCCCCGATCGTCGTCGACATGGCGACCACGGTCGCGGCCTACGGCAAGGTGAAGCTCGCGGCCCAGCGCGGCGAGGAGATGCCCGAGGGCTGGATGATCGACCGGCAGGGCCAGCCGCTGACCGACCCCGCGCGCGCCGCCGAGGGGCTCCTCGTGCCGGCCGGCGGCTACAAGGGTTACGCTCTCGCGCTGATCTTCGGGCTCCTGGCCGGGACCTTGAACGACGCCGCCTTCGGGGCGGACGTCGTCGACTTCAACAGGGACGACGTCAGCGTCACGAACACCGGACAGGCGGTCCTCGCGCTTTCGCTCTCGCGGTTCGGCGGGGTCGATGCGTTCAAGCGGCGCGTCGACGGCGTCGTGCGCCAGATCAGGAACTCCGCCCGCCTGCCGGGCTTCGAGGAGGTCCGCCTGCCGGGCGAGAACCGGCCGGCCCTTCGGGAGAGACGCCTGCGGGAGGGCATACCGATCGGGCGGGAGCTCCGCGCGGCCCTCGACGGGCTGGCGCAGGGGCTCGGCGTGCCGGCGCTGGCCTAGCCGGGTGGTGATGACGGCCAGGAGATCACCGGTCTCGCCCTGGCTCGCGGCTTGCTTCGTTTCTAGGCGATTGCCCGTTCGACCGGGCCAGAAGGACGCCGACGTGATCCGACAGCTCGTCCATCCGCTTCTCGCCCTCGGCCTTCTCTGTGGTTCGGCGGAAGCTGCCGACAAGGTGAGGTTCCAGACGGACTGGATCCCGTCCGGCGAGCACGCCGCCTATTACGGCGCGATCGAGAAGGGCATCTTCCTGGAGGAGGGCCTCGACGTCACCATCACGCGCGGATACGGGTCCGGCGACACGGTGACGAAGCTCGCGTCGGGAAGCTTCGATTTCGGGGTTGCGGATGTCGGCGCCGTGATGACGGCGCGCGCCCGGGCCGGCCTCCCCGTGAAGGTGATCTCGACCGTCTACACGCACTCGCCGCACTCGCTGTTCGTGCTGAAGAGCTCCGGGATCACGACCTTCAAGGGGCTCGAGGGCAAGCGGATCGGGATCACGCCCGGGAACTCTCACCGCGTCTATTTCCCCTCGGTGGCAGAGAAGGCCGGAACCGATCCGGCGAAGATCATCTGGGTCAACATGGACGGCGGCGCGATGGCCGCGCAGCTCATCGCCAAGAACATCGACGCGGCGCCGTTCTATTCGATCCATTACTACTATAACAACAAGGCGGCCGTGCGGGCGGGCGAGGAGATCGTCGCGCTGCCGTTCGTGCAGGTCGGCTTCGCGATCTATGCGGCGTCGATCATCGCGTCCGACAAGACCGTCGAGACCAAGCCCGAGCTCGTTGGCCGCTTCGCGAAGGCCATCCACCGGGCGTTCGAATGGGCGCGCGACAACCCGGAGGAGGCGTGCCGGCTGCACGTGAAGCGCGTGCCGGAGGTCGATCTCGACGACTGCCTGGGGTCGCTGAAGGCGACGCTGACCTTCGTGTTCAGCGACGAGAGCCGGAAGACCGGCCTCGGCCGGGCCGACGAGGGCCGCATCCGGTCGACCTGGGCCGCGGTCTCGGACGCCGAGAAGCTCGATCCCAAATGGGACCCGCATCAGGTCTTCGCGCCCGCGATCCTCGCGAAGCCGCCTTCGTGATCGCGGTCGACCGCGTCACGAAGCGCTTCACCTCGCGGGACGGGTCCAGCGTCACGGCGCTCGACACCGTGACGCTCCGGGTCGCCCGCAACACGTTCACGTGCCTCGTCGGGCCGTCCGGCTGCGGGAAGTCGACCCTGCTCCGGCTGGTCGCCGGCCTCGTGCGGCCGGATGGCGGCCGCATCACCATCGACGGCACGCCGGTTGAGAGCCCGCGCGCCGATACCGGGATCGTCTTCCAGGCCCCGACGCTGCTGCCCTGGGCGAGCGTGATCGACAACGTCCTGTTCCCGGCCCGCATGATGAACGTCTGCACGCCCGAGGTGATCGATCGCGCGAACCACCTGCTCGATCTCGTGGGCCTGTCCGAGTTCCGCGGCAGGCAGCCGCGCGAGCTCTCCGGCGGCATGCAGCAGCGCGCCGGGATCTGCCGCGCGCTGGCGCACGATCCCGACATCCTCCTGATGGACGAGCCGTTCGGCGCGCTCGACGCCCTCACCCGCGAGGAGCTCACGCTCGAGGTGCTGCGGATCTGGCGCGACCAGCCGAAGACCATCCTGTTCGTGACCCATTCCATCTCCGAGGCGGTCCTGCTCTCGGACCAGGTGGTCGTCATGTCGCCCCGCCCGGGCCGGGTGGCGGAGGTGATCGAGGTCGGCCTGCCACGCCCGCGCGCCTTTCACATGGAGTCGCACGATGAGTTCCAGCGATGCGCCCAGCGGACCCGCGCTCTCATCTTCGGAGATGCTGCCCGACGGGCCGCCTAGACGCCGTCGGCTTCCGCCGCGCCTCATCGAGGCGGCGTTTCCGATCGTCGCGATCGTGGTGCTGGTCGCGGCCTGGGAGGCCGGCGTGAGGCTGTTCGGCGTGCCGGCCTATCTGGTGCCCCGACCGAGCGACATCTGGACCGAGGCGGTCGCGAACCGAGGCCTTCTCGCGGGGCATGCGATCGCGACCACGACGACGGTTCTGCTCGGCTTCCTGGCCTCCATCGTGATCTCCCTGCCGCTCGCCGTCGCGATCACGTCGTCACCGCTGCTCGCCGGCACGCTCTATCCGCTGCTCGTGATCACCCAGTCGATCCCGAAGGTGGCGCTCGCCCCGATCCTGGTCGTGCTGCTCGGGGCGAACGAGCTGCCCCGCGTCGTCATCACCTTCCTGGTCGCCTTCTTCCCGCTCGTCCTCTCGGTCGCGGCCGGCCTCTCGGCGGTGCCGCCGGAGCTGATCGAGCTCGGCCGCGCGTGCCGGGCGAGCCGGCTGAAGGAGCTCCTGCGGATCCGGTTGCCCTACGCGACGCCCTTCGTGTTCAGCGGGCTGAAGGCCGCGATCACCCTTTCGGTCGTGGGCGCCGTGGTCGGCGAGTTCGTCAATGCCGACCAGGGGCTCGGCTACCTGATCGTCACCTCGACGGCCTTCTTCAAGGTGCCGCTCGCCTGGGCGGCGCTAGTGATCCTGTCGATCCTCGGCATCGTCCTGTTCCAGGTGGTCGAGACGATCGAAAAAGTCTTCTTTCCGTGGGCGCTCGCGAGCGAGCCGCGATAACGAACAGAGAACGTTGGGGAGAATCGAATGGTCGGTCGAATGAAGGTCGTGCGCGGCGGGCTCCTGGTCGACATCCGGG
>CAXTKM010000014.1:5598-9980 GCA_964244795.1 uncultured Enterovirga sp.
GGGCGCACAGGGCGGAGCCCCGGGATATCCTGATCGACGGCGACACGATCGCGGCGATCGGCCCGGCCGGCCTGGAAGCGCCTGAGAGCGCGGAGATCGTCTCCGCCGAGCGGCGTCTCATGCATCCGGGCCTGATCAACGCCCACACCCACGGTCACGGCAACCTGTCGAAGGGCATGGGCGACCTCTGGACGCTGGAGCTGCTCCTGAACGCCGGCCCCTGGATCAGCGGCGGCCGCGTGCTCGAGGACAAGTACCTCACCACCTATCTCGGCGCGGTCGAGAGCCTGATGAAGGGCTGCACCGCCTGCTACGATCTCACGGCCGAGTTCCCGTCCCCCTCGGTCGAGGGCCTCCACGCCTGCGCCGACGCCTACCGGGACGCCGGCATGCGGGCGGTGCTCGCCCCGATGGTCGCGGACCGAACCTTCTACGAGGCCGTGCCCGGCCTGATCGAGGCGCTGCCCGAGGCGCGACGGCGCGACGTCGAGCGCTTCCGGCTCGCGCCGGGCGAACGATCGCTTGCGATCATGCGCGAGGCCGTGACCGGCTGGTCCTACGACCGCGACACCGTCCGGCCCGCGATCGCGCCGACGATCGCGCATCACTGCTCGGACGACTTCATGCTCGGCTGCGCGACGCTTGCCCGGGAGCACGGCCTCGGCCTGCACAGCCACGTGCAGGAATCGAAGATGCAGGTCATGGTCGCGCTGCAGCGCTACGGGAAGACACAGACCGCGCATCTCGATGCGCTCGGCCTCCTCGGACCCGACTTCACGGCCGCGCACGGCGTCTGGCTCGACGAGGACGACATGCGCCGTCTCGCCGACCACGGCGCCTCGGTCGCCCACAACCCGTTCTCGAACATGCGGCTCGGCAACGGCATCGCGGATGTCCGCGCCATGCTGCGGCTCGGGGTCAATGTCGGGCTCGGCACCGATGGGGCAAACTGCTCCGACAACCTCAACATGTACGAGTCGATGCACCTCGCCTCCGCGCTCTCGAAGAGCCGCGGTCCCGACATCCGCGAATGGCTCACGACGGAGGTCGTGGCCGAGGCCGCGACCGCGGGCAGCGCCCGCGCGCTCGGCCTCGGCGACCGGATCGGCCGCATCGAGGTGGGCTACAAGGCCGACATCGTGTTCCTCGACCTCGATCACCCGAACTGGATGCCGCTGAACGACGCGACGAACCAGCTCGTCCACACGGAAGACGCGACGGCCGTCCATTCCGTGATGGTCGGCGGCGTGATGCGGGTGGAAAACCGGAAGCCAGTCGGGATCGACCTCGCGGCGCTGGCCCGGCGGGTCGAGACGGCCCGCGAACGCCTCGCGGCCGCGACCCACGACAACAAGCTGCTCTGCGAGGCGCTGGCCGACGCCGTCGACCAGCACTGCTCCTGCTTCGCGCGACAGCCCTATTCGATCAACCGCTTCACCAGCGCGAGCGTGCCGGTGGGGTGAGAGGGCGGGCCGAGATGTGCCGTTCGCCTGTCATGGCACCAGCACTGTCATCCCCGGCCGTAGCGAAGCGGAGGGGAGGGAATCCAGAGCCAGCGCGTTGAGGCCCTGGATCCCCTTCCCGGCTGCTTCGCAGCCGCCGGGGATGACACCGTAGCGTTCCCGCCGCCTCAGAGGCGGCGCCCCTCCTGGTAGAGCGAGGCGTCGCGGGTGTGCCATCCCGCTCGAATGGGCGTGCCCGCGGCCGGGATGTCGTGGGCGCGGTCGAGGCGGATCAGGATGCGGGTTCCGGCGCCGCAATCGGCGATCAGGCTCCAGCGGTCGCCGAGGAAGGTCGCCTGCAGCGCCACCCCTTCGACCTCGTTCGGAAACGCGCCCGGCGCCTCGGACAGCCGAACCGCCTCGGGCCGGATCGCGTAGACGGCGGCGCCGGAGTTCGCGGCAAGGTCGGTCCGCGGAAGCGCGAAGCTCCCGGCGTCGCACGCGAACCACGCGCCGGACGGATCGATGGCGCCGTCGAGCAGCGTCGACTTGCCGATGAAGCCCGCGACGAACAGGCTCGCTGGACGATCGTAGAGCTCCTGGGGCGACGCGATCTGCTCGATCGCGCCGGCGGACATGACCGCGACCCTGTCCGACATCGACAGCGCCTCCTCCTGGTCGTGCGTGACGAAGACAGTCGTGATGCCGAGGCGCTGCAGCAGCAGCCGGATCTCCACCTGGAGCTCCTCGCGGAGAAGCCGGTCGAGCGCGCCGAAGGGCTCGTCGAGGAGAAGGAGCGCCGGACGCACGATGAGCGCGCGCGCGAGGGCCACGCGCTGCTGCTGGCCACCGCTGAGCTGCGAGGGGCGGCGCCCGAGAAGGTGCTCCACCTGCACGAGCCGGGCCGTCTCCGCGACGCGTTTCCCCCGCTCTGCCGCCGGCACGCGCCGCATCCTGAGCCCGAATCCGATGTTCTCGGCGACGCTCATGTGCGGGAACAGGGCGTAGTTCTGGAACACCATGGCGATGTCGCGGCGCTCGGGCGGGAGCGCGTTCACGCGGCGGCCCCGGATCCGGATCTCGCCTCGGGTCGGGGTCTCGAAACCCGCGATCATCGACAGCGTCGTGGTCTTGCCGCAGCCGCTCGGCCCAAGCAGCGACAGGAACTCGCCGCGGCGGAGCGCGAAGCTCGCGCCCCGGACGACGGGCTGGCCGCCATACGCCTTGTCGACGGCCGAGAGCTCGAGATCGGGGATGGCGTCGTCAGGCACGCGAGACTCCGCCGAGCGCCCGCGCGGCCATGAGAATGGTCCCGATCATCACGACTTGGATCACGGACACGGCGGCGACGAGCGGCTCGAAGTTGTTGATCATGTAGTTGAAGATGGCGACCGGCAGCGTGATGTTGTCGGCCGTTGTCACGAACAGCGCGATCGGGATGTTCGTGAGCGAGACGACCAGCGCGAAGGAGATCCCGGCCGCGAGGCCGCGACTGACATAGGGCAGGACGACGTGGAGGAAGGCCCGAAACGGCGTCGCGCCGGCGATCCGGGCCGCCCTGACGAGGTTCGGCGGCATGTCCCGGAGCACGGCCAGCGTCACCCGCAGGATGTAGGGGATGCCGATGACGGTGTGGCCGACCACCAGCGTCCAGAGCGAGAGCCTGAGCCCGATCGCGCTCCAGAAGAACAGGAGGCCGAGTCCGTAGACGAGCCACGGCACCGCGAAGGGCGAGAGCAGGAACGGGTAGAGGACGGCGTTCGCGAACCGCCCGCCCCCCGCGATGACGAGCGCCGCCGGAAGCGCCACGAGCGCCCCGATCACGGCCGAGGCCGCGCCCACGACGAGGCTGTTCACGATCGACAGGACGACGGTCTCGTTCGACCACATCGCGCCGTACCAGCGCAGCGTGTAGCCCGTGACGGGAAACCGGATGTAGCTGCCGGGGTCGAGCGAGACCGCGACCACGACGGCCAGCGGAAAGGCCAGGATCACGCCCGCGACCGCCGCGTAGAGGCCGAGCACGGGGATGCCGCGTCGCATCACACGAGGCTGCGGTCGCGCGAGACCCGGATCTGCACCACCATCACGACGATCGAGATCGCGATGAGGCAGGTCGAGAGCGCGGCCGCGAAGGGCCGGTCGGAGAGGACGTTCATCTGCTCCCAGATCGCGACCGGCACGACCGTGAAGCTCTGGCCGCCGAGCAGGAGAGGCAGCACGAAGGCGCCGCAGACCTGGAGAAAGACGATCAGGAAGCCGGCCGCGATGCCCTGGAGGCTGAGCGGCAGGATCACCTCCGCGAAGACCCGGAAGGGCGAGGCCCCGAGGATCCGGGCCGCCTTCTCGAGGCCGGGATCGATCTGGCGCACGACGGCCTCGACCGGCAGCACCATGAAGGTGAAGGTCACGTGCACCATTCCGATGATGACCGCGGTCCAGCCGTAGAGCAGGTCGAGCGGCTGCACGATCAGGCCGATGTCGAGGAGCGTCGCGTTCAGGAGGCCGCTCCGGCCGAGGATGATCATCCAGCCGAGCGTCAGCATGTTCATGCCGACCGCGAGCGGCGCGAAGGTCAGGACCGCGAAGAGGCCCGCGAGCCGGTGCTCGGCGCGGGCGAGATAGTAGCCGGCCGGGAAGGCCAGCACGGCTGTCAGGCTCGCGACCGCGAGGCCGAGAAGAAGCGTGTAGCCGAGAATCCGGGCGTAGTAGACGTCGCCGAGAAGCTTCGCGTAGTGGTCGAGCGTGAACGTCGCGAGATCGGGCCGGGCCGGCACGATCCCGAGGCTGAGCGCCAGCAGCACGAGCCCCGGCAGCACGTAGCCGACGCCGACGATCGCGACGACCGGCAGGAGGAGAAGGCTCGCGACCCCGCTGCCGATCCGCATGGACGCGCGCCGGAACGGCGGCCCGCCTCAGCCCCGCAGCTCGCGGTTCCAG
>CAXTKM010000014.1:9990-13050 GCA_964244795.1 uncultured Enterovirga sp.
CGCAGCGGAGGCGTGACACCCTTGTCGAGCGGCATGATCTGCCAGCGCAGCTCGTCGGGGATGACGACCTTCGAGTTCGTCGGCGTGAAGTTGATCAGCTTGAAGTATTTGAGCTGCGGCTCCGGGTCGAGCAGCGTGTTGACCCATTCATAGGCGAGCTTCTCGTTGCCGCCCCGCACGACCTGGGCCGGGGTGAGCGTGATCAGCGAGTGCGGGGCGAGGCGCGCGAACTTGAGCCACGGCGCCGCGCCCGCCATCAGGGCGTGGACGCGCCCGTCCCAGAGGACGCCGATATCGACCTCCTTCGAGACGATCATCCGCTCGACCTCGAGCGCCGTCGTCCAGAACTTGACCAGGCTAGGCCGCATCTTCTTGAGGCCGGCATAGGCGGGATCGAGATTGTCCATGCTGCCGCCTTGCGCGACGGCGTAGTGCCAGATGAAGAACGGCGCCCAGGCGTAGGATACGTCCGGCAGCGTGACCGTGCGGCCGAACTCTCCCTTGCCGGAGCGCTCGAAGAATTCCGTCCATGAGGCCGGCGGGTTCTTGATCTTCTCGGCGTTGTAGAAGATTCCGGACGTCGAATACTGGTAGGACGCGCCGTAATCGTCGAACGGCTTGCGGAAGAGGTCCGGCGTGTTGGCGAGGTTCGGGACCTTGTCGACCGTGAGCTTCTGCACGAGGCCCTTGTCGGCGAGCGAGATCGCGAACAGCTCGGCGTTGTCGACAGCGTCGAGCGGCGGGCTGTTCGGCTGCGCCTCGATCTGGGCCGACCATTGCGGCGGGGCGCCCAGCACGACCCGGACCTCCGCGCCCGTGCGCTGCTTGAAGAGCGGGATGAAGTGCTCGCGGATGGACTGCTCCCACTTGCCGCCGAGGCTCGTGATCGTGACCGTGTTTCCTTGCGCGTGAACGAGGCTGCTTCGGCCCCATGCCAACGCGGCTGTGCCGGCGCCCAGGATCTTCAACGCATCGCGGCGATGGGTCATGCTCGATCTCCTGCTCTCGATCTGGATACGGATGGGAGTGAAGCGACGCCCGGCGATCCAAGCACGGCGAAACTCACGCAAGCAAGGGGCCAACCCGCGTCGGCGACACCGGGCCGGCACGGTCCTGGGACTTCGGACGGCCTCATCGCGATGCTGTCCCGCCGGCGCCGGCATGCTAATTGAATCCAGTCCGGGCCGGACCAGACCGCATGTCGGACCTCGTCGCATGAACGCGCAGAAGACGGCCTACGCCCATCTCCGGGACGCCATCACGTCAGGGGAATTCGCGGGCAACGCTCCCCTCCGGTCCGAGCAGATCGGGCGCGCGCTCGGCATCAGCCGGATGCCGGTCCGGGAGGCGATCCTACAGCTCGAGGCAGAGGGTCTCGTCACGATCGGGGCGAACCGCCGGCCCTTCGTGACCTCCCGCACGCCGGCCGACGTCGTCGAGCTGTTCGAGATCCGGATCGCGCTCGAAGGCCTGGCCGCGGAGCGCGCCGTCCGCAGGATGCGGGCTCCTCGCTTCGCGGAGCTCGCGGGGCTTCTCGGCCGGATGGACGCGGCGGCAGAGGATCCGCGGGCCTGGACCGCCCTGCACGACGCCTTCCACGACCTGATCTACGAGGCCGCCGCCATGCCGCGGCTCCTCGGCGAGATCCGGCGCCTGCGCCGGTCCACCCAGCCCTACATCCTGATGTATATCAGCCTCTTCACGGTCCCCGAGATGCCCGGCACGGAGCACGCGGCGCTCCTCGACGTCGTCCGCAAGGGCGAACCCGATCTCGCGCGCTCGGCCATGGCCGATCACATCCGCGATGCCGCCTCGGGCGTCGTCTACCACCTGCTGCGCGGCGAGACCCCGCCGGGCGAGCCGGCCGTCCCGATCCGATCCCAGGCCCGAATCAAGGAGACGTCGCGATGACCACGCCGCCCGCCCCCCGCCGCGAGTTCTCGATCCCCGGCCTCAGCCCGCCGATCAGCCATTACTGCGACGCGGTCCAGTTCGGGAACCTGCTCTTCGTCTCGGGCATCGCTCCGCTCGACCCCGACCTGAACGTGATCGGGGGAGACGACGCGGCCGCGCAGGCCGAGGCGGTCTTCTCCGCGATGGAGAAGATCTTGGCCGCGGCCGGGGCCGGCTTCGGCGACATCCTCAAGGTCACGGTGTTCCTGACCGACGTCGACGACCGCACGAAGATCAACCCCGTCCGGCAGCGCTACTTCGGCGACGCGAGGCCGGCCTCGACGCTGGTCGAGGTCAGCCGCCTCGCGATCCCGGGCATGAAGGTCGAGGTCGAGGCGGTGGTCGGGCTCCCGTCAGCCGCCTGACGGGCCTCTCTCCAAGCTGAGTCCTTTGCACGAAGGCACAGCCGTCATTCCGGGTCGGCGAAGCCGAACCCGGAACCCACAGACGCCGACGATCGCCGCCCTGACGGCCCGGTGCCACATCGACGATGCCGGAGCGTATGGGTTCCGGGCTCGGCTTCGCCTCCCGGAATGACAGACCTGCGTTCGCGAGATCTCCAGGATGAGGTTCTCAGGACCGTGGACCGTTCAGTCCGGCCGGACGATCTTCCAGTAGGTGTCCTTGTTGAGGACGAGCCCGTCGCGGAACTCCCAGAGGTCGCAGCCCTGGTAGTCGAGGACCGTCCCGTCCTGCGAGACGCCCTGCACGGTCCAGACCGAGACGGCGTGCCTGCCGTAGACGTGGTCGTAGGCAGGCACCCAGCGCATGTCCGGGATCAGGACGAACCGGTCGGCCAGCACCTTGCGGAGCGCCTCCCTGCCCCGGACCGCGCGGCCGGCCACCTCCGGCCCGCTCGCCATGTAGAAGGTGCAGTCCTCGGCGAAATAGGACACGATCCGGTCGGCGTCGCGGCTGTTGAAGGCCGCCATGATGGCCTCCATGTGCTCGATCGTCACGTCCGGGCCTGTGAAGCCCGCGGGGCCGTCGCTCATCGATCTCTCCTGGTGATGGCGGTTGTCATCGAGAATCCGCCGACGCGAGCCGGCAGCCGATGCCGCGGGTGTTCACGGAGCCGCTGACCGGGTCCCGCGCGCCGCGATAGCT
>CAXTKM010000014.1:13060-23019 GCA_964244795.1 uncultured Enterovirga sp.
GGCGTTGACGTTGACGTCCAGCGCGCCGAAATGCGGCGCGGCCGCGCCCGGCGACCACCAGCCCATCCCGGTCGTCAGCACGCCCGGCAGGGTCGCGTCCGTGAGGCTGACGCGAAGCCGGCACCGGCCCGACCCGCCGGCCGTCTCGACGACGACCCAATCGCCCTCCCGGACGCCTTCGCGTCGCGCGGTCTCCGGATGCACGAAGACGGTCGGGTCCGGGGAGACCTTCCGCGCCCAGGCCTGCTCGCGGAAGCGGGAATGGTGATAGGTCTTCTCGCGGAAGCCCGTCTGCAAGGTGAGAGGGAAGGCCGCGCGCTCGGCCTCGTCTTCGACGGCCGCGACCGGGACGTAGTCCGGCAGCGGATCCTGGCCGAGACGGGCCAGCGTCTCGGAATAGAGCTCGACCTTGCCGGTCGGCGTGCGAAAGCTCTCCGGGCCGAAGCGCCCGTGCTCCTGGGGCACGGCGACGAAACCGTCGCGACGGAGGTCGTCGAACGGGATCTCGCAATCCGCCATGAGGAACGCGTTCAGCTCCCGCTGCGTACGCCAGGGAAGACGCTCGGCCGCGAGCGCGCCCCTGGCCCGCATCGCATCCACCAGCCCGGCCGCGATCTCGACGTCGGGCCGGACCTCGCCGACCCGTGTCGCGGCCGGCGCCGTATAGGTCAGGCAGGCACCGGACGCGTGGAAGGAGACCTCCTCCTCCTCGAGCGCGGTCGTCTTCGGCAGGACGTAGTCGGCGAGCGCGGCCGTCGGGGTCATGGTGTGGGTCGCGACCGCGAACAGGTCGAGCGACCGGAGCGCCTCCAGCGTCCGGACCGTGTCCGGGTAGGTCACCGCGATGTTCACCCCGCTCGCGAAGAGCGCCCGGACCGGATGCGGCTCCCCGGTCAGGATCGCCTCGATCACCGACGCGTTGTGGCACGCCATCTGCCACCCTTCCGGCCCTGCCCAGAGCGGGAAGCGATCGGCTCCGATGGTCTGGCGCTCCGTCTCGACCGGAAGCCGGAAGGCCGGATCCCGCAGGAGGTCGGCGTAGAGCTTGAAGCCGGCCGGGGGTTTCGGCGTGAGATTGCCGCCGGGCCGATCGAGGTTGCCGCCGATCGCGACAAGCGCGTGGAAGGCCCGGAAGGTCTGCACGCCGGCGCTGAAGGCATCGATGCCGTGGCCGCTGACGAACGTCGCCGGGCCGTCGGCGTAGAGGCGGGCAGCCGCCACGATCGCGTCCGCCGGGACGCCGCTGAGGGCGGCCGCGACCTCGGGCCGATAGGGCTCGACCCGCGCCGCGAGCGCGTCGAACCCGTGGCACCACTGCTCCACGAAGGCCCGGTCGTAGAGCCCCTCCGTGACCAGCACCCGGAGCATGGCGAGCGCGATCGCGGCGTCGGTGTTCGGGATCGGTCGAAGCCAGAGGTCCGCGAGATCGGCCGCCGGCGTCCGGAAGGGATCGATCACGACGATCCGGGCACCCCGGGTCTTCGCGCGCTTCAGGGCCATCCACTGCACCGGGTCGGCCGCCGAGGGGTTGCGGCCGACGATGAGGACGGTCTTCGCCCGGTCGATGTCGTCGCCGTTGGCGATCCCGAGCCCGGTCACGCGATCGCTCAGCGCCCGGCAGCCGCCGCAGAGGTCCTGGTTGATCATGGAGTTCGGCGAGCCGAGCGAGCGCATGAGGAGCGCCATCACCGGGCCGCGGCTGAAATAGGCCCCGCCGGTCGCGCCCGCGATCGCTCGGGGACCGAACCGCTCCCGCACGGCCGCGAGACCGTCCGCGATCCCGCCCAGCGCCTCGTCCCAGGAGACCCGCTCCCACTCGCCCGAGCCGCGCGGCCCGACCCGGCGGAGCGGATGCGTGAGACGGTTCTCGCCGTAGGTCCAGTCGACGGCGCCCCGGATGCCCTTGACGCAGAAGGCGCCCTTCGAGCCCGGATGAGCCGGGTTCGGGGCGATCCTCTCGACGCGCCCGTCCCGGACGGTCAGGAGCGAGCCGCAGAGCGTGCTGCACTCCCAGCAGGTGCTCGCGACCTGGTCTCCCGCTGGCCGGCTCATGCTCGCCTCCCACGACCGCGCGGCGGCGACGGGCCAGCGGCCGGTCGACACGACGATGGAGGCAAGCTCGCTCGCCGGCTCGACCCCGTCAACGGCCGGACCTGCCCGAAGAAGCGTCAAAGTGGATACGATCTGCGCTTGTCCTGCGGCGATCGGGCCGTCAGGCTGCACGGATCGGCGCCAGCATGGGCTGCGCGACCGGGACGGAGGCGACCGTGACGGCGGTGCGGGACGAGGGCGTGCGAGGGACGGTGCTGGAGGATGTGCATCTCGAGCCCGGCCAGGGCTGGGGACGGCTCATGCGGGCCGGCGAGCGCCTCCGGATCGTCGATCTCGAGGGCCAGCAGGCCGTCGACTTCCTGTGCTTCGACGGCCTGGACCCGCAGGACCGCTACAACGCCGCGAACACGATGAAGCTCGCAGGCAACATCTTCGTCTCGAAAGGCTCCGGGCTCTATTCCGACCGGGCCCGGAAGCTGATGACCGTCTGTGAGGACACCTGCGGCTTCCACGATACGATCGGCGGATGCTGCAGCGCAGAGATGAACCTCCTTCGTTACGACAAGACGACGCCGACAAATTGTCGCGACACCTTCGAGCGCGCGCTGAAGCCCTTCGGGCTCGGCCGGGACACGATCGCGTCGAACCTGAACTTCTTCATGTCCGTGCCCGTCCTGCCGGACGGCGGCATGGCGATCTCGGACAGCCCGTCGAAGGCGGGAGACTTCGTCGAGCTCGTGGCCGAGCGCGACGTGATCTGCGTCGTGTCGATCTGCATGCAGATCTACAACCCGTCGAACGGCTTCAACCCGACCCCGGCCCGGATCGTCGCGTTCCGGCCCTGACGCGCCGGACCGGACCTCGCTGCCGCGTCGTCGACCTGACGATCAGCTCGCCGGGCAGCAGCGTCGTCTGCGCGCCCTTCTTCGCTGGCCCGTCGAACCCGAGCAGCTCCAGCGTCGCGTCCGCCATGGCGCCGAGCGGGAGCCGGATCGTCGTCAGGCCGATCGAGGGCCAGCGGGACAGGAACACGTCGTCGAAGCCGACGACGGACACGTCCTCGGGCACCCGGATGCCGGCTCCCCGAAGGGCCTCGATGCCCCCGAAGGCCATGATGTCGCTCGCGAACACGATCGCGTCCGGAAGGTCCGCCTCGCCGGCGAGCCGGAGCGCCGCCGCGTGGCCGGCCTCGTAGCTGTAGCTGCCGCCGTCGAGATGACGGACCGTCGACAGGCCCAGCGCCTTCCACCCGGACGAGAAACCCGAGAACCGGTCGAGATTCGTCGTGGCGTCGCTCTGGCCGGACACGAAGACCGGCCGCTCGTGGCCGAGCCCGGCCAGGAAGTGCGCGACCTCGCGCCCGCCCGCGACGTTGTCGCAGGAGACCGCCCGGATCTTCAGGCCCGGGACGTAGCGGTTGAACAGCACCACGGGCGTGTTCCGGGCGGCGCAGACACGCGCCATCGCGGAGCTCAGCGTCGCCGATGCCATCACGATGCCGTCGACCTGATATTGCAGGAGCGACGACAGGGTCTCGTCCATCCGGCTCTCGTCCGGCGGGATGAAGAGCAGCGTCTGCCGGCCGCGCGCCTGGATGCGCCGTGTCAGCTCTTCGAGGATCGCGGGATAGAGCGGGTCGCTAAGGTTCGCGATGACGATCGCCACCATGTTCGTGCGGCGCGTGATCAGGCTTCGGGCGATGACGTTCGGCCGATAGCCGAGAGCGTCCGCGGCCTTCATCACCCTCGCCTTCGTGTCGGGCGAAACGCTCGCGGAGGGCGAGAACGCCCGGGACACGGTGGATTGCGAGAGGCCGAGCTGACGGGCGACCTGCTGGGCCGTGATCCCGCGTCCGTCGCGCTCTCCCCTGATCGGCTTGCTCAAGACGGAACCGGTCCCTCCTCCCCGCGTCGTCGCGCGACCAGCGTCCTATCACGCGCCCACGAGCGCGAGCGACGACACGCCACCGACGTCGCCACGTTGTTCACAGCCGCGTGCTCATTTTCAGATCAACGAACCGTTGCATACGCATGCAATTTGATCTTGAAGCTTTCGCGGGCGGCTCATACCGTGACCGCGTGCAAAACGATCATGCCGGCACGGTCCGGTGCGGAAGGCTGCACGCGCGGGACGCGCTATCGGGCGATCGTCTCGATCGGATCGACGGGATGTCGCGCCACAACGGAGAGCTGAGGACGAGATCGTCCAACGCTCCTGGGATCTCTGCTATCAGGATGCTTCGATGACCGACGGTGTTCGCCAGGAAGAGCTGGCCCTCGATGTCCGGACGTTCTGGAGCCTGATCGGACAGCGGGCGACCGGTGCGACCGTCGTCACGGCCCGGGACGAGCGCGGGCCGGCCGGCTTCCTCGGCCTCTCGGCGACCCATCTCTGCAGCGATCCGCCGATGCTGCTCGTCTCCATCGACGGGAAGACGTCCGCCCTCGCGACGATCCTGGCGGCCGGGCATTTCGCCATCAACATCCTGCCTCGCGAGCAGGCGGCTCTCGCCGACCTGTTCGGCGGCCGCGGCGGCGTCACGGGAGCGGGCCGGTTCGAGACGACGGCCTGGACCAGGCTCACGACCGGCGCGCCGATCCTTCCGGACGCGCTCGCGGCGCTCGACTGCCGGCTCGAGGAGACGATCCTGCGTCACGGCACCACGATCGCGATCGGCCGGATCGTCGATTTCGCCCGCAACCCCGATGCCGCGCCGCTCGTCGCCTTCCGGGGAGGGTTCCTGCCATGATCGACCCGGCGACGTTCAGGGCCGGGATGCGGCGGCTCGCGGCCGGGGTGTCCATCGTCACGACGATCGAGGATGGCGCCCCGCACGGGTTCGTGGCGACGGCCGTGAGCTCGGTCTCGGCCGAGCCCCACCCGTCCCTCCTGATCTGCGTCAACCGGGGCGCGTCCACGCATGATCGGATCGACCGGACGGGCATCTTCTGCGTCAATCTGCTCGCGACCGACGACCAGGACATGGCGGCCGGCTTCGCGGCCGCGTCGCGCGAGCGGCGCTTCGAGGACCCGCGCTGGACGACGCTGGCGTCCGGGGCTCCCGCGCTCTCCAGCGCGCTCGCGACCTTCGACTGCACCGTGCTGCAGGCGGTGCCCGTCCACTCGCACACGGTCTTCATCGGCGAGGTCCGGGACGTGCGCCTGTGGGGCGACGAGATCGCTCCGCTGCTCTACATCGACGGCCGCTTCGGGGGCCTCGCGACCGCGTCCCTCTGAGCGGGCGCTCCCGGGCATTACGAGGCGAGGTTCTCGCGCAGCGTCCGGCCCTCGTAGGCATGCCGGTACCGGCCGCGACGCTGCAGCTCGGGCACGAGCTGGTCGACGAGGTTCTGCAGCATCTGCCGCGGCGCCGCCTGCGACAGCGAGATCATGAAGCCGCCGCGGCTGCCGGTCGCCTCGAACATCTCCTCGAGCGTGTCCGCGACCTGGGCTGCGGTTCCGGCGACCGCCGTCCCGTAGCCCGTGGCGGCGTGCAGCGCATGGTCGAAGAACGCGTCGCGCGTCATCTCGGTGGTCTGACCGTAGGTGTGCGCCAGGAGTCCGACGAAGCCGACCGGCGAGGCGTTCGCCGCGACGATCCGCTCCTGCAGCTCGGCCAGCGAGAAGCGCTCGGGAAGCTTCGACATGTCGTAGCCGGTGTTGTGCGACAGCCAGACGCCGACGGCCTCGCGGGGCACGCCTGCGATCAGGCTTTCGCGCAAAGCCGCTGCCTCGGCCTCGGTCTCGCCCACGATCGCGCGGATCGACCAGATGATCCCGACCTGCTCCGGATCGCGGCCCTCGAGCACGAGCGCCGCGTCGAGGTCCTGGCGCTGCTTCGCCATCAGCGGGATGGTCTTCGTCAGGCCGAACACGTGGTCGGCGACATGGGCCGCGGCCCGGGTGCCCCGCGGCGACCCGCCAGCCTGCAGGATGACGGGATGCCCCTGCGGCGACCGGATCACGTTCAGGGGTCCCTTCACCTTGAAGAACGCGCCGTCGTGATGGATCGGATGCACCTTCGCCGGGTCGGCGACATGGCCGGTCGCCCTGTCCCAGAGGAACGCGCCCGGCTCGACGCTGTCCCAGAGAGCGCGGCAGACGTCGATGAACTCCTCGAGCCGCTCGTAGCGGGTCGTGTGGTCGACGAGCTGGTCGTAGCCGTAATTCGCGAAATCCGAGCGACGCTGCGAGGTGATGACGTTGAACGCGATCCGGCCGTTCGTGATGTGGTCGAGCGAATTGAGGAGCCGCGCCGTATAGAAGGGATGCATGAACGTCGACGCGTAGGTGAGCCCGAACCCGAGATGGCTCGTCACGCGCGACATCGCGGTGATCCACGGGCTCATGTCCATGCGGGGCCAGGCGACGCCGAACCGGACCGCGTCCTCGATCCCGCCCTCCCAGGTGTCCGGGATGCCGGTCCCGTCGCCGAAGAAGATCATGTCGAACCCGCCGCGCTCGGCCGTCCGGGCGACCTCCTCGAACAGCCCGACATCGGGGTAGTGCCGGTCGACCCACGAGCCCGGGATGCGCCACTGCGTCTCGACCTGGGTCCAGGACAGGTCGAGCGCGAGATGGATCTGTTTCGTCACGCCACGTTCTCCCTGCCGCACCGCGATCCGGCGAGCCGCTCGCCGCTCGCTCGACCAGCGCCCGGACCGTGCCCGGCACGCCTGATCACGACCGCCGCGCGACCGACTTATATCAGAGCAGCGCGCCGATCTGATGCCTAAAATGAAGCCAAATCGTCTCTGCATGCGCATGCATTTTCAACTTGTCGCGAAATCGAATGCTGCTAGCATGCAACAGCGGTCCATTTGGACGTATATTCAGGCCGTATGCTTGTGTCGGCAGAGCAATTTTTCCAGACATTGGTCGGTGGTCTCGCGATCGGGGCGATCTACAGCCTGATCGCGCTCGGGATCACGATGATCATTCGGGCGACCGACATCCTGCATTTCGCTCAGGGCGAGATCGTGATGATCGGCTGCATGGCCGGCCTCTCGGCCTTCTGGTTCAGCAGCGTGCCCTTCGTGTTCGTGCTGATCGCCGGAATGATCGGAGGCGGCCTGATGGCGGCCTTCATCGAGTTCGCGGTCTACCGGGTGCTCCGGCGCTTCAGGGTCCCGATCGTTAACGTTGTCATCGCGACGCTCGGCGTGTCCATCATCCTCCAGAACGGCGCCCGGCTCGTCTGGGGGTCCGAGCCGCTGGCCTATCCCGCGCTCTTCGGGGCGGGCGGCGTCGCGATCGCGGGCATGACGGTGTCGCCGCAGCTCCTCTGGATCATCGGCCTCAGCCTCGCGATCATGGCGGGCCTCCTCCTCTTCTTCCGGTTCACCCGGCTCGGGCTCGCCATGCAGGCCGCGGCCCAGGACCCGGAGGCGGCCCAGCTCATGGGCATCACGGTCGAGCGGACGACGACCTTCACCTTCGCGGTGTCCGGCATGATGGCGGGGGCGGGCGGGGTCCTGCTCGGATCGCTCTTCTTCGCCTCGTTCAACATGGGGTTCCTGAACGGGATCAAGGCTTTCGTCGCGGCGACGCTGGGCGGTCTCGGGAGCATCGCGGGCGCGATGGTGGGCGGGCTCCTGTTCGGGCTGATCGAGACCTTCGCGGGCCGCGTGATCTCGACGTCCTACAAGGACGCGATCGGGATGGTGGTCCTGATCGGGATCCTGCTGCTCGCCCCGAACGGCCTCTTCGGCCGCGCCGGCCGGCAGGTCTAGCCGGTGACCGCGAGACGGTCCGCCGTGGGACCGCTCCTTCCGCGCCTCGGCGTCCTCGCGGCCCTGATCGCGCTGCCGCTCGTGCAGACGAACAGCTACTGGCTTCACGTCTTCAGCGTCGCCCTGATCGGGGTCATCCTGGCCTTCGGCCTCCAGCTCCTCCTCGGCCGGACCGGCCTCCTGTCGCTCGGGCAGGGCGCGTTCTACGGCATCGGGGCCTACACGGCCGCCGGGCTCGGGAGCGCGTTCGGGCTCCCCTTCCCGCTCGCGGTCCTGGTCGGCGGAACGGCCGCCGCCCTGTCCAGCCTCCTCCTGATCCCGATCATCCGGCTCAAGGGCTCGAGCCTCGCGGTCGCGACGCTCGGCTTCGGCATCATCGTCCATCTCGTGATGATGAACGAGGACGGGCTCACGGGCGGCAGCATCGGGCTCACCGACATCCCGCGGCCGTATCTCCTCGGCGTCGACGTGGGCGGCGAGCGGGCCTTCTACTACGTCTGCCTCGCGGTCGTGGCCCTCACGTATCTCGCCTTCGACCGGCTGGCCGGCTCCCGCTTCGGGCGCGCCCTGACGGCGCTCTCGCAGGACGAGGAGGCCGCGCGGGCGAGCGGCATCGCGGTGAACCGCTACAAGGCGAAGTGCTTCCTCGTCGCGGCCTTCACGGCCGGCATCGCGGGCGCGCTCTACGCCTATCTCAGCACCTACCTGAACCCGAACGACTTCACCTTCCAGAAGTCGATCGAGATCCTGATCATGGTGGCGGTCGGCGGGCTCGCGAGCCTGCCGGGCGCGGCGCTCGGGGCCGCGATCGTCGTGCTGATGCCGGAATACCTGCGCTCGTCCGGCGAATACAGGCTGATCCTGTTCGGCGTCCTGGTCGTCGTGCTGATGGGGGCCGGGCGGGGCGGGCTCGCCGGATTGATCGAGGCCGGAGCCGGGCGGCTCGCGGCCGTCGCGCGGCGCTCGAAGCCGGCGCCGGCGCTTGCCCCGTCGACGGAGCGCTGAGCCCGGCATGTCCCTCCTCGCCGTCACGGGCCTCACGCGCCGCTTCGGCGGCCTCGTCGCGGTGGACGGCGTCGACCTCGCGGTCGCGGCCGGAGAGGTCCACGCCCTGATCGGCCCGAACGGCGCCGGCAAGACGACGCTGTTCAACTTGATCTCCGGACACCTCCCCTCGAGCGCCGGCCGAATCGTCTTCGACGGACAGGACGTCACGCGGGCCGCCCCGGAGCGCAGGGCAGCGGTCGGCATCCGGCGGACGTTCCAGAACGTGAAGCTGTTCCGGGAGATGACGGCCGCCGAGAACGTCATGGTCGGCCTGCACACGCTGACCCGGGCGGAGATCCTGCCCGCGCTCCTGCGAAACCGCGCGCAGCGCGCCGAGGAGGCCTCGATCCGCGACCGGGCGCTGGACGCGCTCGCGTTCGTAGGCTTGCGGGCCGCCGCGGATACCCTGGCCGGGAGCCTTCCTTACGGGCATCAGCGCCTCGTCGAGATCGCGCGCGCGATCGTGGCGACGCCGAAGCTCCTGATGCTCGACGAGCCCGCTGCCGGCCTGAACGGCCAGGAGGGTGCACGCCTCGTCGACCTGATCCGACGCATCAAGGCGCAGGGAATCACGATCGTGCTGGTCGAGCACCACATGGAGGTCGTGATGCCGACGAGCGACCGCATCACGGTCCTCAACCACGGGAAGCACCTCGCGGACGGAACGCCGGCCGAGATCCGGCGCAACCCCGACGTGATCCGGGCCTATCTCGGCACGGGTTCGGGAACGCGGCGCGCCGGCGCGGCGCGAGCCGGGGAGGCCCGGGTTGCTGCGGGTTAGGAACCTCCACGTCGCCTACGGCGAGGTGACGGCCTTGCGGGGCATCGATCTCGCGATCGGGGCCGGCGAGGTCGTGGCGCTCGTGGGCTCGAACGGGGCGGGGAAATCGACGGCGCTGAAGACGATCTCGGGCCTGATCCGGCCCGGAGCCGGCGAGATCGAGTTCCTCGGAGAGCGGATCGACGGCCTGCCGCCGAGCGAGATCGTGGCCCGCGGCATCGTCCACGTGCCCGAGGGACGGCGCATCTTCCCGAAGCTCAGCGTGGAGCAGAACCTCACGGTCGGGGCCTATCCGGCCCGCGCCTGGGGCCGCCAGAGATTGATCCGCGACGAGGTCTACGGCCTGT
>CAXTKM010000014.1:23029-31901 GCA_964244795.1 uncultured Enterovirga sp.
AGGCCTTCGGCGGGAACCAGCTGACGCAGGAGATCGCGCGCGCCTACGGCCTGTTTCCGCGGCTCCACGAGCGCCGGCGGCAGGCCGGCGCGTCGCTCAGCGGCGGCGAGCAGCAGATGCTGGCCTTCGGTCGGGCCATGATGGCGCAGCCGCGGTTCCTGATGCTCGACGAGCCGTCGCTCGGCCTCGCGCCGATCATGGTCGAGGAGGTCGCGAACGCTATCGAGCACTTCCGCCGAAGCGGCGTGACGATCCTGCTCGTCGAGCAGAACGCCGAGCTCGCGCTCACGCTCGCGTCCGGCGGCTACGTCATCGAGACCGGCCGCATCGTGCTGCACGACACGGGCGCGAACCTCCTCGACAATCCCGAGATCTGGGCGAGCTACCTCGGCCAGGATCCCGACGGGCACGGCCCCACACCCTCCCCTCCCGCCTCACCGGTTTCCTGAAAGGACGTGACCATGCGCGCGCATCATCGCTCTCGGCCGAGCCGTCTCGCCATCCTGCTGGCGGGGGTCTTCTCGCTCGGCCTCGCCGGCGCAGCCTCCGGGCAGACGATCAAGATCGGCGTGTTCGGGCCGCTCTCGGGCGACGCCGCCGCCATGGGGGTGAGCGAGCGCGAGGCCGTCGAGCTCGTCGTGCGGGAGAAGAACGGCGCCGGCGGCATCCGGGGCAAGCAGATCGAGATCGTCTACGGCGACGATGCCGGCAAGCCCGAAGAGGCCGTGAACGTCGCGAAACGCCTGATCTCGCGCGACGAGGTCCTGCTCCTGATCGGCAGCATGTCGAGCCCGGCGAGCCTCGCCGCCTCGCAGGTCGCGAGGCAGCAGCAGACGCCGGAGATCGTCGTCTCGGGCACCGCGCAGCGGATCACGACGTCGGGCAACAAATGGGTGTTCCGGTCCGTCGTCCCGGACACGAAGCTCGTGTCCGACCTCGCCGATTTCATCCACGGCAAGTTCCCGAAGCTCAAGAGATTCGGCTTCCTGTACGTGAACGACGATTTCGGGCGCGGCGGGTTCGAGGCCTTCAAGGCGGCGGGCCAGAAATACGGCTTCGAGGTCGTGGCCGAGGAGCGATACGCTCGCGGCGACATCGACTTCACGGCGCAGCTCGGCCGCATCAAGGCGAGCGGCGCGCAGGGCATGGTCGAGTGGTCGCGCTACACGGAAGGCGCGCTGGTCGCGAAGCAGTTCGTCCAGTCCGGCATGACGCTGCCGCGCTTCGGGTCCGACGGCGTCGCCTCGCCGCGCTTCCTCGAGCTCGGCGGCACGGCGATCAACGGCGTCTTCTACCCGACCCATTTCAGCCCGGCGACCGCGGCCGGCATCCCGGCCGCCGGCCCGTACCTCGCCAGGATGAAGGCGACCTACGGCAAGGAGCCCGATTCCTACGGGGCCGCGGCTTACGACGCGATCACGATGGCGCTGGCCGCGATCGAGAAGGCCGGCAAGGAGGACCGCGCGGCCGTTCGCGATGCGCTGGCCGCGATCACCTTCGAGAGCGTGCGCGGTCCGTTCAAGTTCGACGAGAAGGGCGACCCGCTGCTCGTGACGCATGTCGTGCGCGTCGTGGACGGCAAGGAGACGAACGCGCGCGACATCCCGGTCCAGGATTGACCGGCACGGGCGGCAGGCCGGCCTGGAGCGTGCTGGCTTTTCAAGGAATCGCCAGCACGCTCTAGCCTCTTGTAAACGCATGCTGTTTTCGGGAAACCGGTTTCCACTTTCCCGCAGCATGCTCTAGCCGGCGGGCAGCCGCTCCGGGGGTTCCGGCCGCTCGATCCGCCGGAGGTAGGCCGTCTTGCTGGGCCACATATGCTCGACGCAGAGCTGGGCGAGAGCCCAGCGGTCGCGTCCGCCGAGGAGGTCGATCATCGTCTCGTGCTGGCTGATCGAGAGCTGAAGCCCTCTCGGGTCGGCCAGGCTGTTCGCCCGCATCGGCAGCGTCAGGCCCATGTAGTCGTGCAGCGTCCGGACGAGATACGGGTTGCCGCAGGCCTCGAACAGGCTGAGGTGGAACCGGTCGTTCGCGTCGTGGATGCCGCGCAGGTCCCCCCGCCCCGCCTCGCGCCGGAAGAGCGCCTGGAGGTCCCGGAGGCCGGCCAGGAACCCCCCGGGGGCCGGGAGGTCGATCGTGAGGACCGCCTGCCGGGTCAGCATCTCCCGGACATCGTAGATCTGGCGGACCGCATCCGCCGAATAGGACCGGACCGTCGCGCCGACGTTCCTCTCGCGGCCGACGACGCCCCTCCGCTCCGCCTCGACGAGCGCCTGGCGGATGAAGTGACGCGACGCCCGGAAGCGGGCCATCAGGGTGTCCTCGGTGAGCCTCGTGCCGGGCTCGAGGCGGCCGAAGATGATGTCCTCTTCGAGCCGGGCGACGAGGCCCTCGATCCCGTCCCGGCGCGGACGGGCCGCGGCTTCGGGCGAGAGCTCCGGCGTCACGGCCTGGCGCCTCGGGCTCTGCCCTCCCCCTTGCGGGGAGGGTCGAGTCGCGCGGAGCGCGACCGGGGTGGGGGTCGCGTTGTAAAAGCACCTGCGGTGCCTTCTGCACCACCCCAACCCCTGCCGGCGAAGGCCGGTATCGCGCCTACGGCGCGACTCGGCCCTCCCCGCAAGGGGGAGGGACGCGCGTCGAGCTTGGGATCGGAATTCAAGCTGTAGCGCCCATTCGCGGCTGCGCTGAAGAGCCATCAAGGTGGCCGCCCATGTCCGCCGGGATCGCACGACCGGATGCGGCGTCGAACAGGTAGGCGGCGCTCCGGGCGAAGAAGAGGTCGACCTGGCTGCCGATCGCGGCCCGGGTGTCGCGCGGCAGGCGGGCCGTGCATTCGAAGCCGCCCTCGACCGCGACGAGCAGCAGCGTCTCCGCCCCGAGGGGCTCGACCGCGAGCACATGGCCGCGGATCGAGCCGGGATCCTCGCCGGCCTGGCCGGCACCGAGATGCAGGTCCTCCGCCCGCACGCCGAGCACGATCTCGCGGTTCGCAGCCGCGAGGGTGGCGGAACGCCATCGGGTCAGCGGCACCCGGAGCGAGGCCTGCTCGATCGCCGCGGTGCCCGGAGCGAGCCGCGTCGCGAACAGGTTCATGGGCGGCGAGCCGAGGAACCGTGCCACGAAGGTGTCGGCCGGGTTCCAGTACACGTCGAGGGGTGCGCCGAGCTGCGCGACGCGGCCCCCGTTCATGACGCAGATGCGGGTGCCCATCGTCATCGCCTCGACCTGGTCGTGCGTGACGTAGATCATCGTCGAGCCGAGCCGGTGATGCTGCCGGATCAACTCGTTCCGGGTGGCGACCCGGAGCGCGGCGTCGAGGTTCGACAGCGGCTCGTCGAACAGGAACACCATCGGCTCGCGCACCATGGCGCGCCCGAGCGCGACGCGCTGGCGCTGCCCGCCGGACAGGGCGTGCGGCTTCCTGGCGAGATACGGCGTGAGGCCCAGCATCTCGGCCGTCGCGCTCACGCGACGCTCGATCTCGGCCGGCGCGGCGCGGCGACGCTTCAGCCCGAACGAGAGATTCTCGGACACCGTCATGTGCGGGTAGAGCGCGTAGGACTGGAACACCATCGCGATGTCGCGGTCCTTCGCCGGCACCTCGTTCACGATCCGGCCGTCGATGGAGAGGGTTCCGGACGAGATCGTCTCGAGCCCGGCGATCATCCGGAGCGTCGTGGACTTGCCGCAGCCGGACGGCCCGAGCAGGACCATGAACTCGCCGTCCTCGATCGTGATGTCGACGTTGTCGACCGCGAGCGGGTCGCCGGCATGGCCATAGCGCTTGCAGATCCTGTCGAGAGTGACGACCGCCATGTTTTGACCTTTTCGGAACGTCCGCGACCTGGCTCGTCTTGCCTCGGTTGAGGCGAAATCTCGCGGACGGCCTACGTGAACCCTCTCCCCATTGGGGAGAGGGCAGGGTGAGG
The DNA here is from genome assembly GCA_964244795.1 of uncultured Enterovirga sp. Classification (GTDB taxonomy): domain Bacteria; phylum Pseudomonadota; class Alphaproteobacteria; order Rhizobiales; family Beijerinckiaceae; genus Enterovirga. Next base: position 26,959 of record CAXTKM010000014.1, read on the forward strand.
GGGCACGACCTGCCAGGATACGACCTGCCAGGAGAGGTCGCTCCCCGTCACCCGGGCGGCGCTGCGCGGGACCCCTCTCCCCGCCGGGGATAGGGGTCCCGCGCGCGTCTTTTCGGCTCGCCTCATGCCTCGGGCCGTCATTCGCTCACTTCACGGCGCCCGCCGTCATGCCGCGGATGAGCTTCTCCGAGAAGAACGCGTAGGCGATGATCACCGGGATGACCGAGATCATCACGCCGGCCGCGATCATCCCGATGTCCTGGAAATGATCGCCCATGAAGGCCCGGATGCCGATCGGCAGCGTGCGCTTGTCGGGATCGGTGATGAGCACGACCGCGAACAGGAACTCGTTCCAGAGCTGGATGAAGTTCAGGATCAACGTGGTCGCGATCGCCGGCATGCCGATCGGCAGGACGATCCGGCGGAAGATCTCGAGGTCGCCGTAGCCGTCCATCTTGGCCGCGTCGAACAGGTCCTGCGGGATGCGGGCGAAGAAGCCTTCCAGCAGATACACCGTGAGGGGAAGCTGCAGCGAGATATAGACCAGGGTCAGCCCGATCAGGCTGTTGTAGAGCCCGTAATCGACCATGATCTGGTAGAGCGAGATCAATGTGATCTGCGGCGGGAAGATGATCGAGGAGAACAGGATCCCGTAGATCAGCCGGTTGCCGGCGAAGCGGTAGCGCGCGAGCGCGTGCGCGGCCGCGGCTCCGACCAGCGTCACGACCGCGACCGCGACGATCACCACGATCGCCGAGTTCATGAAATAGGTCGCGAAATCCGAATCGATCCAGGCGATCCGGAACTGCTCCCAGTGGAACACGCGCGGCCAGGCGTAATGGTCGTCCGAGATCTCGCCCGTGGTGCGGACCGACATCGTGGCGAGCCACAGGAACGGCCCGAGCGTGTAGGCCGTGTAGGCGGCCATCACGAGCCCGAGCGCTCCCCGTCCGAACAGGCGCGGCATGGATCGATCCTTGCTCACGTCAATATTCCAGCCGCTCTTTGGACCGGAACACCCGGTTCAGGAGGAGGACGGCCGCCACGACCACGCCGAACCAGACGGTCGCGATCGCCGACGGGTAGCCGAGGTCGAAGGTGTTCCAGTTGAAGGCGCGCTTGTAGACGTAGGTCGAGACGGTCTCGGTCGCCCAGAGCGGCCCGCCCCCGGTCATGATCCAGACGAGGTCGAACACCTTCATCTTGCCGATGAAGGCCAGCACGTAGAGGTTCAGGAGCGTCGGCCGCAGCATCGGCACGATGATGTAGCGGAGCTTCGCCGCCCAGCCGCAATTGTCGAGCTCGCTCGCCTCCAGGACCTCCGAGGGCAGCGAGTGGATCGCGGCGAGGCACACGACCATGTTGAACCCGGCCCATTTCCAGGCGTGGGTCACGATGAGGGCTGCGAGCGCGAAGTTCGGGTCCCCGAGCCAGGACTTCGTCCAGGCATCGAGCCCGACCGCCCGGAGCGCCACGTTCACGACGCCCCAATCGTAGTTGTAGATCCACATCCACAGGATCGCGACGACCACGTAGGAGAGCAGCACCGGCGTGAACCAGGCGATCCGCAGGAAGCGCGCGAAGGGCACGCCCGCATAGAGCGCGAGCGCGAGAAGGAGCCCGGTCGCGACGTCGAGCAGAGGGGCGACGAAAGCCCAGGCGAAGGTGTTGCGGACCGCGATCCAGAACGTCTCGTCCTCGAGCAGAGCGCGATAATTCGCGAGTCCGACCGGGATGCGCTCCAGCCCCTCGATCGTGAAGAAGCTGTCGAAGATCGTCCGGAACGCCGGATAGGCGGTCAGGCCGCCATAGATGAGGAGCGCCGGCCCGACGAAGACGAGGAGCACGGGCCAGCTCGCCCGCCTGGGATCGGCGAGACGCCCCGACGACGGCGCGCTCGGGGAGCGGGCCGTCGCGGGGGTGTCGAGGCTTGCGACGCTGGCCACGTGACGTCAGCCTTTCAGGAGGCAGGCCGCGTCCATCTTCTCGGCCGCGTCCTTCACGCCGATGAGCCCCGCCGGGAAGGCGTTGTTCATCACCTGCGTGTAGGTCTCGGCGCACTTCGCCCGGTAGTACAGGAGCGGCGTGCCGAAGAAGTAGGTGACGTCCTTGTTTCGCGCGTTCAGCTCGGCGAAATACTCTGCCCGCGTGGATTTGATCCGGCTGGAGTCGGATTTCAGGCCCGTCTGCAGCGAGACCTGCTCCATCCATTTCGTCCCGTTGTCGATTGTGGCAATGGACTTCAGCAGCGCGCCGGCGCAATCCTTGTTCTTGCCCTTCGAGTACATCACGTAGCTGCCCGCGACGGCGAGCGTCTTGCAGGTCGGGCAGGTGCCCCCATCCATCGCCGGATACTGCATGATGCCGAGCGGGAAATCGGCCGGCATGCCGCCGCTCTCCGGCGGCGCGAAGGCCCGGCCCGTGAACCAGCTCGGGTCCGGGAAGGTCAGCGAGCCCGGCTTGTTGTAGAAGTAGAAATGCGACTCGCCGAGCTTCAGGGTCGCGAAGCTCTTCGGGTAGGCGCCGGCGTCGATGACCTCCTTCATCCAGGTCATCGTCTCGACGACGCGCGGGTCCTTGAACGACAGCGTCCCGTTGAGAAGCTTGCCGTAATCGTCCTGGCCGAGCTTGCGGAGCAGCGACTCGAACAGGAGCAGGCCGCCCGGGAACGGCCGGTCGCCGACACCCTGCGACACCGGCGTGATCCCGGCCGCGACGCCCTTCTTGACGAGATCGAGGAAAGCGGCCTGCGTGAGCTGCCCGGAGGCCGGGACGTCGACGCCCACCTTCTTCACGAGCGCCTTGTTGTAATAGAGCTCGACCGTGTACGCCTCGACCGGAAGGCCGTAGACCTTGCCCTTCGAGGTCCAGGCCGGCTTCGCCCAATCCTCGAGACCGGCGAGGTCGATGTAGCCGTCGAGAGGCTCCAGGAAGCCGCCCGCCAGGAACTCGGGCTGGTCGGGCTCCATGTAGAAGATGTCCGGCGCCTGGCCGGTCCGGACGGCGGACTTCGCCTGCGTGTAGATGTCGGCCTTCGGGATGAAGCTCAGCTTGACCGTGCATTGCCGGTTCGAGGCCTGGAACTCCTGGACCCGGGCCGCGACCCATTCCTTCTTGGCCGGCTCGTCGGGCCAGTTCGACCACATCGTGATCTGCGTGGGTTCGGCCGCGGAGACCGCTGACCCCGTCACCAGGACTGCCGTGATCACGGCGGCGGACAGGCATCCTGCTCTCATGCGACGTTCCTCCCGATTTTCGGGGAGAGGGACACGCCCGATCCGGCTAGTCAATAACCAGAGCGCCCGCGAGCGCGCGGTTCGTGCGCCCGACCGGGCGTTCGGCCGTCTCGAGACCGGTCGTTATTGACAATCCGGCCCGATCAGCCCCCGGGGGCGGTCGCGCTGCCCGGTACCGCGCCGTTCCCGCGCGCCTCTGCGGGCGGCCGCGAACCGTGCCGATCGACATGGCTTCCGGCGTCCGGGAGTTGAAATTCGACCTTTTGTCTGAAAAGCCGTGCCAAGACCGCTTGCGCGCCGACGCCATTGCGGCGAAGGAACCGCGATGACCGTCAACAAGCACCACCCATACACTCTCGACATCATGCAGGCCCGGAAACCCGGCCAGTGGGAGTGGACCATCCGCAGGAGCGGCAAGCTCATGCAGAGGTCCGACAAGACGCTGCGGTCCGAGGCCGACGCGTTGAAGGACGGCGAGAAGGTCGTCGAGGGCCTGCTCGGCCCGCCGAAGGACCAGCGCTAGTCGCCGACCACGCGTCGCCGCGCGTCAGCCGTCGACCCTCGCGTCCCGCAAGCCCCCGTAAGGGTGCCAGGACATCGCGACGAGGCAGCCGCAATCGACCGGGATGTTCGCGCCCGTGACCGCGGAGGCGCCCGGCGAGCACAGGAAGGCCACCACGGAGGCGACCTCCTCCGGGATGACCATGCGGCCGAGCGCCGCGTTCGCCGCGAGGGCGGTCACGTCCCGCTCTCCGCGCGCGACGGCGGCGAGGAGCGCCGGCGTCCCCGTGTATCCCGGGGAGACCGCGTTCACCCGCACGCCGGCCGGTCCCCATTCCGCCGCGAGCGTCCCGGTGAGCGCGATGATGGCGGCCTTCGCGGGGGCATAGCTGTGCAGCGGCATGGACCGCATGCCTGAGATCGACGCGATGTTGACGATGCTGCCGCGGCGCCGCTCGACCATCCCGCGCGCGAACGCGACGGCGGCCACGTAGGTGCCGCGCTGGTTGATCCGGACGACGTCGTCGTAGAGCGCCATCGGGAGGTCGGAGGGCCGCAGCGGCGGCTGGATGATGCCGGCGCTGTTCACGAGCACCGCGACCGGGCCGATCTCGGCCTCGACCCGCCCGGCCGCCCGGATCACGGCCGCCTCGTCGCCGACGTCGACCATGAAGGCCGAGCCACCGATCGATCCCGCGACCTCCTCGGCCCGCCCGAGATCGCGATCCAGCACCACGACCGCATGGCCCGCCGCCGCGAGCGCCCGGCAGCAGGCCTCGCCGATGCCGCTCGCGCCACCCGTCACCACCGCCACATCCGGATTGCTCATCGGCCGCGCTCCTTCGTAAAGGATGATAGTAGCCGACCGGCGGACGGGGCGCAGCCGGGAACGGCTTCGAACGGCTTCGAGGTGACGAGACCATGAAGGCAGCCTGGTACGAGTGCAACGGATCGGCCCGCGACGTGCTGGTCGTCGGCACCATGCCCGACCCGGACGTCGGTCCGGGCGAGGTCGGGGTCAGGATCGCGGCGTCGGGCGCGAACCCTTCGGACTGGAAGACCAGGGCGGGATCGCGCCCCATGACGGCTCCCCGCGTCATCCCGCACAGCGATGGCGCCGGGATCATCGACCGGGTCGGCGAAGGCGTGCCGGCCGACCGGCTGGGCCAGCGCGTCTGGCTCTGGAACGCGCAGTGGAAGCGGCCC
>CAXTKM010000014.1:31911-33532 GCA_964244795.1 uncultured Enterovirga sp.
GAGACCGTCGGCTACGCCGAGGGCGCCTGCCTCGGCATCCCGGCGCTGACGGCCCTGCGGGCCGTCACGGTCGACGGGTCGCCGAGCGGCCAGACGGTCCTGGTGACGGGCGGCGCGGGCGCGGTCGGGCATTATGCGATCCAGTTCGCGAAGCGGCTCGGCGCGGCCCGGGTGATCGCGACCGTGAGCTCGCCCGAGAAGGCCCGGCACGCGCGCGCGGCCGGCGCGGACGTCGTGATCGACTACCGGCGCGAGGACGTCGCGGCTCGCGTCCGCGAGGAGACGGCCGGGCGTGGGGTCGACAGGGTCGTCGAGGTCGATGCTGCGGCGAACATCCATCTCCTGCCGCAGATCGTCGCCCGGGACGGCCTTTGCGTCGTCTACGGGTCCGGCGCGCCCGACGTCACCTGCGCGTTCGGGCCGATGATCCTGTGCGGTGCCGCGATCCGCTTCTTCATCGTCTACGAGCTCGACCCGGCGGTGCGCCGCGAGGCCGAGGCGACGCTGACCGGCTGGCTCGAGGCCGGCGAGATCCGGCACGCGGTCGCGCTCACCCTCCCACTTGACGAGATCGTCGCCGCGCACGAGGCGGTGGAAGGCGGTTCGGTCATCGGCAACGTGGTCGTGCGGCCGTGACGGGCGATCGGCCTCGAAGCCGGCAGCCGTGAATCAGGGAGGCCCGTGATGTCCGACTCATCCACCGACGCGACGGCGACATCCGTTCGGGATGTTCACCGCCACGACGCGATCGTGGTCGGGGCCGGCTTCTCCGGCCTCTACCAGCTCCACAGGCTTCGGGACGACCTCGGCCTGTCGGTGCGCGTGCTCGAGGCCGGGTCCGACATCGGCGGCACCTGGTACTGGAACCGCTACCCTGGCGCGCGCTGCGATTCCGAGAGCTACACGTATTCCTATTCGTTCTCGAAGGAGATCGAGCAGGAGTGGGAGTGGACGGAGCGCTATCCGGAGCACGGCGAGATCCGGGCCTACCTCCACCACGTCGCCGAGCGGCTCGATCTTCGGCGCGACATCCAGCTCGACACGCGCGTCTCGGGCGCGCGCTTCGACGACGCGACGAACCGATGGACGGTCCGGACGGAGGCCGGCGAGGTCTTCGAGGCGCCCTTCCTCATCACGGCGGTCGGCTGCCTGTCGACCGCGAACGTGCCGAAGCTGCCCGGGCTCGAGAGCTTCCGAGGCCGCTGGTACCACACGGGCGACTGGCCGAAGGAGGGCGTCGACCTCGCGGGACAGCGTGTCGGCCAGATCGGCACGGGCTCGACGGGGATCCAGGCCGCGCCCGCCATCGCCGAGGTGGCCGGCCACCTGACGGTCTTCCAGCGGACGGCCAACTACAGCATCCCGGCCCGGAACGGACCGCTGGACCCCGCCTTCCAGCGCGAGGTGAAGGCGAACTATCCCGCGATCCGCGCGAAGATGCGGGCGGCCACGAACGGCCACCCCTTCGACGTCCAGACCCGCTCCGCGCTGTCGGTCGACCCGGCCGAGCGCGAGGCGATCTACGAGGCCGCCTGGACGAGCGGCGGGCTGCGGTTCCGGGCGGCGTTCGGGGACATCCTGGCGAACCGGGACGCGAACGACACCGCGTCCGACTTCATCC
>CAXTKM010000015.1:0-1048 GCA_964244795.1 uncultured Enterovirga sp.
CTCGGGGTCGTCGGGCCAAAGCTCTTCGCGAAGCGGATCGGCCGGAACGAGGCCTTCAACCACGGCGGCAACGCGACCTCGGCCGCGATCGCGGGGTCGACGGCTTTCTACTTCGGCCCGATCGTCGTGTTCTGGCTGATGGCGGCGCTCGCCGTGTTCAGCATCGGGGCCATGCTGATGGTCCCGGCAAAGGAGATCGACGACGACCTCGCGCGCGGCCTCGACGCCGATGCCGAGGCGCAGCACGAGGCGCCCTCGGGGCTGACGGCTCTCCTGCAGAACAAGCATCTCCTCCTCTTCGCCGTGCTGGCCGCCCTGTTCCATCTCTCCAACGCCGCCATGCTGACCTCGGTCGGCCAGCTTCTGACGAAGCTGTCCGGCAAGGAGAACGCGACCTCGCTCATCGCGATCTGCATCGTGGCCGCGCAATGCGTGATGGTGCCGGTCGCGATGGTGGTCGGCGCCAAGGCCGACCATTGGGGCCGGAAGCCGATCTTCCTCACGGCCTTCGCGGTGCTGGCCGTAAGGGGCGTGCTCTACACCCTGTCGGACAGCCCGTATTACCTCGTCGCCGTGCAGTGCCTGGACGGGATCGGGGCCGGCATCTACGGGGCGCTCTTCCCGATCGTCGTGGCCGACCTGACCCGCGGCACGGGCCGCTTCAACGTCAGCCAGGGAGCGGTCGCGACGGCGCAGGGCCTGGGCGCCGCGACGAGCGCGACGCTCGCCGGGCTGATCATCGTGTCCGCTGGCTACTCGGCGGCCTTCCTCACGCTCGCGGCCGTCGCGGCGGTCGGGTTCGGGCTCTACCTGCTGGTCATGCCCGAGACGATGACGGGCGCGCGAGACGGCGATCGGGCGCCGGAGGGTGCCGCACCGCGCCCGAGCGCTGCGTAGCCGGCACGGAACAACGATGCCGGTTGCGCTGCCAGGCGGGCTACTTGCGCGACGTATTCGGGACTTCGATCGAAGGAGCGGCGGTGCGGTCGCGCTGGGCCTCGTAGGCCTTGAGGTGCGTGTAGGCCGTCTCGAACCGGGGCAGGGCGAT